>JAIPFV010000009.1 GCA_021736475.1 Spirochaetia bacterium | reverse complement strand
GCTTTAGAAACAGGGGTAGTTCTTCGGAAAAATCGTTTTGCGTGAGGGTCTGCTGAATGTCTTCGAAGTGGGGTTGCAGAAAAGCACGCGCCTGATAGAGCAGTTTCAGGTGTTTTGTCCGCCCCGCCGGTGAAAAGTCGAGAACGGAATGGCAAATAGTCTGGTATTTACAGGGAAAGGGATAATACGGATAGGTTCGTTTATGCGCAGGGAGAAAGAGTTTTGAAAAAAACTTCGTAAGTTCTCGATCTATCCAGATGCCCTGAACGAAATAGCCTTTTCCGTATTCACCAATCCAAGTGTCCGAGAGGTGCTGTTCAATAAAGAACGAGTGCACCCGATGCTCTTCTTCTCCCAAAGAAGACAGCGGAATGATGTCATTTTCCAAAAACAAGGCATTGCTTCGGTAGGTGTGGGTAGAATCGTTCCCGCCTTTGTTTATAATCTCTCCGTAATGGGTGCGGAAATTTAGATCAACCCTCAGCAGATACAGAAATAGTTGGTCCTTTATGCGGTAAAGATGAAAAAAACCGGGCCGATGGATATCCGAAGGATCAAAGAAATAGGTAAGACCCTTAAATATTTGGGGGGTCTGCGTAACTGCACTCTGCATAAAGCTCTCTAATGCCTGTGTGTAAACTTTTGAAGGATTTGTTTCTGAAATGTTATGGTGAATTGGAAAGCCCGGAAATAGTATAGCTTGAGGTAACTTTATAAAAAAATCTTCATTTGAGGTAAAGTGCAGAGAGAATTGGTTCTGTTCAGATGAGTGCTCCTGATTGATGATACGGTTAATTTTATCATCGGTCGAGTACAGTTGGATTTCATTCTTCTGCTTTTTCATTAGTCCTACTATACTATTGTTGATATTCAAGCTCAAGCACTATAAATGGATGGGTTGCTGAGAATTTGCTCACCTACTTGACTCAAGGGGCTAAAACAGGGCATACTATTAGCACGCATAGATGCGTATTAATGATGTAATATCCAGTTGTAAACTGATAAAAACGCCTTGAAACAGAAGGAGATCTGCTGTGCCCTGCGGAAAAAAGAAGAAGCGACATAAAATTGCTACACACAAACGTAAGAAAAAGCTAAGGAAAAATCGACACAAGAAGAAATAATATGAGTTTTCCCATAAGTACAGGCAGGGAATATCAGTTTTCTTTAAAAAGTGCCGCATTTGTTGCGGCACTGCTATTTCTGTCTTTCAGCCTGCCCGGGGAAACCTTATGGGACCAAGATTTTAAGGGGTACGTAGCCGATGGAGCTGCCCTTCAGGTCGGCGATATTATTGCTGTCGGCGTAACCTCTACTACCACTCTCACCCTTAGCACATCCCATGTTGATTCACAGGAAGGAAAACTCAGTTTTACCGGAGGAGAAGGGAAATCCCTGTTCTCTTTTTTACCGGAAGGATCCTCGAATACGGTGCGTGAGGTTGAAGAAGACAGTACTTATACACTTGAGGCTAAAATACCTGCACAAATAATGGAACGCGACCAGAACAGCATGCTGAGTGTTGAGGGACAGCGGAGCGTTACCATCAACGGGAACACTGAAACTGTCCGGATACGCGGAAAAGCGCGGGCAGCGTCGGTAGACTCACAGGGTGTCTTGCAATTCGAAGACCTTCACAATGCAGTGCTGGAATATACCAGCCCCGGTTTGGAGTCGTCGGAGTTCTTGGCAGCTGAAGATTTAAGACGGACTGAACCGGAACCACCGGAGCCAGCTGAATCTCCTGCCCCGGCAATTTCAACCTTATCACTTACCCCTGAAAAACAGCAAGAACTGTTGCTGCAGTTTTTCAATAGGTTCATCTCGACCCTTTTTACACCAACGGAATAATTTTTCTTCATAATTTGATTTTTAATAATAATGGTTTATATTTAATTGGTACTAATAAGAAAATTGCTGACAGCAATTTTCATTGTTTCGGTTGCCGCACAGCGGCATACGAAACTTTATTAAGGATGTTCTTATGGATATAAAAGAAAACAAAGATGACCTTTTGGCTTTTGTAAATTCACCGGAAGAATTGAAGCTGCTGGACAGAGACAGGTTACCACAATTAGCCCAGCAAATACGTAAACGCATAATCAAGGTTGTGTTGGAAAACGGCGGGCACTTGGCCTCGAACCTAGGTGTAGTTGAGCTTACTATTGCAATGCATAGGGAATTTGACTCGCCCCACGATATGTTTTTCTGGGATGTGGGACATCAGTGTTATACCCACAAGCTGCTTACCGGACGTAATGATAGGTTTTCTACTATCAGACAGCGTGGAGGGCTCTCCGGATTTCCGAAGCGGACTGAAAGCAGCCACGATTTACTGGAGACCGGGCATGCTTCAACATCGATATCCGCGGGTATAGGGGCCCTTGAAGGAAAACGTATCCTTCATGACGAGGGCAAGGTTATTGTGGTGGTGGGCGATGGAGCTCTTACCGGCGGGATGGCCTATGAAGGTTTGAATTACGCAGGTCACCTCGGTAAAGATCTTATAATAATTTTCAACGATAATAATATGTCCATCAGTCCTAACGTTGGCGGACTGTCGCTTAATTCGAACCTGAGTAAGTTATCCAGCTATGTGAGTCAACTTACTACAACTCCCGCCTATCAGTACATGCGCGAGAAGCTGGACCGCGGAATTCAGGGAATACCCATTTTAGGCTATAAGCTGTATGAGCTGTTCGTTCGTTTCAAGCGGGCGGTTAAAGCGGCATTTCTTGGCGAAACGCTGTTCAGCGAATTGGGCTTTGAATATATCGGGCCGGTTGATGGTCACTCCTTTTCACGGCTTGGGCAAGCTCTTAAAAATGCTAGACGGCTTAAAAAACCGGTACTGCTGCACGTGGTAACTCAAAAAGGGAAGGGCTACGAATTAGCCGAGAGTAACCCATCCCGCTACCACGGGGTCTCTCCGCTTACTCAAGCCGATGGGAAATTGGAAAAAAAGCCTTCTGTTAGCTATACCGAAGCCTTGGCTGGAAGCCTGACAAAACAGGCGAATAAGGATGAGCGGATTGTTGGGGTGACCGCCGCTATGGCGGATGGTACCGGCTTATCCTATTTCAAAGAACATTTTCCCGAACGCTTTTATGATGTGGGAATTGCTGAACAGCATGCGGTTACTTATTCAGCCGGAATGGCTATTGCCGGCCTAAAACCGGTTACCGCCATCTACTCTACCTTTATGCAGCGAGCGGTGGATCAGGTGATCCACGATATAGCAATTCCTGGTTTACCGGTTGTGTTTGCAATGGACAGATCCGGTCTGGTAGGAGGAGATGGCGAGACTCACCAGGGTCTCTACGATATACCGCTCTTTCGGAGTGTGCCGGGTCTCACATTTTTGGCTCCGGGGGACGCAAATGAGGTGGATATGATGCTGGAATGGGCTCTTGAACAGGATGCCCCGGCAATGCTGCGTTATCCAAAGTCAGCGTGTCCCGATACGCAGGGCAGCTTAAATACAGAAATTACCCTCGGTCGCGGTGTGTTGTCTAAGCAGAATGGAGCGGAGGCTCTATTGATATCGGTTGGCGGGCTGTTCCAGGAAGCCCAGGAAGCTGTCCGAATTAGTGCGGAAAACGGGATAGGGGTCGATCTCTATAATCTTCGTTTTATTAAACCGATCGACGAAGAGTATCTTGCAGATATTATTTCAAGATACTCCCATGTGTATATGGTAGAAGACGGGGCTGTGATGGGCGGTATAGGTGAGTATGTTGCCGGCATGCTGTTGCGCAAGGGGCTGCAGGTTCAATTCCGTTGGTCAGGAGTTCCCGATACATTTCTTCCACAGGCCAGTCGCGGTGAATTAATTGAGGATTGCAAGCTTGACAGAGTTTCAATTGCCACAGCTTTAAAACAGCAAATATCAGGTTCCCTTCGTATCGTCAAACCCGCTGTCTCCTAAGTTGTTTTCTAAGCTTTCCTGGCGGCGAAATACGGAGCGGTAGAAGCAGCTGCGATTACCGGTGTGACAAGCCGGACCGGTCTGGTGCACGATGTACAGCAAAGTATCGTCATCGCAGTCTATTCGAATCTCTACTATCTTTTGAAGATTACCCGAGGTATTCCCCTTTTTCCAAAGACTGTTGCGGCTGCGGCTGTGGTAATGGGCGTAGCCGGTTGCAAGCGTAGCCTTTACCGCTTCATAATCGGCAAAGGCCAGCATCAAGACCTCGCTATTCTCAGCATCCTGGGTTACTACGGGAACCAGGCCATTCAGTTTTGAAAAATCGATACTCTCAAGGAATTTCGTATAGTCAGGGTTAGGATTCATTCTATCTCCTCCGGCGCCTTGGGAATCCAGCGGTTTTGATCAAGTTTTAGTCCATAAGGCCCTTCCAATGCTCGTATAAGCCCATTATGCAAATTACTTGCAAGGGGGCGGAGTTCCGGTGGATATTCCGGGCTTTCTAAACCAATACCGCTGGTCATCAGGTTTTCTATCAGAAGTTTCGAGGCTAGAAAACGGTCGTATTTATGAACTCCAAAAATTAAAGGACTATCCATCATACCGATTATTTCCCAGGTAATTTGTTCGGCTTGGGAGTAGCGTCCAGCGTCCTTGTCCTGATCCGAGAAGCGGGTAGGGAGTTGTGCAGAGATATATTCAAGCTGCTCGTTCAGATACTTCAGGTCGAAAATTCCGCTTGCACAGTTGAACAAAATGGGGGTGCCACTCTGCTCTGCCTGTCGGAGCTCTTCTTCTGAGATAGCCGGCCCTATATCGGCGGCATTCAGCCTGCCGGTTTCATCCCGAACCAGTATGCCCCCCTTCACATCGACCGGCGTTTTAAAGGAAAACTCAAAAGCTCCCTGTTTTCCACTAAGGGCTAACAGGGCTAAAGCTGTTGGATCAACGGTATTGCCGAGATTATCTATATTACCCAAATATGCGTATCTGTAACCCTGAGAATAAAGATCGCGGTAAATATGTGACAGAACTGTAAAGTTCTGTCCATGCCCACCGGGAAGCGGCAGCAGGGTGTTCGGCTTACCCCAGGCCTCTGTGAACAAGCCTTTCGGCCGTCCCTGAGAGCTGTGGGTGTATGCCGCTATCAGTGGCTGGACGGCAGTATAAGGGTGGAGAGTTGCAGGGTTCAGCTCATTGTAAAGAGCACCAATATAGGGGCTGTTCCGGTACTCCTGCAGGGCTTCGGTGACTTTGGCATCCGTATAGATACTGGTCATTTGAAAAAGAGGAAAAATGCCCTGTATATTCTTGTCTGCTGCAAAGTGACGGCGATAGTGCAGCGATTGTATGAGCAGGGCTCTTATTTTTAATTCAAGGAAGCTCGGTCCTGGGGATCCATCCGGGTTGATAAAGGCGGGAGTTATACTCTTTGGTCTATCTCGTGAAATTGCGGCAGCCTTCTCAAAGATTGGGGCTGTAATATGAAAAAGTTCACTTGAAAAAGAGCGGTTTTTCTTCTCGTCAACATAGCTGGTAGCCGAGCCGCCGTTGAGGATTCCGTAGGCAACCTTGGGCAACAGATGCATACCGATTTCATATAAATCTCGGTTAGTTAAATGAATATATCCTGCCTCAGAGGTACCATATTGATGAATAGAGACCCCGGGGAGTAATTCACTAAGAGTTTTTCGGTAATGTTCTAAGTCGGTCTTGTATTCAGCTGGTTTGGTCATATCGATGATTTGTCGGCCGTCTACTTGGGGCAGGCTTCCTACCTGTACCGGTTTGAAGTGATCAAACTCACCTCTATTAAAGCGCTCGAGAATAGTGAGAGTAAGAGGACGGTTGATATGCTTTCGGTTAAACTCTTCCTCGATAGACGGATTGAGAGTAGGGGTATTCAAAGGACGCCTCCCATTATGTGGTTATTGCTTAAAGTTGATCATCAAATAAGAACTTGTATTCTTCGGAGCTGATCAGCTCCTCCGGCTCTTCATGCATAATAATTTCATTCAACAAAGTTCGGATTTTCAAAATCTCCTCTTCCTGATGAATTTGTGCATTATTATACTCATTAAAATGGGAGGAAAGGTCAAGGTGGGGGGCGGTATGGCCGGAGGTTATCCCATCCAGCAGATTACAGTACAAACGTTTGGTTTTATTGAGAAACCTGAGGTTTCGAGGACGTTCAAAGATTTCCTGGTTTGCGGTTAAGGCACGGTAAAATTGGGAGAGCATGTTGTCAAAGAATATGAGCTCTTGATGCACATGCTCCGCAAAATAGGTGGAATCGAGATGAAGTTTGAGATCACGCGCCAATAGGCGGATTTTCTCATTCAGAAAGAAAATATCGTCTTCATAATGTACCCAGTGTCCCATATACAGTATGTCGGTCTAAACCTCCTGTTACTTGACACAGATTAGTGCTTATGATAGTTTTTGACCACCTCTTTATCCGCCCGTAGGGTGGATCAAAATGTCCGTAAGGAGGCCACATGCGTCAATACGAACTCACTGCAATCCTCGGTACCGAGGAAGATGAGACTTCTGCTGGTAAAGAACAGATAGAAGAGCTCCTGAAAAAGGGCGAAGCTAAAATCGGAAAGAAGGAAGATTTTGGTATTCGCGACCTTGCCTATAAAATTAAAAAGAGACCAAAAGGGCACTATGTCTACTATGAATTCGAAATGGACCCTCAGAGTGCCTACAAAATGGAAGAAGAATTGCGGCTTGCCAATCCGCTGCTCAAATATCTTCTCATCAAAAAAGAAAAATAGCGAAGTGGAGTAGTAATATGGCCAACGATATAAATCAAGTAACCCTCGTTGGACGACTGACCCGCGATGCTGAGCTCAAATACACCGGGGGCGGTACAGCCGTCTGCAAGTTTTCGATTGCTCTAAATCGCAGCCGAAAAAACGGTGACCAATGGCAAGAGGAAGCACATTTCTTTGATATTGTGGTGTGGGGTCGACAGGGTGAAGCAATTCATCAGTATTTAACTAAGGGAAAGCAAATTGCGGTTCAGGGCGAGCTTCGTCAGAACCGTTGGGAGAAAGACGGTCAGCAGCGCAGTAAGGTGGAAATTACTGCACAGAATGTGCAGTTGCTCGGTGGTCCCAGTGGAAACCGAAATGAAGCCCCTGCTTCCTCTTACAATAGTCGTCCCGATACACAGCACGGACCTAACGAAAATTCGAATAATTTTTCCGGCGGTCCGGAGCAATTCGAAGATGACATTCCGTTCTAAGACCATTTTGAAAAATTGAAGGAGATAATATAATGGCTGAAGAAGGCGTAAATAACGAAACGAAACCAACGGAGAACAAGCCCTCCGGAAGTGAATATCCACGAAGACCCGCCGACAATCGTGATACAAGAGACAACCGGGACAACCGGGACAACCGGGACAACCGGGATACAAGAGACAACCGGGACAACCGAGACAGTCGCGATAGTCGCGACAGTCGACCATACCGCGGCGGCGGTGGCGGCGGCGGTAGACGCCCCTTTTTCAAGAAAAAGGTGTGCCGGTTCTGTACTCAGGGTTTAGTCGCCGACTATAAAAATCCCGACCAATTGCGAAGGTTTGTTACCGATCGCGGTAAAATTCTACCGCGCAGAATTACCGGTACCTGTGCAAAGCACCAGCGTGCCCTGTCACGGGAGATAAAAAGAGCCCGAGTACTGGCTTATCTTCCGTTTGTAAAACAGTAAGTAAGGATGGATTTGAGAGCGATACCGAGAGAGTGGACCGAAATTGCTATCTTCACCGTAGCGGCATTTCTCTTGTATCAAATTAGCGTACTGTTTTTTCTTATAACCGTACCGCTTATTGTTCTGGGGTTAAAACGTGGGCCGGAAGCCGTACTATATAGCGGTTTAATACTGCTATTGGCTATACTAGTTCAGGTGTTTATTCGGACCCGCGGAGTTGAAGATGAGGTATTGCGCCGTTTCTTTTTTATACTGGAGGCGGCATATCCGATTGCCTTGATTCTAGGGGCCGCGCTTCTTTTTTGGGGGCGCGGTAGAATCTTGTACCGGCTGCTCTCCGCCACTGTGGCGGTGCTGCTTGTAAGTTTACCTATCGCTGGAATATATTCCGGCAATCAAGAGGTGATGGAATTCTTACAACAGCAGTTCAAGCTGATACTGGAAAGCCTGCAAGGCGGTTTGGGTGGAAACGCAGCTGGTGCAAACGGAGTCGAAGTTTTATCGGCACTGGATGCTGAAAGCTTCTATACGCTGATATTGGAAGTGTTTATACGGCACTACATTTTCAGCTTTTTTCTAATGCTGTCAGCTTGCTGGGCGCTCTCTTATGGGATTTACAGCAGAAGCAAGGGAAGCAGGCCTTACAATCTGGTACATTTCACCGTACCTGAGAATTTGCTATGGCCGTTTATCGGGGCATGGTTTGGTGTACTGCTGGATGTATTGGTAGGTGTGCCTGTAGTCGGGTTCCTATTTTGGAACTACGGCATGATACTGTTGAGTGTATATGCGATGCAGGGAATAGGGATTTTAAAATCGCTATTCCAGCAACATGGGGTATCGCGGTTATTGCAGCTATTGGTTGTGTTTTCCGCAATAATTATACTATTAACCCCACGGTTGAACCTGGTATTGATTGTTGGAGTGCCCTTATTAGGCCTCTCGGAATACTGGATCCACTATCGAGCCGGTCACTCTACTACAGAGGGCTCATAAAACTTTCTGGTGAGGAGAGAAGAATGAAAATCATTTTGAATGAGGATGTGTATAACCTTGGTGAGGAGGGAGATGTCTGCGATGTAGCTCGTGGATATGCTCGGAACTATCTGTTTCCAAAACAGCTGGCGTTTCCTTATACCAAAGAAAATATTGCTAATTTTGAAAGTCGAAAGGCTTCTATCGAAAAGCGCAAAGAAGAAAAAAGACAGCAGGCTCTGAGCCTTAAAGAACGACTCGACGGCAAGGAAGTAGTAATTACTATGAATGCCGGCCAGGGTGGTAAGCTGTTTGGTTCTGTCACTAGTACGATGATTGTTGAGGAGCTGCTGAAAGAAGGAATCGAGGTCGAGAAAAAGAAAATCGACTTCAAGAGCCAATCTGTAAAAATGGTTGGTACCTATCCAGTTACCGTCAAGCTATACGAGAACAACGAGGCTGAATTAAAGCTGAAGGTTGTGAGTCAGGGTGGTATGGAACAGCCTCCGCAGAAAACAGCCGAAGAAAAGGCCGAAGAAAAGGCCGAAAAAAAGGCCGAAGAGCCGGAATCAGAAGTTTCTGCTAAGGAAGAAGCTGCCCAAGAGGATAGCACTGAAAAATCCGCTGCAGCCAAGGCATCTGCCGAAACCGGGGCTGAGGAGAAAAGTGCTGAAGAGGCGGCCGCCGAGGCAGTTGTTGCTGCTGAAGAGGCTGAGTCGGAAAAAGAAAAAGAAGAGTAATAGATTGAAACGAGCTGCCCTATGAATTCCCTTTCTCGACAGGGAAAAGTTCCGCCCCATAATGTGGATGCTGAAAAGGCTACAATTGGGGCGGTTCTGCTTGATGGGGAGGTAATATCTACAGTTCTACGTTATTTAAGAACTGATGATTTCTACACAAGTTCACATCAGAAGATATTTAAAGCGATTATAGATCTTTTTAATCGTGGTGAAACTATCGACCTCATTTCGCTTACCGATCGTTTAAGTGCGGGCGGTGAGCTTGAGGCCTGTGGTGGAACTGCCTATATTTCTGCCCTTACCGACGAGGTTCCTACCAGCGCAAACGTAGCCTATTACGCGAAAATTGTAAAAGACCGCAGCGTACGCCGTCAGCTTCTGAAGATATCCGGCGGTTTGCTTACCCAGGCTTACGACGAGGGTTTAGAAACGCGGGTACTTATAGAAGAGGCCGAGCAGCGAATATTTGAAATTACCGATAGCCAGCACACCGATTCCTACCGTGGTGTTCATGATATCATTGCAGAAACAATTGAAGCTATTGAACGGTTGTATCATACAAAAGACAGCTATACGGGGGTTCCTACCGGCTTTTCCGACCTTGATAATATGACCAGCGGTTTTCAAAAATCAGAGTTTATTGTTATAGGAGCCCGCCCTTCAGTTGGAAAAACGGCGTTAGCCCTTACTATGGCGGCGAATATGGCTATCCACGGGAAGGTTCCGATCGGATTTTTTACACTTGAGATGGCCGACATGGCCTTAATGCAGCGGCTTTTGTCCAGCGAAGCACGGATAAATTCCGAAAAACTGAGAACCGGTATGCTGCGCCCGGCGGATTTCCATAATTTGACCGAGGCAGCGGGCAGAATTTATGAAGCTCCGCTGTATATCGATGATACTCCAAATATAAAACTATTGGATTTACGCGCCCAGGCACGGCGAATGAAAAGCAAAGAGGATATTCAAGCTCTATTTATTGACTATATAGGTTTAATAGAGCCGGAGAATAAGTCCAACGTACCTCGGCACGAGCAGGTGGCTGAAATTTCAAGGTCAATAAAATCTTTGGCCCGGGAGCTTCAAATTCCGATTATATGTCTTTCTCAGGTTGGGCGTCAGTCCGAGGGGAAACCTCCCACCTTGGCAGATTTGCGGGAATCCGGATCTATCGAACAAGATGCGGATGTGGTATTATTCCTGCATAGAGAGAGGGAGGATAACCGGGACAGCCGTGAAGGAAATGCCGGGAATGTAGAAACCGATTTAGTTGTAGCAAAGCAGAGAAATGGACCAGTTGGAACAGTGAAACTTGCATTTCTACCGAGCTATACTAAGTTTGAGTCCTTTTCGCATGAGAAACCATAGAGGAGTGAAGCGTACATGAGTATTGAAGAAAACTATAATTTTGAATATCTGGTGAATGAAACCGAACGGATGGTACTTGCCGAGCTTGAGCATCAGTTGGAACAAGCGTGGGCTACGGATATTTGCAAATGTGAAGAATGTGTACTTGATATGGCGGCTCTATCCCTTAACAACTTACCACCAATGTACCGGGTTTCTTTAATGGGTACCCTTTATGCGCATTCACTTCAGGATACCGATTATGGAGTAAAGGTCAAAGACAAGGTAGTGGAGTCGATCAAAAAGGTTGCCAAAAACCCCTCCCACGGTTAGAACGACTTTGTATAGTTGAACTTAGGGGGCCTTAATCAGCCTGGTGTATCCATTGCTCTGCGCCGTCGGTTCCATAAAATCTGCCGTCGGCAAATGCAATTGCCCAATCGGAACTTTCAAACAGATACAGAGTCATCAACAAATTCCCACGATTAATATCCCATACAGATACTGAAGAATCCCCGTTTAACGAGTAAAGCAATCCGTCGTTGGTATAGAGTTTTCGCGGTATATGTTCAATCTGCTCCATAGTTGTAAACCCGTCCCATGTGAACATGTGCACGTCACCGTATCCCAGTGATGTAAACACTCGTGAAGTAGCAGGATCGATCGCCAGGGTAGCCTCATTGTCTTCTCCGGGATAACTGAGTAAGGTTGCTACCCGTCCATAGCTGCGTCCCTGATGTTCTTTGAGTACGGTACGAATAGATCCTCTGCGTTCCTCGAAACCGAGAGAATACAGCGATCTGGTTGTACTATCATAGTCGAGTAAAAAGGTAAGGAGGTTTCGATCCGGTATTGGAACTGTTTCACTGGTTTGCGGATTAACTGCCAGAAGGGTGGTATCGATAAATTCGTTTTTATTTCGGGCAACCACAATAGTTTCGCCCGAGGCTTTGATGGCACTCTGAAGCCCGAAGGATGAATAACTGAAAACTTCATCATCCGCCAGGGGATCTACAATTCTCAATGTACCGCCTTTTTCGAGGAGGAGCACATCTTCATTGTAGCGTCCAGCCGATTGTACCGTTCCATTTAGTTCAGTGTTCAGTTTGCGGAATCTGTTTTCATTAAAAAGATAAAGATCGGTACGGGAGCCTTCGATCGGGTACAGCAAAAATCGGTCTTCAGAAAGAACTGTTATACCGGCGGCGGAGTTGAGTGGGCTCTGGTATTTCTCGGTTAAAAATGAAAAATTCGGGCTATCACCATGTTTCTGTCCGTCGGCGCTGAAAGCTTCAGAGCTTAAGGATAAAACATCTTGTTCTGTTAGTAAAAAAATACGGTCCTCAGAGAAACCGAGATCAGTTATCTTTAAGAGCACCGATCTTGAAAACGTCTCAGTCTCAGTTGAATAGGCTGATTGGGTTAATATGCTTCCATCCTGCTTACAAAAGTACAGGGTTGAGCCTATCAATTGCAGGGGTGGTTGTATATTATCGGGGGCCATGAGTGAACTCTGTACCGGGCGCAGAAAACTGTTCTGTTCTACACGAAAAGAGAGAAAGCGGGGACGGCTATTTTCGGTAATATAAGTTGTAACCAGGTTAGTAGCTGGATTGTATGAATATCCATGAAGACGCTCGAAATTTTCCCGGGATTCGATTTGTCCGCTGATGAGATTTACTAAATAGAGAGTATTTTCTTTCCGTCCTAGCATATATACGCCGTTTTCGGAGAAGTGTATTTCGATTAAGTCGGCGATGGTTGAAATTGGTGAGGTTTTCTGCTCACCTGTTTCAGTATTCCAGTAGCGAATAGTACCGGAAGAGTTGTAGGTAAGGAGTGTGTTTTCAGATTGTGAGAGAAATACGTCTGAGACTATACCAAAGCCTTCATCTACAACCGGAGTAAACTGACCTGTACCTGCCTTTAAAAAGACGAGACTTTTCCAGTCGGTCCGACTGTAAATTAAGTAACTTCCCTGGGGAGAATATTTGATAAAGAGCGGAATTTCTTCAATCTTGTGGGAATAGAGTTCTTCACCTGTCTCATAGTTCCATACGCTTAAATGAAAGGTATTGATACGGTCAGTTCTTACCAACGCAACCTGGGGTTTGTTGGGGTGTACTGCGATCTTTTCAATTGGAAGATGAGATATTTGGAGTTTATATAAAAGCTGTTTTGATCCGACATCCCACACGCGCAGTGTCCCGTCATTGCCGGCCGAGAAAAGTGTATTATCTGATTTTTGATAAGCAAGTTCATTGATGCGTTCAGTGTGTCCGGTGCTTACAAGCACCCGGCTGTTAGTCCAGGCAGCTGAAATTGAGACGAACATAATCATAAGTGCTAAGATGAATACACGTTTCACGAATCGTCCTCCGCTTCGATTGAAAATTTGTTGATTGATACATATGGGGGGCTTACAATTTCCGCATACAATTCAGTGTCCAGTCGATCTGATAAGCCGGCAACTACTTTGTGGTACAGCTCTAGTGATACCCTTGGTACGGCAACCTCTGTTTCCTTGAGGCCATAAATATAGAAAGTAAGCTTATCTTCTTCTACTGCATTGAGGATAATTGAAAGATCGCTGAAGGAATGGTCGCTCAAGTCGTGGTCAAGAGCATTTTCTAAAAGTAAAAATTTAAGGACTTCCAAAGCTCGGTCATCTAAGCCTTGGGCTGAAACAAGCATTTTTTCACGTAGTTCCGGGTAGCCGATAGCGACTCGCTGAGCGCTAGTTTCTATTTTATCGCGGAAATACCGGCTGCGTTCAAGTTCGGGAAGGTAATCAAGGTCCAGCAATTGGTCAGCAATTTTTATATTTAAAAAGTGAACAGGAAATTCCGGTTTAAGTATTTTCCCGCAAGAATCACATGTTACCTGCATAAAAGCACCTTCAAGAATTTGCTGAATAAACTGGGGTTCCTCCGATAGGTCGATTGTATCCGGAAGATCCCGCTGCATTGTATTTCCACAATGACACACTATATCACGTTTCATGCTTACTATACTCCTTTACTGAGAAAAAAGATAGGAGAGGTCGCTAAAGGTGGTTAGGAATAGTATCAAGAGAATAAATACAAATCCTATAGTTTGATATCGGTAAAAGGTCTTGGGTTTTACGCTGCTTCCTTTCACCGCTTCAACCACCGATAATGCTATTAATCCTCCGTCTAAGGCAGGAATCGGCAGTAGATTTCCAAACGCCAGGGCTACACTCAATAAGCTTAAAAAACGGAACAGATTTACAAAGCCGCTCCCGATACCCTGGGCGAATCCTGCCGTGGCGATCTCACCAACCATGTAGGTTATGCGTACCGGCCCGGATACTGCTTTTTGGACATCCACCCCGGAAAAAAGAAGGGCGATTCCTTTGATGGTAAGGGCAAAAGTTTTAAATGTTTCCCGGGTTCCTTTGGCAATTGCCTGAAGGGGATTCATTTGCGGGCTTGAATGGGTAATGCCGCGAAAACGAATACCTAGGTCGGCATTGCCATTTTCGTCGTAAAAAGGAATTACTTCGGTGGTTCGAGTAGTGCCGCCTCGCTGAAATGTAATATCAAGCTTTGATGGTTGATCACTCATAACTGCATGCAGTGCAAGCGAGTGGGGGACTGGAGTTCCGTTTACTTTGACCAGTCGATCGCCTTCCTGTAGTCCTGCGTTCTGGGCACTGCTGCCGTCTTTCACTTGTCCAATGATGGGTGTTATCCAGGCAGCTACACCGATACGACCGGCTCCGGTATCACGGTTTAGCTCAGGAGTAATACTCAGGTTGATGCGTCGGTCATTGCGTTCTACGGTTAACGGGAGAGTTTCCCGCGGTGAAGGGGCAATTTTTTGCTGAATGTCGGTGTAGGTTTCAACCTCCTCACCGTTAATAGCAACTATTTCATCGCCCGTTCTCAGCCCCGCCTCGTCGGCCGGGTAGGTAGTATCGGAGAAGAGGCTGGGGTAGTCCGAGAGAAGTACGATCTTATTCTCGTAAGTATTGATGGTGAAACCGTTAAACCAGATTATCGATAGTACCAGCACCGCAAATAAAAGATTAAAAAATGGGCCGGCGGCATAGGTGAGCATACGTTTCCACACGGAAACAGAAAACAGTGAACCCTCCTCGTGGGGAATCTGGGTGGAGTCTTCGGCAATAGCTTTACGAAACAGCTCCTCTCCCTTCATCTTACAGTATCCGCCGATCGGCAGCAGGCTTATACGGTAATCAGTACCGCGCCATTTACGATGATAGAGAACTTTTCCCCAGCCTAGGGAAAAAGCCTCAACGGTGATGCCCGAGGCCTTGGCCACCACAAAATGACCGAGTTCATGTACAAATACAACAACTCCAAGGCCTACAATTCCTAAAATGATAGTGAGTATCATCAATTATGCTCCATATACTGCAGAACTTCTGTTTCTGCCTGGGTCCATACCCGTGAGTGGGTTTCTAAAATGTGTGAAAAATCAGTAAAAGTTACTGACCAGTCCTTTTGCAGGGTTGCATCTACCACCGCTGCTATATCGACAAAACGAATTTTTAGTTCTTGAAAGGCTTTTACCGCAACCTCATTTGCCGCGTTATAAGCCAGAGGATAAGCCCCGCCGTAGCGGATAGCCTGAAAGGCGCTCTGAAGAAGGGGGAACCGTTGTGGATCGGGATGTTGAAAACTTAAGTCGGTATCCGCTAAATCAAGGTCTCCGAAGGGAGAGGCTGCCAGCCGGGGATAGGTGAGGGCATTCTGAATTGGAATACGCATGTCCGGATGACTGATCTGTGCGTAATATGAGCCTTCAACTGTTTTAATAAGCGAGTGAACGCAGCTCTGTGGGTGGATGAGCACCTGAATCTGTTCGGTGTCAAGATCGAACAGATGATGAGCCTCAATTACTTCTAACCCTTTATTTCCCATTGTAGCTGAATCGATGGTGATTTTGCTTCCCATATCCCAGGTCGGGTGCTGAAGGGCATCTTCAAGGGTCAGCGCAGGGAACTCCGACAGAGGAGTATTGCGAAAGGGCCCACCCGAAGCGGTTATCACCACTTTTTCTATTTCATCCGGTTTTTCACGGCGAAGGAGTTGAAAGATGGCCGAGTGTTCCGAGTCTACAGGAAGGATTTGCGCTCCGGTTCTTGCAGCCAAACTGCGGATGAGCGGTCCGGCCATGACGATCGTTTCTTTATTCGCCAGGGCAAGATCGAAGCCGCGTTGAAGACTCCATACAGAGGGCATGAGGCCTGGTGAGCCGGCGATACCGTTAATAACAATATCCGCTTCAGTTTCCATTATAAGGGATTGAATTGCATTTGGGCCGGAGAAAGTAATTCGGCCATTGTCGACTCTTTTACTGCTGACTGCCAGGTTTGGAACTTGAAACTCTTCAGCAAGTCTGAGCAACTCATCTACATTTGCGTGACAGGCGGCCCCGACAATCTGAAAAGATGAGCCCAGGTTCTTGATTACATCGAAACTGTTAAGACCAATCGAGCCGGTTGCACCGAGTATAATAACACGTTTTATCGTCATTGCATTTCCTATTTCAGCAGTATTATACCAATATAATAGAAAAACGGGGCGCTGAAAAGGAGAGAGTCTATTGAGTCCAATAATCCGCCGCGACCGGGCATTAAAGAGCCGGAGTCTTTTTTTGCTGCACTACGTTTATATGCCGATTCAATTAAGTCTCCGATATCGGCGCATAAGCCTATAGTGAAGAAAAACGGCAGCAGGAAGAAAAGGTCTGCAGTGAAAATGTGGGGAGCAATCAGGTAGAACACCGAGCCGGTGAGCAGTGAACCCAGAAATCCGCCTAAGAAACCGATCCTTGTTTTCCGCGGGCTGACTGGAACTACATGGGGTGAGTTTTTGCCGAATAGTTTGCCGAAGATATATGCAAAAGTATCGTTACTAAAGTTTACCAGTAAAAAGAGTAATATCACCGCCAGGGGATACTCAAACTCCAAAAAACGGATAGTAAAAACTAGAAAGAAACCCGGGTAAATAACCGCGCTTATCAATCCGATAGAATTCTGGCTGTATTTTTCCGGCTGTTCGGCTTTCCACCGAGAAAGTTCTGATATAAGGATGATGCTGATGCTCACTATCAAAAGAGGGCTTAGCAGGGAAAAGGATAAGCTTAGAATAAGCTCCGCATATACCACCAGGGGCAGTCCCGCTGAAAGAATCGGTACTAACCACAAATAAAACGATGGCATTCCGGGAGTAAACAGCTTAACTGTCTCACGGGCGGCTAAGAAAGTGACGACTATTACCAAAACTGCCCATCCGGCATGCATAAATCGATCAAATAAAATGACAACAGCCAGGAGAAGAGGCAGGCCTATCATAAAAAGAAGTAGTCGCTGTCCAAAATTACTCATATAGTACCGCCAAATTTTCGCTTTCGTGTTTGATAGTGTTCAACTGCTTCAGCCAGATCTTCATACTCCCAATCGGGCCACAGTTTGGATGAATAATAAAATTCGGCGTATGCACTTTCCCAGAGCAGAAAATTACTCAGTCGCATCTCCCCGGCTGTACGCACTATAAGATCGGGATCGGGAACATCCGGATTATCAAGATGAGAGCTTATTTCTTCAATAGTAATTTCCTGTTCCGGATCAGCTGCATTTTTGCGCCATTTATTTACCGCCCTCACAATTTCATCTCTGCCACCGTAATTAATCGCTAGAATAGCGGTTATGGCCTTATATTCTCGGGTGGTCTCTTGGGCATGCAGTAGCTCTTTTTGAATTTCCTGTGGTAGTCCTTCCAGTAAACCGGCATGCAACACTCTAATTTCATATGAATGATAAAAATTAGAATCCCGGCGCAAATGCTGCCGCAGAAGCTTCATTAAAAAATTAACTTCCTTTGTTGAACGACTCCAGTTCTCAGTGGAAAATGTGTATAAGGTGATATAGGAGATTCCTAAATCGATGGCCGCCTTTATTATCCGTTTTGCAGCTTCCGTTCCACTGCTGTGTCCAGCGGTTCGCGGTTTTCCCTGTTGTTCAGCCCAGCGGCCATTACCGTCCATTATGATCCCGATATGCTGAGGCAGGTTAGAAGATTTATGCGGAGAATGACTTTCGATAGCCACTATACCTCCATTATCTCCTGTTCTTTCACCTCGAGGAGCGAATTAATTTGTTCAATATGTTTATCAGTGATCTTCTGAATTTCATCAGTTCCACGTTTTTCTTCATCTTCACTGATGTCGCCGTTTTTCATTTTTTTCTTAAGATCGTCATTCGCATCTCGTCGTATGTTACGGATAGCGACACGACTCTGTTCTGCGGTATTTTTGGCGAACTTTACCAGCTCTTTACGGCGGTCTTCAGTCAAGGGGGGAATTTGAATCCGGATAACCTTCCCATCGTTATTGGGATTAACTGAAAGCTCCGATTTCTGAATTGCCTTTTCAACTTCATTTAGAAGGCTTTTATCCCAAGGCTGGATTACAACCAGTCGGGCTTCGGGTACTGAAATAGTTGCAGCTTGACTTAGGGGGGTAGGCTGACCGTAATAATTTACTTTGATTCGCTCAAACAGAGAGGCTGAGGCTCTTCCAGTACGCATCGAATTGAAATCGTCTTCCAGCGCTGCAACACTCTTTTTCATTCTGCTTTCAGCATCTTTTATTGTAGTTTGCATGCTTTACTCCTTATATTTCCTTATAAAAAGACCGCCCGTAGAATTATTCGCGAGCGGTCATATTAGAATTGGAAATTATGATTCCTCACCAACTTTGTAGTACACAAAATTAGTAAGCTTAAGACTTCCGCCGGCCTGTGTGCCAATTTCTTCCATCTTTTTAGCGACACTCACTTTTTCTTCTTTTACAAACCCCTGATCAAGCAGACAGTTTTCTGCAAAATGCTTGTTCATTTTGCCTTTTACAATTCCATCAATTACTTTTTCGGGTTTGCCGAGGTTTTCCGCCTGTTTACGAAAAATGGCCTCCTGTTCTTCCTTATAAGCGGCATTCACACTGTTTCTGTCGAGAAAGAGCGGATTAAAGGCCGCAATGTGGAGGGCGCAATCGAAGGCAAACTCTTTGACAGCATCATTTTCTAACACCGAAGGAGTATCAGACTCGAATTTTACCAGAACACCAATTGTACCTTCTCCGTGGGTATATGCACTCACCAATTCATTCTTGGCAATAGGCATAGTGGTGAAGCGGCGCAGCTCCATGTTTTCTTTAATGGTGCTGATGGTATCCTTCACTTTTTCATCAAGCTCAGGGGTCTTCTCTGCAAGGCCCTTTGCAAGGATGGTTTCGGCAATATCTTCACCCAGTGCAATAAAATCTTTATTACGGGCAACGAAGTCCGTCTCGCAGGCAAGCTCAAGTACAGTTGCCATTGAATCACCGATTTTTGTAAATATTCGACCTTCATTGGTAGCTCGGCCGCTGCGTTTCGCAGCGGCGGGAAGCCCAAGCTCTTTGAGGTACTTTTCGGCTTTCGAAAAGTCACCTTCCGCCTCTTTCAAGGCCTTTTTGCAATCCAGCATTCCGGCGCCGGTTTTATCGCGTAGTTTTTTAACGTCGGCAGCTTTAATTTCCACGTTAATCTCCTTCTATTTTCGTTGTTTCGGTTGCCGCGTAGCGGCATGCGAAACTCGATTATAATCTACTCTTCGAAGAGTTTGTCCTCTTCTTCCAACAGCTCTTTTTCAGTCTCTTCAGCCAGCGTTTTTTCGGGCTCCGCAGGTTTTTCTGCTTTCTTTTCCTGCGACTCGGGGGTGTAGTCCGAGTATTCTTCGGCGGAGAAGTTCGCTTCTGCTTCAGGAGCTTCTGCCTCAGATTCTTCCGAACTATCCTTAACTACTTCGCCGACACTTACCGTTTCAAAGTCCTCAAACTGTTGCTCTTCTTCCTGCTTTTGAGGTTTCTCCTGGGTTTGTTCGGTTTCATCTTCATCCTGCAGGGTTTCAATAATCTGAATGCCGATTTCATTATCCGCATCGATTACTGCATCGGCAATTACCTTAGTAAACAGGCTTATTGCACGAATAGCATCGTCGTTGCCGGGAATTGGGTAATCAATATCGGTGGGGTCACAGTTTGTGTCCACCACTGAAACGATTGGTATGCCCATTCGTTTTGCCTCGGCTACTGCAATAGCTTCTTTGCGGGTATCGATGATAAAGATTGCTCCCGGCAATTCCTTCATATCCTTAATACCGCCCAGGTTTTTCTCTAAGCGTTGTCGTTCTTTATTAAGACGGGAAACCTCTTTTTTGGTGAGGCTTTCAAAAGTACCATCAATCTCCATCTTCTCAATTTTTTTAAGGCGGTGAATAGATTTTTTAATGGTAGAAAAGTTGGTCAGCATTCCGCCAAGCCAGCGGTTGCTTACGTAAAACATACCGCAGCGTTGAGCTTCGCGCTCAATAGCCTGCTGGGCTTGTTTTTTAGTTCCGACAAACAGTACCGATTTACCGGCTTTTACCTGTTCACGGATAAGATCGTACGCCTCTTTAATTGAGACGATGGTCTTTTGCAGATCGATAATGTGGATCCCGTTACGTTCGGCGAAGATATACTTCTTCATACGGGGATCCCAGCGTTTGGTCTGGTGGCCAAAATGTACGCCTGATTCAAGCAGGCTTTTCATTGTTACTACAGACAAGCGAGTCCTCCTTCAAAATGGACGGTCAGCACTGAGGTACGACGTACCTCGCTCTATGCATCCGTCGGTCCTTCTCTTATTTCTCACCATTAACGGTGGAAGATTACGGGGATACGAGTTCAAAAAAGTCGTATCCCTGAGTTTGTAACATGCCATAAAAACGGTGAATTGGCAACCCCATGACATTAAAGTAGCATCCCTCAATACGGTTTACAAACAGGCCCCCCCGGCCTTGAATGCGGTATCCGCCGGCTGCTCCTTGCCACTCTTCAGTATTCAGGTACCACTCAATTTCACGGGAACTGAGAGCTGCAAAATGTATAGTGGTGGTTTCGGCCTCGTTGAGGAATACTCCAGCTGGTCCGTCCCATAAGGATAGGGCTGTGATAACTTTGTGGGAGCGACCCCCTAATTGCTGAAGATATCTGCGTGCGGTTTGACGGTTCGAGGGTTTGCCGAAGATCCTCCCGTCCACATCGATGCAGGTGTCGGCCCCGAGGATCAAAGCGCCCCTGTGTTCGGGAGAATGGCTAAGCAAGTGCGCAATTTTCTGCTGAGCTAAATAAAGCACCTGGATTCGGGGCGGCCGGTGGTCAAACTGTTCCTCATACTCGGAGGGGGCCACCGAAAAGGGGAGTCCGAGATTAGCTAAAAGTTCCTGCCTGCGGGGGGAGCTTGAAGCTAAAACAAGGCTAGGCATTATAACCTCCTGAATAGAACGATTGCTGCTGCAATTCCAAACAGTGTCCCCGGATTCAGATACACATAGCAGGAAATGACCAGCAGATCAAAACCAACCGGTCCAATTGCAATGTGCAAGGGCATCTCCGCGTAGCTAAGCAGCCGTTCAAGGAGGTCCCATGCAAAAGTGCCTATCAGTAGCGAGAGAAACAGCATTTTTACCAGTATCGGCCGGTTGCGTTTGGTATACTTCATCAGCGATCCTGAGTTTCCTTGGCCAGTGATTCTTTTTCCAGGGCAATTGCTTCCCATTGTCCGGAAAGTTGGGCCTGTTCCTGTTCATTTTCGTTCAATCGTCTCTGCAGCTGCGTAATTTTTTCTGCCTGTGAATAAACTTCGGGCAGGGCCATGTCGGTCTGGATACGATTGTGTTCCTGCTCAAGCTCATCCATCATCTCAACTAACTTCTGCTCTTCCGATTCCAGTTTTCTCAGGCGCTTTTTCTGCTGCTTAAGTTCCTCGTACCCACCATTGCTCATGCCGGAAGAAGAACCGGAAGAAGAAGCTGTTGCTTGTCGAGCAGTCGTAGAGGATTCCACGGTGCGCTCGGAATGCTCGCCCTGTGCCGCCTCTTGTTCAAGCCGATACAGGTAGTACTGATAGTCACCGGGAAAGTTTCGGGGGCCTTCAGTACCCAGCTCCAAGACCCGAGTAGCCAGGTGTTCTATAAAGTAGCGGTCGTGGGATACGAATACTAAGGTGCCGGCGTACTTCTTAAGAGCTTCGAGGAGCACGTCCTTCGAGTGAATATCCAAGTGGTTGGTCGGCTCATCGAGGATGAGCAGATTATGCGGCTGCAGAAGCAGCCGCAGCAAGGCTATACGGCTGCGTTCACCTCCGCTGAGCACCTTGATGGGCTTGTATATATCATCACCCTGAAATAGAAATGCCCCCAACAGGTTTCGCAGTTTGGGGACCAGTTCTGTGGGTGCCTCGGCTTCAAAGAGATCGATAATAGAACGAGGATTCTCTTCCAGTTCGCGCTGTTCCTGCGAGAAAAAACCTGCGGTTACTCCCGCGCCATAACGAACTTCACCTTGGTACTGGGAATCTACACCGGCTATGATTCTCAGAAGTGTTGATTTTCCGGCACCATTTACACCGGTTACCACCAGCTTCTCACCCCGCTGTACCTCAAGGGAAAGATCGTTCAACACCGTGTTGGGACCGTAGGATTTACTGATGTCCTTTAACTCGAGTACTTTCTTTCCGGAGTGGGGGGCTGGGGGAAAGGAAAAATGTATTTTCTGCATATGCTGGGGCAGCTCAATCGGTTCAAGCTTCTCAAGGTATTTAATGCGGCTCTGCACCTGGCTTGCTTTCGAGGCGTTATAGCGGAACTTCTGTACAAAGGCGTTGACTCGGGCTATCTCTTCCTGCTGCCGTTCGTATTGCTGTTGGAGTTCGATAATCTCCTGTTCTCTTCGCTTTTGATAGGCTGAGTAGTTACCGGGATAGCGGCGCAGGCTTCCCATAAAAAGTTCGTAGGTTTCATCGACGGTACTATCAAGAAAAAAGCGGTCGTGAGATACAATTAGAAAGCCCCCCTGGTAGTTTCGCAGAAAATCTTCCAGCCAGTTGCGGGCTTCCAGGTCGAGGTAGTTAGTCGGTTCGTCCAGCAGCAGAATGTCGGGGTGTTCAAGCAGTATCTTTGCGAGGGCAATACGCATTTGCCAGCCTCCGGAAAACTGTTCGCAGTTTTTCCTGAAATCAGCTCGTGTAAAGCCCAGCCCTAATAATACCTGTTCAATTTCTTTTTCCCGATTGTAATAATCGGTTGTCAGGAGGCGTTCTTCAATGTCGTGCTGCCGTTCAAGCAGATTACGGGTATATTTATCCTCACTGGTTACCTTGCTGAGTTGGGTTCCAATCTGCTCTTTCTCCTCTACCAGTTGATGTAGGTCGGAAAAAGCGGTTTCGGATTCCTGATACAGGGAGCTTCCGGAGAACTTCTTTCCGCTCTGCGGTAAGTAAGAAGCCCTAGTTCCCTTCTGAACTGCAATGGTCCCCATATCGGGGTGCATATCACCGCTGATGATTTTCATCAATGTTGACTTACCACTTCCATTTCCCCCGGTAAGGGCGGCACGGCTTTTTGTGGTAAGAGTGAGTTGAACGTTTTTTAGAACGGTGCGATCGCTAAAAGCGAGCTGAATATCTGAAGCTTGGATTGTTTTCATAGTTGTTTAGAAAGAATCAGGAGATTGTCCGAAGAAAGCCATAATAAGTCGCGAAGAGCTGCGCTGCTGTACAACTTTCTCTTCAATAGTGCGTTCAGGTATATACTCAAGACGAAGAGCATTCTCCTCTAGGGTATACAGAAAAAAGACCGGAGTTGAAGGGTCCTGGTCAAACTCAAATGCAAGTACCCCCGTGTAGCTGGGCCTGAGTTCGCCAGATAGAAAATACTCCAGACTCACTCTACCTTCACGATAGGAGCTGAATGGCACTATAGACGGTACCAAACGCTCCAGACGGCGCCATACGAACTGTCTATCTTCCATGAACTCAATTTCGCCATACGCATTACTAGTGAACAGAGGTCCACTGTTTAGTAATTCGTCATACAGTTTCGTCCGCCGTTCCTGTTCCTTTTCACGTATCTCGGCGATTTCTTCATTCGTCATGTGTATAAAAACCGGGTCATAGGTTTTATCTTCTTGGCTGAATATTGCCTGAATCCTATCCTCAGACCGAACAATTAATTCAAGCTCACTGGGTATAAATGCATAGCGCTTCTCATTTATTCGTTTTATCTCATCATATTTAAAAGAGTAAGTATTATTATAAAGGCGGATGGTAATAGACTGCTTATCCATATCGCTGAATAAGCCGTATTCAGTGCTGAAGCGTTCCAAATCAATCTGCTGCTTCTCCTGCATTTCCTTAAAGCTTTCCGGATGAAAGCTCTTCTCAAGGGTTTCGCGAAGTTGGGTAAGATCGGGTCCCTGTTGTTCTTCAGGCTCGGCGGTGATGTCAAAGATATTCAGATAGTAATCGAAGGAGTATCCTTGAGTTCCGTCTTTGGTCATTACCTTATACCAGGTTCCGTTATGATTTCCGATTTGCTCTTGCTTGTCAGTCTGCTTAATTATCTTTAACTCTTGGTTTTTACGTAGCTTATACACCCGAGTAGCGTTAATGTCAGGCTGCTCCCGGATTGCCAGGCCATCCCGCAAATTACGGGCAAACAAATTTTTGAATTGTTCATATTCTTCGGCCCGTGATGCAGCGGCACTCCTCTCCTCAAAAGCCTCCACGCGCCATCTGTCAATTTCATAGGTTTCCTGCGAATCGGGGTAGCCTACGGTGTAGGTATCATTAATATCGGACTCCTCTTTGATTTCTACGAGGGCTCCGGTTTCTATAGCATTGGTGTCGGGAGAGAGAAGTACCACGCCATAACCAATTGCACCCCCCGAGCATGTGCTAAAAAGCAAAGCTCCCACCATGGCGAGGAGATATATATAGTATTTTTTGAAGTAATTTTTTCTACAAAGCATTGGAACCTCCCTTTACGATATATAGCCCGGAAAGGGGGGTAAAGTCAACGCGGTTGGGTTTCTGAGACTATTGCTATCTTTCCTTCTTTAATCAGTGAGAGGGTGCGCCGGCTCGCTTTAATTTTTCGAGCTGCTCGTTGGGAGACAATCAGGTCGGTAGAATGCACACCGAACAGAGCAGTCGCATGCACGTACAAGGGTACTTCGCCAACCCGCGATTGAATTGCATCCAACTGGGATGTGTGATAATAGCGAAGCATTCCCTTTGCCTTTAAGGTCTCCGGGTCAAGCATTCGCATATCAATCAGAAGATCAGTACTTTCATTATAAACTCTTGGAAAAAGTGCCGGCTTCAGGCTGCCCTTAGTGTGGCTTCCAAAAATTTCAAGAGGATCATTTACATATATTACAATACCGGAATAGCGGCCGCCGGCCACATACGTGAGCTCCTCTGTCTGCGAGCTGCTGCGGGTATGGGTGATAAATAACGAGACAATTTGGGGATAGAGGGCATAATGATAGATGCGTTGGAACTCAAAAAAATCGTTGGTGAAATGCGAAGAGATGACCTTTCCATTGGCTGCCAGCTTCTGTAATTCGGCGGCTAGAGTTGGGGACTTCACAATAGCCTCAGCTATGCTTCTGCGGGAGTCGATTATCAACTTTGATATTTCTTCTACGAACAGAGTGGGAAGTTGACGGCTGATGGCAGCCTCCGCTTTCGAGCGTTGTTTAGGCAAGGGAGATTCTCTCTGATTGGCGCGGTAGCTGACTGTAAGAATGAAAGTGCCCTTTTGCCAGTCTACCCGGCTGCTGCTTTCAAGCTCTCCGGTGCCGGTTGTAAGAGAGTTGACAGCCGCATTTAATCCGGCACTACAGAAAAGAAGGCCGAGCAACAGAGAAACAGTAGTAATTTTGCTTATTGTATTCATCTCTCTTCACTTATCGACTCTGTAAGCCCCAGTCTTAAGGCGTATCAGTTCCGGTAAACGGTTTTTCACCAAAGTAGATACCCGCCCATTCCCATTGACCATGAATCTCCGGATCAGCTGGAAAATGGACCCTGCGAAAATAAAGATACCAGGTTTTGATACGATATGACCATCCCCACGTTCGGAGATAGGCTTCACGGGTATTGGAATCACGGTCAAGTTCATTATTATAGTGAATTCTCTGTCCCATAAAACCACCTAAACCGGAAAGAAAGTTCTGATTCGCCTCGGTAGGCGCTTCCTCCCATGAAATAGCGAAGAAATTAACCTTGGCACGGTAGCGGGTAAGCGTGCGGGAGTTACGAGTCCACATTGCATACTTAATTGTTTTTACCAGGTCATCCAGGCTTTCCATGGTCCAGTTTTTGTTGGGATAGTCATAAAACTCTATCATTGAGCGTACCTGCTCATGTGCATGGGGAACTCCGGCTACCTTGGCCTCCGGATGACCGAGAAAATTACGATAGGCTTGTATTGCGAGGTCCCATTCGCCTAATTCTTCATAGGTTTTGGCCAAAAAATAATAAGTGGGGCCATTGTCGATTTTATCACTGAATTGGGAGATCAATTTTTTATAGTAATCTACTTTTAATTCAGGTTCATCCACCAGGCGGATGAGATTTTTTAGACAGATAAAGTGGACGGTGGTTCCATTCACTTCAAGGTCAGTATGGTTTTTTAATATGCGCTCAAAGTACTGAACCGCAAATGGTTCGGCCCCTTCACTTAAATAATTCTGAGCTACAATCAACAGGTAGTATCCGTTGTAGGGATCTGTTTTGTGATTTTCCACATAAGTTGTTAAGAATAGATTGAGTAAATTCGGTCTGTCTGCTGCTCGTAATTTTTTAGTAATTTCCTGAATTATTATGAACCGACTTTCAGGGTTGTCGGTCTGGGTATCGAGATCATGAAATAAAAGCTTCAGCTCTTTTTGTTGATCCGAAGTGCCGACAATAAAGTAGCGGTTTGAAGGGGATACCTCTGTGCTGGATGTAGGGCAACCTAATAAGAATGTTGCTGCTGTAAGTACCGTTGTTATTACTGAGGTGACGGAAAATATCTGCTTTTTCATTTTAGTATAGCGATAATAACATAGCCTTTAAGGGTTTGCAAGAAGGTCAGGTTTTGGTACACTCACTTTTCAGTGAAAGGGGGATACAAGTGACTAATAAAATAATGAAAACTGAACAGGGATTGCAGGTTCCTGATCAACCGGTAATTCCGTATATTGAAGGTGACGGGATTGGTGTGGATATTTGGCCGGCATCACGTAAGGTCTTTGATGCAGCAGTGGAAAAAGCTTATGGCGGAAAGCGCGGGGTGCAGTGGAAAGAGGTGTATGCCGGTGAAAAGGGCTATAACAAAACCGGTGAGTGGCTTCCGAAGGATACTCTGGATACTATACGAGAGTATCTGGTTGCGATTAAAGGCCCCCTTACCACACCCGTTGGCGGCGGGTTTCGCAGTTTAAATGTTTCTCTGCGACAGCAGCTTGACCTGTATGTCTGTTTGCGTCCAGTAAAACACTACCCGGGTATCCCCTCGCCGGTAAAGCAGCCGGAGAAGGTTGATATGGTGGTGTTCCGTGAGAATACTGAAGATGTATATGCGGGTTTGGAATTGAAGGCCGGAGAAGCACAAACCGCAACCCTGATTAAATTCCTAAAAGAAGAGTTTGGGTGGGAGATACGCTCTGATTCGGGAATCGGCATTAAGCCCATTAGCCGGACCGGCACCGAGCGTTTGGTGCGTGCGGCTATTGATTACGCGATTGAGCATGATAGTAAAAGCGTGACCCTGGTACATAAGGGAAACATTATGAAGTATACCGAAGGCGCCTTTCGTGAATGGGGTTATGAGTTAGCAAAGCGGGAATATGCTGACCAGGTAGTAAGCTGGGAAGAGTGCGGCGGTAATGTGCCCGAGGGAAAAATCCTGATAAAAGATGCTATTGCAGATGCATTTTTACAACAGATACTTACCAGAGCAGATGAGTTTGATGTAATTGCTACCATGAATCTGAACGGGGATTACATGTCCGATGCACTTGCAGCGCAGGTGGGCGGTATTGGAATTGCACCGGGCGCAAACATCAACTCTGAAACCGGACATGCAATTTTCGAGGCGACCCACGGAACCGCTCCAAAATACGCGGGACAAGACAAGGTCAATCCCAGTTCTCTGATTCTGTCCGGGCGGCTTATGTTTGAATATCTGGGTTGGAATGAAGTGGCTGATTTAATCGAAAAAGGAATGACCGGTGCGATAAGGGACAAACAGGTAACCTATGACTTTGCCCGCATGATGGAAGGATCGACAAAAGTCTCGAGCAGTGAATTTGCCGATGCGATAATTGCTCACATGGATTGAGCAGAATAAAAAAATGATGCGAGCCGGGTTCCATAGAGGAGTTGGGATAGCGTTGGCAGTCGCTACATGTATGCTGTTTGTATTCGGCTGCGCAGGAGACGCAACAACCCAAGAGGTCGATACAGACCTCCGGCGAGATATACAGCAGCGGGGAGTTATTCTGCAGGATGTACGCTCAAATATCACTCTGGGTACTCCCCGTTCACTAGATATAGCCTTAAACACACTTTACTCATTCAACTTACACAACAGCGAGGCAGGATCGGAATTGGCCTTTGTGGCTAACCGTCTTTATCATTTTGTCTATCCCTATTTGGAATACGGTGCAGAACCGAACCGACCTCCCAGCGGCAGCATCTATCCGCGTTTGTTTGAGGCTGTTGACCAGGGGCGAGTTCCGGATATTTCTCAGGAGGAAACGACCTTTCTCTCCTCGCTGGCCTCGGCCGTCGCGGTACTTACCAGCAGCTCCCCTGAGCAGCGGGAACGAGCCGGCGAGGTAACCAGCTATATGGTGCAAATCAATCCCAACTCTATGCTGGCTCTCTATCTACATGGGTACTATCTGGAATTTGAAGGAGAGTACCAGGAAGCTCAGGAATTATATCGGCGGGTATTGGAAAACGATGGCTCATGTTACCCTGCACGGCTTGGCTTGGTCAGGATTTACTATGCGCAAGGCAATCCTGAAGCTGCTTTACCCCATGTGGAACAGCTGCAGCTTGAATTTCCCGAAAAGCGATATGTGCTTCAATGGGCGATCAATGTGTATTTGCAGGCCGGTGATCTTGACAAGGCGGATAGGCTGCTTTCAAACGCCATCATTCAATTTCCCGATCAGACAGTTTTTCTGCAGAAACGTGTACAGTTGCTCGAACTGCAGGGAAAATATGAACAGGCCGGGCGTATTGCCGCGGTGGTTGAAAAGCGATCCGGAGAAACCCCCGAGACCTTACTGGTGAAAGTGCAATCTATGATCCGAAATGATCGCTATGAGGAGGCCTTGGTACTGGCGGAGAGAGGTATGCAGGAGTATCCTGAATTTCAACGTTTTTCGGCTCTTTATGGAGAACTTCTTATTCAGCTAGGAAGACGGGAAGCGGCCTTTGAGCATTTCCAGCAGCGTCTGGAGCAGGACCCTAAAAACCTTTCGATAGTTTCATCCCTGCTTGATACGGCGATAGAGCTTGAACGCTGGTCGGCAGCTGAGGACTACCTGGAAAAGCTGCTTGAGGTTCGGCAAACGGTTTCACTGCTGCGAAAGGCGGTCCGGGTGTACGACGCCCTCGACCAACCGCAGACTGCAGTTCGTTATGCCCGTAGCCTCTCCGAAGAATTTCCTGATGATCCGATAGCTGTACGCACATATCTGAATCAGCTGCTGGACAGTGGTTATCAGCAGGAAGCTGTCGAGTACGTAGATCGCCGGGTAAACGAGGCTAGCCAATCGGAAGTCAGAAGCGTATTGCTCTATTTTCGGGCTCGGTTGGTGCAGGATCAATCGATTAAACTGCAGTATCTGCAGTCTTCACTGTTGGAGAATGTGCAGAATGTCAATGCTCTGATTGAAATAGCCGAGCTGTATGGATCGACAGGCGAATACAATAAGGCTATCCGTTATCTTCGTCAGGCGATAGCTCTTAATCCGGAAGATCAGACGCTGAGGCGCAAAATGCGCGACCTCCAAAACCGTACACAATAGGGGAGGTAGGTATGCTTCGTTGTTTAACACTTACGGCGGATTCCGACACAGATAAACTGCGGAATATCCGGAATAACTCTCAGTGGCTTGATGCTATCGAAATACGTCTTGATCTTTGCCTGCAACGAAACAAAGGTTTTATTACCTCGCTCGTTGATACCGCCTGCGAAGCATCTCTTTCCGTTGTTATTCTTTCTTTTCGTCGTGAAGAAGATGGCGGCAAAAAAACGGAGTTGAGCGAGGCTGAGCGTTTGAACTTGTTAGAGCAGCTGCTATGCCCCGGAATCACGCATGTAGATATAGAGAGGGGGGTGACTGCTCCCGGTGTGGAAGCGAGAGCAGACGAGTTGGGTATTGAGGTGATTCGATCGCTCCATGATTTTCAGGGTGTACCGGCTTCCATGACGGAATTGATAGAAGAAATTGCCGCGGTAGGAGAGATACCCAAGATAGCCTGTTACCCAAGCTCATCGCAGGATGTACTTGAACTCATTCGAATCGCCCGGGAGACCTTTCGTATCAAAAACAAAATTGTGCTTGGAATGGGGGCTTTCGGTTTCTTTAGCCGGGTAGCACCGCAGCTGTGCGGTTCTATGTTGACTTTCTGTTCCGCCGGTGAGCGTTCCGGAGCCCCGGGTCAGACTAGTCCGCGAGAGCTAGAAGAGGTGTACCGGGTGTCGCAGCAGAACTCGCACACCGTATACTTCGGCATTATTGGAAATCCGGTGCTCCACAGTAAAAGTCCGCAGCTCCATAATCCCTGGTTTGCTGAGGGGAGGATGAACGCCATCTATGTGCCTTTTCAGGTTGATGATGTCGGACTATTTATGAGACTGGCCGAACAGCTAGGCATACGCGGGTTTTCCGTAACAGTACCGCACAAACAGAAGATTATTCAGCAAGTTGACCGGGTAGAGGAGGCGGTGCAGAGTATTGGCTCATGTAACACTGTAATTCGGACTTCCGAGGGCTGGGTTGGAAGCAATACTGATTACCAGGGCTTTTTAGCACCGTTGAAGAGAACTGATATACTGTCAGTGGGAAATCATGTACTTGTAATTGGAGCCGGGGGGGTTGCCCGCACCGTGGTATATGCACTTGTGCAGGCGGGGCTAGTGGTAACCATCGTAAACCGTACCGATGAAAAGGCTGCGGGACTGGCCGCAGAATTTGGGGTGAACTGGAAACCTATGCAGAGCCAACTCAGTGCGGGAAAATTTGAACTTATCGTGCAGACCACTAGTGCCGGAATGGAGCCCAATACAGAAATTGACCCTCTGCCGGGATACAAGTTTAAGGGCTCAGAGATAGTATACGAACTGATTTACGCTCCTGAGCAGACCCGTTTTTTAAGCCGGGCAGGGGATGCCGGCTGCCGAATTATCGGCGGGCGTGAAATGCTCCATGCCCAGGCCCTACTGCAATTTGAGCAGTTTAGCTCTGCTTATAATCCTGAGGCTGAATAAACAGAGATCCCTTCCATTTTTTAATGTATCCGATTTTTTGCACCCAGACTTTTAATTCTTCATTGGTTGGGAGTTTTACTCCGCGCAGTAAAAGGTCGTTTCCTGACTTCTGCAGCTCTTGCGGCCTAATCAGATGGCGTAAAGGTTTTCCGGAAGCGGTTCGTTCAACCAGTTCGAGTAAATCCCATTCAGCTTGAAGGGCCTGCTGAATGATCCTCACTTTTCCACTGTAGTTTATGCCCCTTGCTTCGTTTACGGAAGGGCTGATTTGAGTGTGATGCAGTTGTGATGGAAACAGAAACAACTTTTTTTCTATTTGGGCAGCAAGCTCTTTTTTCTGGTTCGAATTTGCATGCGGAAGATGCTCCAGTTCACTTTGCAGTTCCTGGTATACTTTTTGATCGGCATCCGAGGGGGGCTTGGGTGAGCCTTCAGTAGAAAATGAATTGACCCTCGGTTGTTCTTCCGAACCTGGGGTAGACAGAGACGGGAACTGCTGGGCAGCGGCGGATACGCTAGTATCCTGCTGACTGGAAGTACCCGACTCTACGGGGGGAAGAGGAATAATCCCGATATCCTGAAGGAGTGTTTGCCAGTTCTTGCGGTGTGAAGCATCCATCACATAGATACCATTTCCGAAATCACGAAGTACGTACCCTGCAAAATCGGGGTGATTACGAACCATATGATCCCAGTGCTCAGCTAAGGACAGAGTGATCCCCTCAATCATAACTACAGAAGAGTAGTGGCTTTCCCAGGATTCGAGGGAGAAGCGTATGTTCTGTGGGAGCGGGGTAGCAGAGAGCTCATCCAAGCGCTGCTGAATGGTATCAAAAGCAAAGCGGCTGCGCCCGTGCAGATATGAGGTGCGGGTCATTTCGAACTGGGGATAGGCGGTGAATGATTTCAGTTGCATCACCGATGAGATAAAGAGGCCAACCTCAAAGGGCAGCGGGGGTTTTACTGTGATAGTAAAATCGGGATGTACCAACAAGGGGGTCTTCTCTTCCTGGTCGTTTAGGAGATCGGCTATGGCAGGGTTCCGGTATATTCCCTGGGAGCTGCCGATGAGGGCTCTAATGTGCTGCAGGCGCTCGATCAGCCGGGTTGGGGTGGTCAACTCTGCGATTGGCTTTTCACTGGTTACAGGTTCAGCTGCAACCAGCATTCGTTCGACACTGGTCCTTTCAAACAGATACTCCTGCGGTACAGTGGCAAACAGGTTTTCAATACTGGCGGCGATGTGGGATAACTGATTGATAGAAGTGTTCGAAGCCGAAAAATCTTCCACCGATTCATCTGAACTGATGCAGACAGCTGCCCATAAATAGTAAAGACGTTCTGCGCGTGTTTTATTGCCGAATTTAATTCCCCTATCAAAAACAAGCTGCAGTGAATTGCGGTCCTTTTCCAGGATTCCCAGCTTAAGGAGTGCATTTATAAGCAGGTAGAATTGGGTGGGCTTATTATCTTCAGCAAGCGTCGAGAAGATGGATTGAAGCTCATCGCCCACTCTTTTTTTCAAGGTACCATCCGCTTTTAGAGGTTCAGGATAGTTTTTCAACTGTGCAGCAATACACCAGAGGGTTTCTTCGGTAGCCAAAATCGGCGGGCCGCTGTCCACCTTATATGGTGTGGCTGGCGGGAAAAGCGCCGCGGGAGAAAGAACACTCTCTCGAATGTCGTGGTGAAGAAACGGATTTATATGCAGAAGGGGATTATCGGAACAGGAGTAAATGATCAGTCGCTCCTGCAAGTTCATCAGGTGGTTATGAAAATTGAAATAATCGTAGCTGTCCTGCAACAATTGGTATATCTGCTGTGGGCTGGGCCGGTCTAAGAGCTCCACCGCCGTAAGGATGAGCGCATCCTGCTGGTCGATGAGGGCCACCGCTCGCTGAATGGTATCCTCCTTCGAAAAAAGGTGGATAATCCGATCGACTAAACGCGGTTTATGGAAAGGTGTTTTAAGATCGCCCAGATAGAGTTTCATAATAGAGAAAAAGAGTTCGTCCGGAAGGTCCAAAAGGCACCGTTTCCATTCATCAATCTGTTGTCGTGTTGGAGAGTTCGTCATTAGTTGCCCCAAAAATCTATGTGATATTTATAGCCTTGTTCAGTTAAAAATTTCTGTCGATTCATTGCGAATTGTTCTTCTACGGTATGCTGGGTCACGATAGTATAAAAGTATGAATTGTTCTCTTTTGGCCGCAGAATGCGTCCAAGCCGCTGCGCTTCTTCCTGCCGGCTTCCGAAGGTACCGGAAATTTGGATAGCTACCGAGGCGTCCGGCAAGTCAATAGCAAAATTGGCTACCTTAGATACTACAATCACCCGTTCCTCTCCCCGCCGAAAAGCCGCATAGATTTCTTCCCGTTTCTTATTGGGAGTTTTTCCGGTGATCAATGGGGCACCCAGTGCCTTGGCAACCTTGGTCAGCTGCTGAATGTACTGTCCTATCACCAGAATGTGATCCTCGTGATGGTTCTGAACCAGCTGCAGGGTGATACTGTCTTTCCCGGGATTTTCAGCGGCAATACGATATTTTCCGCGTTTATCGGCGGTGGCATAGGGTATGGAGCTGGCCTGCGGCAGGGGAACACGGATTTCATGGCAAATAGCTTCAGCTATCCAGCCCTTAGCCTCGAGCTCTTTCCAGGGAACATCGTATTTCTTAGGGCCAACCAAAGAGAATACTTCATCCTCACGACCGTCTTCCCGGACTAGAGTAGCCGTGAGGCCTAATCTGCGAATTGCCTGTATTTCTGCCGTGACCCGAAAGATTGGTGCCGGCAGCAGGTGCACCTCATCATAAATGATCAATCCCCATGGATAGTTTCGAAAAAGGTTAAAGTGTGGAAAAATCCCTTCTTTGTCGGGCCTCCAGGTAAGTATTTGGTAGGTACCAACTGTAATGGGGCGGAACTCCTTTTTATCTCCGGTATATTCGCCAATCTGCTCACGGGGCAAGTCGGTTTTATCTACTATTTCGTCTATCCATTGGTGCACTGCGGCGGTGTTCGGCGCCAGAATCAGGGTGTAAGTTCCGGCCAGCGCTATAGCCCGCATGCCGACTATGGTTTTCCCGGAGCCGCAGGGCAGAACAATTGTGCCGAAACCGGTTCCAGGCTGGCCGTTTCCGTAAAATGCCCTAGCCGCCTCTTCCTGGTAACCCCTAACGGTGAAGTCATACCCGTCCCTGGTTTTTGTCAGTAAATTGACGGTAAGCGGTGCTCCCTCCTTCAGGGGGGCTTCATCTTTGACCGGGTATGAGAGCTTAATAAGCTCGCTTTTAATGGTTCCGCGGTTCACCAAGTCAAGGAGAAAGCCATTTTCCGTAGGGGTAAGGTACTTCTTAAGGCGGTTGTATTCCTGCAGTTCCGCCTGAATAAGCGGATCGGTAATATGAAGTTCAAGGGTGTTAGAATCTTTTCCCTCTCTTAAAATAAGCTTTCCGAAGCGGCTGATGGTATCATTGATAAAGTAGTCTACATTTTCAGGCATACTGAAGCGGGACCATTTACGGATTCGTTCGGAAATTTCATTCGCAGTATAGCCGGCTGAGGCTGCATTCCAAAGGGAAAGGGGCGTTATGCGGTAGGTGTGCATATGCTCCGGTGATTTCTCCAGTTCGGCAAACAGACCGAGATCTGCACGGGCTTCTTCGGCTTGCGGATTGTGTACATCCAAAAGAATTGAATTGTCACCTTGTACTATCAGAGGCCCAACTTCGGGTTGTGAATTTTCCATAGCTATCTAGGATACGTGAAAGCGGCAAAATCTTCAAGGCAGCAATTCCGAAAGTATAAATACTTTGCAAGATACCGCCTATTTTTCATAAAAATAGAATTGCATGGCGAAAGATTCTTCTCAATGTCCAAGAAACAATATAGAATGAGATGTAATCTTAACGATCGTTGGGAGTTTTATTGATGGACAATGTAATCATAGTCGGCTCAGTTGCAGATAATCCGGTTGTAGAAGATGTAGCACATCACCTTCGACAGCACGAAGACTATTCCGACTTAATTTCACTGAAGAGTTTTCTAAATACCGAGTTTTGTCCCCGCTTTATCATAGATGAAGAGAATTGGGGCAATATTGGGTATAAGCTAAAAGGAAAAACGGTATTACTGGTAAGTACAAACCAGGGATGGAACACTCGGGACGAACTGGCCATGCGCAACTTTCTGATAGCCCGGGCGGCCAAAGATAATGGCGCCGAGCGGGTGGTGCTGTTTGAACCGAACATGTTCTACAGTGCTCAGGACCGCGGCCCACGGCTCGATCAGGGTGATGAGACCCGCGAGCGGACAATCGAAGATCAAAAAAAGTTTGATGGCCAGCCGTTCTCTGCACGCCTGTATGCGGATTTGCTTTTAGAGGCGGGAGTTGACGAGGTTATTACGGTGCACAATCATTCGGCTTCGGTGGAGAAAATCTTTCTTGACCGTTTTTCCGGCTGTTTCCATAACCTGCAGCCGGCCGATCTGTTTGCCAGCTATATGCAGGATTCGGATGTAGTCAGTGAGGATTCACTGGTCTTGTGTGCTCCTGATAAGGGGGCCCTCAGTTTTGTGAAAAAAGTTCGGGAAGAGCTGCAACAGGATTCTATTCCCATTGTGTATATGAATAAGGAACGATCTGATGAGCGCAAGGTGGAAATAAAAATTTCGCCAAATTCAGAAATTAGCGTAGACGAGATCCGGGGCAAAGATGTTGCCGTAATCGATGATATGGTTCGCACCGGCAATACGATTATGGAGGCATGTAATCTGTTAAAAGAAGCCGGGGCAAATAGGGTTGTATTTTTTGTCACCCATTTTTACTCCAGTCGTGAGTGTCGAGTGAATCTGAACGCCAACACTTTAGATGAGATTGTAACCACCAGCACCATTCCTGATATTCTGAACCGGGATGTACAGGGGCGTTTACGCCACAAAATGGTAGTGCTGCAGCTCTCTCGCTGGGTCTGCAATTATGTGCTTAAAATTATGGGGCGGGAAGAAGCTCAGCTAAGCCCTCCTCTGTATACTGAAGATATGTCCTCTAAGAATCCCCGCTGGCGGGGTCAAATGGGGCCGCTCTACTCATCGATTAAACATTAAACTAGGAGTACTCCATGTCCAAACAGGTGCCGGATACCTTTAGAATTGGTATTGTGTGCGGAAAATTAGGCGATGTCGACGGTGTTTCGCTGGAAGTAGAAAAGTGGATTCGTCTCCTCAAGCATATGGGGCATGAGATATACACCTTCTCCGGGCGCTATGCGGCACCCTTGCCGCTGGTACCGGCGGAGCAGCAGATACTCATTCCTCAGATTCGTTTCGGCAGTCCTGAGCAGCAGGAGTATGAGCGGCTGGTGTTCCCTTATTTGCAGGACAATCCGCCACATTTAAGCGACGAAAAAAGGGAAGAGCTTATCGACCGCCTAGAGCAGCAGGGAACTGAAGTTTCTAACTTGCTTTTCGAATACATTCAAAAGCTTTCCATCGATGTGATCATTGCAGAGAATACCAATGCAATGCCGATGACACTTATCGGAGGAATGGCAATTTACAAGCTCGCTACCTGGCGTCGGGTGGCAACGATTTTTCACCATCACGACTTTTGGTGGGAACGCAGCCGGTTCAGCCGGAACTACATTGAGCAGCTTCTGGGCAAAATTATGCCTCCGGTAGATCCCGGTTTAGAACATGTGGTTATCTCATCTTACGCCGAGCATATACTGCGGTCGATTAAGCGGGTGCATCCAAAGGTGATACCAAACTGCGAGGATTTTGAGGATGCGGTGCAGATGGATGATTACAACGCTCGTTTCCGCGAGGAACTTGGGTTTGCAAAAGACGATCTTCTTATTGTCCAGCCGACGCGAATAGTACGCAGAAAGCGAATTGAAGATTCTGTCGAGCTGATAGGAAGATTTGTGAAAAAATTTCCGGAATATAAAGAACGGATTCATTTTGTAATTTCTCTGTACCAGGGGGATGAACCGGATGTCCATTATATAGATGAGATACGCGGGCTGGCCGAGTATCATGGAATATCTCTTCATTTAATTTCGGACCGGGTTGCAGCTGAACGGCAGCTTAACGAAAAGGGGCAGATCATCTTCTCAAACCGGGATGTGCTGGCGAATGCCGACCTGGTAACTTATCTGCCTATTTGGGAAGGATTTGGAAATGCGCTGATAGAAGCAGTTGCTGCGCGAGTTCCGATAGTAACCACTGCCTACCTCGTCTATAAAACCGATATAAAAGTGATCGGTTTCGAAAATATTGAAATTCGGGATGTGTATGATAAGCACGGACACCTGGTGATTGAAGATTCGGTGCTGAAAAAAATTCACAGGGTATTTACCGATGAAGCCTACCGAAGCAAAATGGTGGCGAAGAACTTTGAAATTGGGCAGCGGGAGTTCGGTATGAACCGTCTAAAAGATATGCTGGCCGATGTGTTTGATGAGTACGGGGATGAAATCCGCGCCTGCCGAAAACGAATTGAAAAGAGCAAACGCAGATATCCGGTTTAAGACTCTATAAAAGCAGCGATTGTCTCAATTTGGAAGTCTTTTGACTTCCAAATTGAGAATCGCTGCTATAACAGAGCCTTTAGGTAAAATAGAACTCGGGGCGTCGATCATTCAGTAGATGGTTGTACTCGGTGATGTGCTTATCCAGGGATTCCTTCGGGTCTACTTCAACTGCAGAAATCTCATCGCCGGCGGTCTCGGCACGTATGAGTATGCGCCCCCGAGGATTTACCACTTGGCTGGTTCCTGTGAAGGTCAGCGACTTTTCCCCAACAGTTTCCGTTCCCCAGCGGTTGGTCAGTACCCAGAACATGCGGTTTTCAAATGCCCGTACCCGGCTGGTAAGCTGGCCGTATTCGGGCAGAACAAGATTCGAGGGATGGCAGATAATCTGAACTCCCTGCAGGGCAAGACTGCGGGCAGCTTCGGGAAACATGTGATCGAAGCAGACTAAAACTCCGATTTTTACTCCCTGTAGGTCGAAACTGAAAAAGCCGTCGCTTCCTGGAGTAAAGTGCAGCTTTTCTTCGTTAAAGAGGTGGATTTTTCGATAGGTACCGATTATACCCTCCGGCCCGATAACCACAGCACTGTTAAACAGCTGCTCCCCCGCCAGCTCAGCTATACCGGTTACGATAGTACAGCCGCTCTTTGCGGAGGCTTCACTCAGGGCATCAGTAGTTGGTCCGGGTATCGGCTCGGCCAGCTCCCGAGCCTGGGCGGTGGAAGAAAAATAGTACCCGCTGACTGACAGCTCCGGAGCAACCAGCAGATCGGCATCCGTCTGGAGCAGCGCCTCGACCAGTCTTGTACGGTTATGATCTACATTTCCTATGGATGGGGCAAACTGAAAAAAACCGATTTTCACGGGCATCTCCTTTTGTATTTTCCACTTTTAAGCATAATCCATATAGTGGTACAGGTCAAACGTTAGGCCCACATTGCCGCCTGACGCTTGAGCAGGTCTACAACTACAACAGCACTCATCGCCTCTATTACCGGAACAATTCGCGGGCAGATACATGGGTCGTGTCGTCCTTCAGTCTTGATTGTAATTGCCTCTCCCGCCTCATTGATAGACTGTTGCTCAGAGCTGATGGAAGCGGTTGGTTTTACTGCGGCCCTAAAAATAAACGGTTCCCCTGTGGTAATACCGCCAAGGGTGCCCCCGGCAAAATTACTGGCAAAGCCTTGAGGGGTAAGGGGGTCGTTATGGGTGCTGCCCAGCATATCTGCTGCAGCAAAACCGCTGCCAAACTCAATGCCGCGGACTGCACCGACAGAAAGTATTCCCTTACCGATTTCCGCCTCAAATTTGTCAAACACCGGCTCTCCAATCCCCTTTGGAAGACCGGTAATGATACATTCAACTACCCCTCCGGCACTGTCCCCCAACTCTTTTAACTCTTCGATACGCTTTACCATCTGTGCCGCAGCGTGGGGGTCACAGGCCCGCATAGGATTTTTCTCGATTTGATCGAAATCGCGAAGGCTGCACTCGATGCCGGCCGCCTTGAGGGTATATGCGGTAATGACGATACCGCGGCTTGCCAGGATTTTTTTAGCTATTGCACCCGCGGCTACCCGTCCGGCGGTTTCCCGTCCGGAAGCACGGCCGCTGCCACGGTAGTCGCGGATGCCGTACTTTGCCTGGTAGGTAAAATCCGCATGGCCGGGGCGATAGGCATGTTTAATGTGGTCGTAGGCGCTGCTGTCATGGTCCTGATTGTAGAGTACCATGGCTAAGGGAGTGCCGGTTGTTTTACCTTCGAATACTCCCGAAAGAAAGTGAATTGTGTCGCTCTCCCGACGGGAGGTAGTGATATGTGATTGTCCCGGTTTACGGCGGTCCAGTTCCTTCTGCACCTCCTGCTCGCTTATTTCGATTTGGGGTGTAACTCCGTCCACCACCACTCCCACTCCTGCACCATGGGATTCTCCGAAGGTGGTTATCTTAAAATGCGTACCGAATGTGCTACCCGACATAATTGTGTTCCTTTAACTGAGTGTACAGCAGCTTAAAATTATCCTCAACTGCCTGGTTGGGAAGGGAGACTACCAAATCAGCATGACTCAGGTATAACTGATGTCGGTGTACCCATAGGTCATGAAACATTTCTTCCGGTGGCTGTGTTCCGATCAGAAAAGGGGGAAGGCCGCCGCGTTGAATTCGTTCGAACAGTACTTCTTCCTCGACTTGGAGGTAAATAAAACTTCCGGCAGGTTGTAGTGTTTCCAAGGCGGCCGGATTTTCGATAGTTCCACCACCGAGAGAGAGAATGACCTCCGGCGGAGAATTTTGAGCGCACACATTTTCAGCTGCCCGGGCCTCATACTCTTGGAACTTTTTACACCCCGCGGTACGATAGAGTTCGCGGACCGAGCTGTACCCGTCGAGCCTGGCTGCTTGCAAGAGAAGGTCGTCAAGGTCAAAGAATAAGCGGCCGCAGCAGTCCGCCAGCATGCTGCCTAAAGTGGTCTTTCCGCAGTGTTTTAGTCCGGTAAGAAATAGCTGTTGCGGGCTGAGGGTTTTACTACGCATACTTGAATACTGACAGTAGTAAGAACAGTCAGCTCTGTCAAGCTGCCCGGTAAAACAAATTGGCGCTGTCAAAATGGAGGTTGAGGTGAAAGAGAGTTCATATAGAGTGGAATATGATTCTATGGGGTCGGTACAAGTTCCTAAGTGGGCTAAATGGGGTGCTCATACCCAGCGGGCCCTGCAGAACTTCAGTGTATCCCCCTTTAAAATCCATCCAGAAATGCGCAATGCACTCGCTCTAATCAAACTATCGGCAGCAAAGGCTCATGAGCGTTCAGGCAGTCTGAGCGCGCAGGTAGCCTCGGCTATCGAGTCGGCCGCGAGGGAGGTAATGACGGGAAAGCTGGATGTCCATTTTCCCCTTGATGTGTTTCAAACCGGTTCGGGTACCAGCTGGAATATGAATATGAACGAGGTTTTGGCCTATCGGGCGAAGGAACTTCTGCAGGCAGAGGAGACGATTCATCCCAACGATCATGTGAATCGCGGTCAATCCTCTAACGATGTAATCCCCGCTGCCAGCAATATCGCCGCGCGAACAGCCGCCGGCACCTTATGTACAAGCCTCAACTCCCTGGCTGAGGCGCTTGAGCGTAAGGGAGCCGAGTACTCCGGCAGCCTTAAACTGGGACGCACCCACCTGCAGGACGCCGTACCGATGCGGGTGAGCCAGGAATTCGGCGCCTGGGCGGAGCAGATTCGGCGGAGTGTTGTGCGGATTACCCAGCAGTTGCCGGCTCTGGAAGAGCTGCCTCTGGGGGGTACGGCAGTGGGCACCGGTTTAAACAGCTCTGCCGCCTGGGCGGAACAGGTTGCCGAAGGTATAGCCGCTCACACCTCTATTCCCTTCAAATGTTCAACAAATCCCTTTGTGCAGATATCGGCTCGGGATGAGCAGCTGGCCCTCATGGGTTCGCTTAATGGAACTGCGGTGGTGCTAATGAAAATTGCCCAGGACTTTAGACTCTTATCAAGCGGGCCGCGAGCAGGCTTGGCCGAACTTGAGCTTCCGGAGCTCCAGCCGGGCAGCTCGATCATGCCGGGGAAGGTAAACCCGGTTATCCCTGAAATGGTAATTCAGGCAGCGGCATTTGTTATGGGGAAGCAGTCCAGCGTTAGTATTGCTGCTCATAATGCCCCGCTGCAGCTGAATATTATGCAGCCCCTGATAAGCCATGAAGTCCTGACCAGCCTTGAACTGCTTAGCCGAGTTGCCGGAAGGTTCGAGACCGAATGTGTGCGGGGTGTGAAAGTGCCAACGGCTCATACCGCAGAGGCGATTGAGAAGAGTTTAGCATTGATCACTCCCCTAGCTGTTCGTATCGGCTACGATTCCGCCGCAGCACTGGCCCATAAAGCTTTTCAGGAGGGAAAAACTGTGCGGCAGGTGGTTTTGGACGAGGGCGTGTTGAGTTCGGCTGAGGCGGATGAAATTTTAGATCCGGAGAAAATGTGCGGTAAGTAGAATCGCGTTGGTCGGAAGGATGTTATAACAGCTCTGTCAGGGGAGCGGGACGGCCCAGCTCGTAGCCCTGGCCGTAGTCTACCCCGATTTGTTTTAACTGTTCAATAATTTGATCGTTGGCTACGAACTCGGCTATGGTCTTAATACCAATAAAATGTCCCAAGCTGTTTATCGCCTCCACCATTGCATGGCTAATACTGTCCTCGTGCATGTTTTTTACAAAGATTCCATCAATTTTTAGATAATCAACCGGCAGTAGACGCAAGTAGTTAAAAGAGGAAAAACCGCTGCCGAAATCATCCAGGGCAAAGGTACAGCCGGTTTTTTTCATCTCGCGGATAAAGTGCGTGGCTGTGTCCATGTTGGTAATAGCGGCAGTTTCGGTAATTTCAAAGCAGAAAGCCGTCGGCGGCACAGAGTATTCCTGAAATTCATACCGTAAAAAGTCAAGGGAAGTTTCATCGGCTAAAAAGGCAGCCGACAGATTTATGGTAAAGGAGTAAGGATTCTTCTCATGGCCGTGTTTATCCGACAGGAGTTTATAGCTGCGAAAGGCAGTTTGGATTACCCAGCGGTCGATGGCCGGCATTAGGTTGTACCGTTCAGCGGAGGGAATAAAATAGGCCGGGGAAATTATATTATCCTCGAGATCTATCATCCTAATAAGAATTTCACTTTTAAATGCCTTTTGTTCGTTCCCGTCCAGGGCGATGATCGGCTGATGGTACAATATAAAGCGGTCCTCTTCCAGGGCCTTGGTTAAGCGGGAAATCCACTGCATCTCGCCACGGCGCTGAACGAAGCGGTTCTCTTCGTTACTGTAGACCTTTATTTTGTTTCCGCCCTCGTCTTTAGCAACATAGCAGGCATCATCGGCGGCAGCAAGCACCGTGTGTACGGATTCGCTGGTTTTATCAATCGGTACAATACCAATACTGGTGTTGATGTTGAACACATGTTTATCCCACACAAGACGGTCTTCCAATAAACGTGATTGAAGCCGTTTAGCAATTTCCATTGCCTGCTCAATGTGTGCATGTTCAAGGAGTATACCAAACTCATCGGCGCCCAGCCGGGCTGAGAAATCACTGCTGCGTACTATTGAGCGGATAATGCGGGTGGTTTTTAACAACAGTTCATCACCAGCAGTGTGCCCGCATATATCATTTACTACACGAAACTGGTCAATATCAAGGTAGATAAATGTATGCTCGGTATCGGCTTGTTTCGCATTGTCCAAAACCAACTCCATACGGGCGGAGAATTCCTCGCGGTTGGCCAGACCGGTTAAAGAATCATGACTTGCCTGGTAGGAGACCGTATCACTGAGTCGCTGCATCTCGGTGGTATCGCGAAAAGCAAGCACTTGACCATCGGTATTGCCGTTACGGTCTTTTATGACCGCCAGAGAGCCTTCTACATTGATGCGGGCGCTCTGTTTATTCTCAAGAATGCAGTCTTTGAATACAAACGGAAAGTTTTCATTATTAGCAGTTTCAATTTCCGGAAATGGCATAGGGCGTCTGTCGTGACCGTAGGTTAGGGGAAATACTTCTTCAAGCCCAAGGTTTTCGGCTTGAGTCTCATCCCAGCCTGTGATGGTTTCGGCAACTCTGTTCATGAACTGAATACGTCCGTCGTGGCCGGTGGCAATAATACCGTCCTCTACGCTATGCAGGACCGCTGAAAGCCAGCGCTCCTGTTGTTTTAGCTGCAGGTTAACCTTAAATTTGTAGAGAGCAATATCAATTGTCGTATACAGCTCTCGTTCCTTAAAGGGTTTAAGAATGTAGCCATAGGGTTCGGCTTCTTTTGCTCGTTCGAGGGTATTTTCATTGGAGTAGGCAGTAAGAAAAATCACCGGGATACTGAGGGTCTCTTTTATACTTTTAGCAGCATCTATTCCATCTATCGGGCCACCGAGCATTATATCCATAAGAATAATGTCCGGATGCATAGACTTGGCCGCTTCCAGGGCATCTTCTCCATTAGAGACAATCTCGGGAGAGCTGAAACCAAACCGTTCAAGCCGCTTTTTAAGATCAAGGGCAATGATGCGTTCATCTTCAACAATCAGAATCTTTTCATTTCGCATACTGCTGCATTTACCTTCAATTTAATGTAATCTAAACAGAACTATAGTCAGTTTAAGTATAAAAATCAAATACAATCAAAGACAATTACGGTAATACCACCATAGCTGTTGAGAAGGGGCTGAAGCTATGCGAGAATAGAGCAGGAGGAGCCTGTGAAAAAATTTCAGAATCAAATGCCCCTGGATGTTTTATGGCAGCGATTGCATCCGCGTAAAGAAGATGAAAGGGGACACTATTTTCGTGATACCACCGCAATTATCCACTCTTACCCTTTTCGAAGGTTAAAACACAAAACTCAGGTTTTTTTCTCTCCTAAGAACGACCATATCTGCACTCGGATTGAGCACGTAATGCATGTAGCGTCGGTTGCAGCGGCGATTTGCCGTGGGTTGGAACTTGATTCCGACCTAGCCTGGGCAATTGGCTTAGGGCATGATCTTGGACATACTCCCTTTGGACACGTAGGTGAGACGGTCATGAACGAGCTAAAGAGCGGGAGCGGCGGGTTTATCCATGAGCTTTATTCATTGCGGGTGGTAGACTATCTGTCGAACTATGGAAAAGGGATGAACCTCACGTATGCAGTCAGAGATGGAATAGTGAACCATTGCGGAGAGAAGTTTGAACAGTCCATCAGGCCGGATTTTCAGAAGAAAGACTTGCAGTCTATCATCGCCCGCGATCAGTACCCATCCACCTGGGAAGCTGTGGTAGTACGGATGGCGGATAAAATTGCCTATCTGGGTCGAGATGTTGAAGATGCAGTACAGTTAAAGATAATTGAAAAAAAGGATATTCCGGATGAGGTAGTTCGAGTGTTGGGGGCGTCAAACAGCGAGATAATCAGCACTTTAGTTGACGATGTAATCGAATCCAGCCAGGAGGGAGAGGGAATTGGGTTTAGTGACCCCATTTTTCATGCGATGAAGGTGCTTAAGGAGTTCAATTACCACAGCATATATTTGAACCCGATATTATCTAACTACCATCGCTATTTTGAGCGGATACTGCAGACGCTTTATACCTATTTGCAGGAGATTTTCCAGCTGTATGGTTTTGATATTAAGAGTTATCAGAAGGAGCAGAATCTGATTGCAGTTCGTTATGCAGACTATGTGGTAAAGATGAGGGCATTCTACGAGCAGGTTGATGGAGGTTTCGCAAATATGCCCTTTGACTACTTAGCGGGGATGACCGATGACTATGCGATGGAGTGTGCATCGGAGATTATGATACCTAAAAAGATGGAGCACCAGTTCGACCGCTTTCTGCTGGGCACTTGAGGGGCAGTTCTTCCATCACTTCAATACCAAAGCGTGCTGCTAAATCACGGGCCTGATCGATGGAAGCACCGACATCCTGAGGCCGATGGGCATCACTGTTGCAAATAGCCCGGATTGGAAAGTCTGCCGCGAGCTCCCAAAACTGGGGAAGGGGATATTTGTTCCGTAAACCGGTGGAGGTACGTTTATCGGCTTTTCTAAAGCCAAAACCGTTTATCTCCAGGGGAATCTGCAGCTCAGCGGCAGCTGCAAGTATATCCAGGCTGCAGGAGCGTGTATTTTCATCCCAGCTGTCGTAGCCGGAACCGAATCCGTCGGGGTGGGCTATAAAGGCGAACACCCCGCTCTGCATGGTCTGAATAAGCAGGTCGGCATATGCTTTTAGATGGGCAGCGGTCCGGATTTCACTTAATTCGTTCCACTCGCCATGAAAGGGAAACCAGTGCTCGGCACCGATCAGATAATCGAAGTTCCGGGCTTCCAAAAGTTCTTCGGTATAAAAGCCGCGGTACGCGGGATCCCATTCACACTCCAAACCTTTTAGAATAGTGACCTCTTTGACTTTCCGGCGGGCCTCCTGAATTTGCTGTTCGTATTCTTCAAGCTCTGCGAAAGTCATTCTCACACCCGGCCATTTAGAGTCGGGCAGGGGAGAATGGTCGGACATGCCTAGGATATGTATTCCCTGAAGCTGTGCCTCCCGGGCGTAGTCAATTACTTTTCCTTCTGCGTGGTGACAAAGTGATGTATGGGTATGATAGTTGTTCATTAGTTAAAAATACAAACAAATTCTTGTTAAGACAAGCGGGCTAAGTAAGCGCTTGACAGGGACCGTTAAGCTGGTATGATCGAATTTATGGAAAATAGATTACATTGGAACGAGGATCATCCACTCAAAGAGTTAGCGGCCGTATTAGCCCTCTGTGATGATCCGGATATGATAGAAGAGTTTTTGTCGGCCCTCTTCACAGATGCGGAAGTGCGGGAAATGGGTAAACGCTGGGCGTTGGTACGTTTGCTGGAAGACGGGATGAGTCAAAGGAAAATTGCCAAAAATTTAGGATTGAGCCTGTGTAAGATCACCCGTGGTTCAAAAGAGCTAAAGAAGAGCAATTCTGCATTTCGAAAAATGATTGAGCTTTATAAAACCCGCGATCTCAATTAAATCGGGAAGCAAAATATCCCAGGGTTTCCGGTAGTAGTCATTCCGCAGAAAACCAGGCTACAACTTCGTCGGCGGCTCTCTCTTTCTCGGTGTCATTTACAATAATATGCGAACTTGTGGCCAGCTCGACCCGTTTCGTGATAGGCGAGGCAATTCGGCGCTCAATGAGCTCTGCAACCCGTACAGGAACCGTATGGTCGTTGTGCGAGACCAGGGTAAGTGTGGGAACCTGTACTTTTGAAAGTGCGCGCCGGGCGGCAAGCTGCAGGCGGAACAGGTGATACACCTGGTTGCCATAGCGATAACTCCAGTATTCGTCGGAGAGGTATTGATATTCCGGATCTTCAGAATCCTCCTCATGGCCAATATAAGCCTTCCGCATAAAAAAACGAAGAATCGGCGAGAGGTAGATAAGCTTATTGTTGTTTATCAGCGCCGGTGCTGCCAGGGCGATCCGCTCAACCGGAAACTGTGTCGCCAGAAGCAGCGTGAGGAGGCCTCCCATAGAAAGACCGACTACATATACTTTTTCATATTTGCTCTGCAGTTCAAGGTAGGCATCCACCGCACGCCGCATCCAGTCGCGGCGGTCGGTGAGCATAAAATCCTTTCCCGTGGTCCCATGGCCGGGGAGTCGGGGTACGGCTACCGTAAAACCGGCCTCATTAAGGCGCTGCGCAAGGTACTGCATCTCATAGGCAACCCCTGTGAATCCGTGCAGCACCAATACAGCCTTGTTGCTGCTGCCCTGGTAATAGAGGGGCATTCCGATGGAAGTTACTTTTGTATCTCCAGGTATCTGCTCTAATTTCATACTACCTTTATATCATTATTGTGGCTTCCAACTCAATTATTACATAATGTAGTATAGTATTTTTCTATTTTTTCTGCAGGACTACTTGTACCCTTTCATTTGCTGTGGAAAAATAAGCTGAAGGAGGAGTAAATGCGCAGTGATGAAGTAACGAAAGGTCCGAACCGTGCCCCGCACCGTTCGCTGATGTATGCTATGGGATATCTTCCGGAGGATTTGCAAAAACCTCTTATCGGTATAGTGAATGCACATAACGAAATTATTCCCGGACATTTTCATTTGAATGAAATTGTCCAGGCAGTGAAAATGGGAGTAGCTGCTGCCGGAGGAACTCCCATGGAATTTCCTTCCATTGGAATCTGTGATGGTATTGCAATGAACCACAGCGGGATGCGATATCCTCTGGCTACCCGAGAATTGATCGCCGATTCAATCGAATCAGTTGCCACCGGGCAGAAGTTTGACGGACTGGTATTGGTGGGAAACTGCGATAAAATAGTACCGGGGATGCTGATGGGCGCCGCCAGGATGAATTTGCCGGCGGTGTATGTAAGTGGCGGTCCGATGCTGAGCGGTACTTACCAGGGAGCTAATATAGACCTTATCAGCGGCTCCTTTGAATCAGTAGGAAAATTTGTGGCCGGAGAGATAGATGAGGATGAGCTTGAACAAGTTGCTATGCGTGCCTGTCCCAGCTGCGGAAGCTGTGCCGGTCTTTTTACCGCAAACACCCTCAATAGTTTAGCTGAATCTCTCGGGATCGCTCTGCCGGGAAATGGTACTATTCCGGCTCCCTACGGACGGAGAAAACAGTTGGCCCGCCGCGCAGGGCATCAGATTATGGAGTTGATCCGTCGGGAAATATCCGCCCGGGATATTATGAGCACAACCGCCTTTGAAAATGCGATTGCTCTGGATATGGCAATCGGAGGATCAACCAACACGGCTTTGCATCTTCTGGCAATTGCCCGCGAGGCGCACGTGGATATCAGCCTGAAGACTTTTGATGTAATTAGCCGTAAAGTGCCGAATATCACCAAGATCAGCCCGGCCGGCGTTCACAGCATGCAGGATCTGGATGATGCCGGAGGACTTTCGGCGGTCATGAAAGAGCTTCTGAAGCATGGATTGATCGACGGCAGCCCGATGACTGTAACCGGTAAATCTCTGGGAGAAAATATAGAGAAAGCCGCCATTTTGAACCCCAAGGTAATTCGAAAAGCCGATGAACCCTATATGAAGGAGGGGGGCATCGCGGTGCTGTATGGAAACCTCGCTCCCGAGGGATGCGTGGTAAAGCAGTCGGCCGTGGAACCGGAGATGATGCAGCATGAAGGACCGGCCAGGGTGTTTGAATCCGAGGAAACTGCGTATACCGCAATCGTCGAAGGACAGATAAGCCCCGGGGATGTAGTGGTCATCCGGTACGAGGGGCCGAAGGGCGGCCCGGGAATGCGGGAGATGCTCAGCCCTACCTCGGCTATTGCCGGAATGGGGCTTTCAAAATCGGTGGCTCTGATAACCGACGGGCGATTTTCCGGCGGTACCCGTGGTCCCTGCATAGGACATGTATCGCCGGAAGCACTGGCCGGCGGTTTGATCGGTCTGGTGAAGGAGGGGGATACTATTACAGTAGACATTACCAACCGCCGCCTTGAGCTGCAAGTGGATGAAGCGGAATTAGCCACACGGCGGAAAAGCTGGAAACCAAACCCCAGTGAAGTGGATCCCCGCAGCTATTTGGCGCGCTACCGAAAATTGGTTACCTCCGCCCATACCGGAGCGGTATTTGAATAACAGGAGATTAACCGAGGTCAACTAAAAGCACCGGGTTTACGGGTTCTGGATTTCCATTTCCCGGTTAGCCCGGTTTTTTTATGTGTTTTTAAAAAGAATTGTGCTTTTCGAACATTAATGCTAAACATATGTTAAGTAGTTATGAAAAGCACACAGCCTTATACATCAATCCATTGCAGAACCCATTATTCCCTGCTCCGGGGAGTACTCTCGCCCGAGCAAGTGGTAGAAGCCGCGGCTTCTCAGTCAGCCCAGGCGGTCGGCATTGCCGACATAAACGGTTTTTACGGCCTTATCCGCTTTGCGGCGGCAGCCCGGCGGCGGGGACTCAAGGCGCTCTACAGCACGGCCATCTACGATCAAGAAACTTACCTGTGCAGCCTCCTCTGTCACAATTCAGCCGGTTTTGCCAGGGCAAATGTAATTCTCAGCCGCCACATCGACGCGCAAAATCGCAATGGCAGAGCTGCGGAGGTTCGGTATGACCCGATTACTGATCTTATAGAAGAGGGGTGGCAGGGGTTATGGGTGGTAAGTCCGCACATCGAGGTGCTGGAGCGTTTGCAGCAGCGTACTAGTGCCGGCCTGTATGCCGGACTGCTCTACGGCCGGCCGTTTTCAGAACTCCGGCGCTGGGCGCTGGTCCGGGGAATCAAATTGCTGGCTTATAACGATGCTGTGTACCTTGAAAACGAGGATTTAAGTTTTTATCGCATCGTACGAGCTATCGGGCGTAATCAGCTGGTAGAATCGGTTCCGCCTGCCGGCGGTCTTACAGCAGTACAGCGCTTTGTGGGACAGGCCGAAATGCAGCGGTTTTTTTCTGCAGCCCCCGAGGCCCTGCAGGCGGCCGAAGACTTTTCCCGGCAGGCGGAGGGGTACCGGCTTCCGGAAAGCTTTATTTTTCCCGCCTTCGGTGGCCTATCGGAGGCTGAAGCCTTCCGGAGGCTTCGGGCGTTGTGCACGGAGGGCATCCGGCGACGATATGGCACTGGCGG
>JAIPFV010000083.1 GCA_021736475.1 Spirochaetia bacterium | reverse complement strand
ACATTCTGCAGAACAGGCTGTTCCAGCGAAGATCGAAGGGATTATACAGGGAAGTTGCAGCCGCGTTGGAGGCATCCGTAGCATGCAGACGACCCGCCGACAGGCGATACAGAAGAAAGGTGTCGATTGTGCCAAACAGCACCTCCCCCGCTTTTGCCCGCCGATAAAGCTCCGGGTCACCTTCAAAAACCCACAAAAGGCGCGTTAATATATGGTCAGTGACAAACTTGAGCTGCGAGGCCGCCATAAAAAAGGTACTGCCGGTTATTCTGCTTAAAATTCCGGCTCCCAGCTGCAGCAGTTTCCACAGTACTTTGTGGTTCATCCGGTAGGCCTGCCCCGCAGCCCGTACATCCGCCCAACTGATAAAGTTGGTACAGGGTTTTCCGCTCTCCCGATCCCACAGACAGAAGGTGGCCCGCTGCACACTCAAACCCAGTGCAGTCACCTGCCCGGGAGACAGTTTCTCTGTTTCTAAAAGCTGTATAATTACACTGCGAACTGTGTGCCAAAGTTCTTCCGGGTCATGCTCTATCGCCCCCTCTTCCGGAGAAATCGTGCTGGAGGCCAGGTAGTGGCGGGCACTTATCCGGCCTGCGGAGTTCAACAGAACCGCCCGAGTAATCGTACCACCGACATCTACCGCCAGAACAAACTTCTCAGACAGCTCTTCAACACTCATTTTGAAGTCCATGAATGTCCCGATTGCCCGCTACGTTCCGCAGCCGATATACCGGCCAGCCCCGTTTACGGGCAAACCGGCGCAGTGTTAGATCAGGATTTATTACATGAGGCTCTTTCACCCGCTTTAGAAGTGGAAGGTCGAAACAGCTGTCGGAATAGAAAGAGCTGCAGTTAAGATCAGCATTCTGACTTTGTATAAACTCAAGCACCTTTTGCTCTTTACCCTGCCCGAAAACCGGTTCACCCTCAAACTTTCCGGTTAAAAGCCCATCCTCTACTTCAAATTTGCTAGCAAGCAGATATTCAATTTCTAAACAGTCAGCTAAAGGCTGGACTATAAACTCCGGGGCGGAGGTTGCCAGCAGTACCGTTCTGCCTGCCCTCCGTTCCTTTCTGATAAACTCCAGAGCCCTCAAATACAGTTTTGGCTTAATGTGTGAATCGAAGATCTCCTCCGCTACCTGGCTGAGTGCCTGCAGCGAAACGCCCCTCAGCGTGTAAATTCCTGTCTGCAATACAGACTGCGGGAGCAGCCCTATACGGTAACGAAAATAGAGGGCCAGGCTTTTCCAAAGAACCGAAACCGGTACCAGCTTTCTTCGAACGCACATGACAGCCAGTTCCTTTCCTGTAGAGCCATCGAGGAGAGTATGATCAACGTCAAATATGGCAAAGCAACTCATATCCTGTTAGTATTTTTATAATTTTTAATTAGTCAAGCAGAATTTGCGCTTTTGCAGTTAGCAGCGTCTGATATGCCCTTTTATAGTCCATTCCAGAACTGGCAGCGTACACGGTTTGTTCTTTCAGCCTGCCCTTTCCATTTGGAAAACCAAAAATCGGATAATGGAGGATCTGATGTATCTCAGTGCGGCTCATTCCCTGCTGCAGGAGATAATTGTAAAATTGTATGTCCTGCAGCGGAATATGAGTACCGTCACTCTTATAAAGAAAGCCTATTCCATCTAGAATCTGCTCAAAGGGGCTTCTCGAAAAATGGAATACCCGGGTAAATGCCTCCGACTGCTGCAGAAGACCGTCTGCTTTCAAGCGTTCTACCATATCCTCCATTAATGAGTGCATACTGCCTGGCCCAAGTTTTGTGCGCAGAATCATTACGGCTATGTCGGTACTGGTCCGATTTTTTTGCAAAATTGCCGGTATATCATAATTGACAATAAACAGCTCCTTTACCCGCTTAATAGTCTGGCCATTTAAGTGAAACACATCCTCTGCGGGCACCCACAGATTAAAAAGTCCTTCGCGAGTATAGTGAAGCCGTTTCATTGCCTCAAACGCACCTAATATCTCGGCCTCTTCAAAGGGAACCTTATAGTAGCGACTGAACTCCCGCTGCATATAGGCGGTAAATAAGCGCTTACCCTGTTTTGCAAAGGATATCTTAAGCCGATAATGCTGTTCGATAATCCGATGTTTCGCGATGAACTCGCCGGGTATGTTCGCCAGGTATACCAGTTTTACATTTTCATTGTAGTGGGGGTTTGTACTAATAGTGCGCATCATAGCACTTTCTACTTGTATTCCATTCGCCTCGGGTCGAAGGTACACACATACATCCTGACACAGCTCTGTTCTGCACTCCGAATCGAATGGAATTACTACTGTGGGAATGCGAACCTGTTGTGTACTCATATAATTATCCTGCTTAAAGTGCCTATTTATAGTGTAGTCGATGAAAAAAGCAGTGTCATACCATTTTTGTAAATTTTTGAATTTCCCGGATCTCTTTTTGTTCTAAATGAGTGTTTACCCTTGTAATTACATCCCCGAAACCACTGTCCGAATTGAGGGGAGGCATTTCAACCGTATCGATCTGCCGTACTGGAACCGCACCCATACTGGTGCTGGAGATAAAAACCCCGTCGTACTCGCAATTCAACAGTGCCTTCAGGGGGAGGGGGGCATACTTCAGGGAATACCCTTCCCGCTCGAACCATTCCAGAATATGTCTCCGGGTAACCCCATACAGCACATCTTCTTCGGGGGTAATGAGAGTTCCTTCTTGAAAGGCGTACAAATTACTTCGAGTCCCTTCTAAGGCGTCTCCGTTGCGGTTCACCAGCAAAGCCTCAACAGCATCCCGCCGTTGAGCCTCACGGAGAGCAATATAGTTCAACAGTAAACAGTTCGATTTGGCCCGCGGCATCACCCGCTCTCCCTCATAACTAATAGTCGGGACTCCTTCATTATAATACCACCGTGGATACCGCGGCAGAGGGAAGGGGACCACATAATAGAAAGGCTCATCTCCGCCAAACATCTGGATCCTCAGGGTTGCATCCTCCAAGCGGTTCGCTTCTATCAGTCGCTGTATAGCATCAATAAAATGGTCTTGATCATAGGAGTGCTGTAAATCCAATATTCGGGCGGATTCGGAGAGTCGTTCAAGATGCTCCTCAACAAACAGAGGCACTCCACCCCGAACCTTTAGTGATTCATATATTCCAAAACTGAACAGCACTTCTCGTCGTGAAATTGGCAGATGTGCTTTTTCTGCCGAAATGAGAGCTCCGTTATGCAGTACGTACTTCATTATAAATCCAGTGAAAACAGATCGCCATGGGTAGTGATAGCGGTATCCAGCAAATCAACTGCCAGGCAGGAGTGCACCGGTATTACACACAGGATATCTCCCGGTTTTACGTGCCGACACATCTCTTCGCTCACCCTCGCAATCCCGTGTTCCTGACTTACTGCCCGTATATAATTTTCACTCTCAATCTCACCCCAGCCATCGTGATTTGCTTGGGTTACATAGCCATACATACGCGCCGATTCACTCTCCTGGGAATTGAGCATTTCAAACTGACCAGAAAGATGAATCGCTCCGCCATACAATACAACTTCCTTCCGCTCCGGATGTACCGCTACCACCGGACAAGCTACCGCAGCGGCTAGGTCAGTCTCTCGACAGGATCCTAATCTGTACTGCTGGGCATCGAAATAGACAAAATTTCCCGGCCGTACCTCGTCAACTCCCGCAAAACTGTCAACCGCGGTTGCACCGGGAGTATCGCCTACCGAAATTGCACACTCCTCCGCCCCGGCGATTACCGCAGCTTCGATCATTTCTCCTCGCAGATGCTGCATACGCTCGGCGGACTGTTTGAAAATTTCCGCCCGTGCAGTGGTAGAATGGATATGGTAGGTATGACCGGCATGGGTGAGCAGCCCCTTAAACTGCACACCTTCCGCCTTTACAATCTGAGCGGCCAGCTTTACAACCTCTCCTGTTCTATCCCAGGGAATCCCAGTGCGGCCGTAGCCCACATCAATCTTTATCCACAGCCCGACCTGAGTTTTCAGTCTACTTGCCAGCTCTTCCGTTACAGCCTCTGAAAGTACCAGCAGGTTCAGATTTACTTTATTAGCCAGGTCATTGATATCATCAATCTCCCGTAAATTCACCGGAAAAGCAATGGTGATATCCTTCCATCCGTGGGCAGCAAAATAGAGGGCCATGCGGACGGAGGATACAGTTATAGCTTGGACCCCGCGGACTGCAAACCAGTCGGCCACATGGGCACTTTGATGGGTTTTAAAGTGAGGCCGGAATACAACTCCACTCCGGGCGGCCTTTTCCGCCATTGCTTTTATATTGGCTTCGGCTCTCTCGCGATTCACTACCAGAATCGGCCTTTGTACTTGATCTCTCCAGTCCATATTCACTCCTTTATCGGTACCACGGCAAGGCATCCAGGTCAACATTTCCACCGGATAAAATAATTCCTACCCGCGCCCCGCTTACATCAAGTGAGCCGTTTAAGAGAGCTGCCAAAGGCACAGCCGCCGAGGGCTCCACCACAATCTTCATCCGCTCCCAGATCAACTTCATCGCCCGCAGGATTTCTTCTTCCTGCACCAGCACAATATCGTCAACAAACTTCCGGACAATCGGGAAGGTGTTCGACCCTAAAGCGGTTTTAAGGCCGTCGGCAATTGTATCGGGATGATCAGGAAAAACCAACTTCCCGCTCTTAAATGAGCGATAGGCATCGTCCGCCTGGGCCGGTTCACAGCCGATAACCTTTACCGAATCAGCCAATAGTTTCGCAGCAAGTGCTGTCCCGCTGAGCAGCCCTCCGCCTCCAACCGGCGTTAACACCAGATCCAGACCGGAAACATCCTGCTGCAGCTCCTGAAAAACCGTTGATTGGCCGGCGATTACCCTCACATCATTAGAGGGATGAATAAAGCTTGCTCCAGTTTCGACCACTACCTGTTCAAGGGCCTCTTCCCGGGCGGCCAGAGTTGCCTCGCAAAAGCGAATCTCCGCCCCGTAGTCGCGAACCGCATTCACCTTGACCTGCGGCGCCGTCTCGGGCATCACAATTATCGCCGAAATTCCGCGCATGCGCGCCGCCAGAGCTACCGCCTGGGCATGATTTCCAGAGGAGTGGGTGGCGACTCCCTTACGGGCATCCTCTTCCGGCAGAGAGTTGACCGCATTCAGCGCTCCCCGGAATTTAAAAGCTCCCCCCGTCTGAAAGTTCTCGCACTTAAACAGCAGCCTGCCTCCGGTCATCCGGTCAAAAGTCTGCGAGCTAAGCAGCGGCGTATACCGCACCACCCCGGATACCCGCTCGAAAGCACGCTTCAAGTCCGCTTTATCTGGGATACTGTCTGGGATTTGGCCTGTATCATATTCGTGTTCCATATGTGCTCCTGTTCATAGCATTGTAAAAGTAGTAGTGCAAATTGGCAACTCCCTGGCGTCCTACGCCGCTACAGTACTGCTTTTTTACTCCGCACAAAGAACATAAATTCCGGATGTTTTCTACACTTTGACACTCAAAAATGTGAATAGAAGAGTTTTTATATACACAATAAAAAAAATAAAGATATTCTTATATATTTTTATTGAGAAAAATTGCACAATATTGTAAGATATGTTGTAAATAATCTATATTTGAAGGGGGTTATACAGCCGTGAGTGACGTAAACTCTACAGCTACTTCGTCCTCGGGTGGAAGCAGTATTAGGCGCTCGTCCCGTACACGAAGCCGAAAGAAAAAAAAGAACCAACTTCCCATCGGGATAGCGTTGCTCGTTCTTATTGTTGCATTTGGTATATACCTGGGTACCCGTAATGAGCAGTTAGTCCTGTTCTGGGTTACCGGACTTGCCTTTGGGTACATTCTACAACGAGCGCGGTTCTGTTTTACCGCTGCAATGCGAGATCCCTTCCTAACGGGAGGAACAAACCTCAGCAAAGCAGTTCTCTTAGCATTTGCCATTACTTCGATCGGCTTTCTCGCCATCAAGTACGGCGCCCATGCACAGGGGCTGCCGATTCCAGGGCAGGCATATATAGTTCCCGTAAGTCTGGCTACCGCAATCGGGGCTTTCATGTTTGGAATAGGAATGGTTATCTCCGGAGGATGCGCATCCGGCACCCTAATGCGGGTAGGTGAAGGTTTCACAATGCAGCTGCTCTCACTGTTTTTCTTTGTAGTAGGATCACTATGGGGAGCATACGATTTTGGTTGGTGGAAACTGAATGTAATTTTGAAGGGTAAAGCCGTCTTTCTGCCGGACCTGTTCGGCTGGTTGGGGGCAATCATTATCCAACTGCTCATTATTGCTCTGCTGTGGATTGCAGCAGATAAATGGGCCAACAGAAAAAAACAAGAAGCGTAAGGAGTTAAGTAATGAAAGAAGTAGAATTGGATTGTTACGGCGAAGCGTGTCCGGTACCCCTGGTAAAGGCACAAAATAAACTGAAAGAGATGGAAATTGGCGATGTATTGATCGTCCAGATCGACCACAGCTGCGCCATGAAGAACGTCCCCGAATGGGCCCGCAAAGAGGGACACAACGTTGAAGTCGAAGAAGTCGACGACGGCGAGTGGGAAGTTATCATCGAAAAAGCTAAATAGCACGCGGAGGTACCCGTTTTGGGCATTAAAGACAATACATACTATAAAGAGTGGATAAAAGGCGCCTGGCCGTATCTGACAGGTGCAGTTCTGCTCTCGGTATTCCAGATTGTTACGCTGGCAACTACCGGAAACCCATGGGGTGTATCCGGAGTACTGGCCAACTGGGGTGCCTGGTTGTTCGAAGCCGCGGGAGGAAACGTAGACAAATGGTACTACTTTTCCAGCGAAGGCGCGCAGCGAACCCTCGATGGTGGTTTGCTGAATCACGGCGGTAGTATCCGAAACATAGGAATTATTTTCGGAGCCCTACTGGCTGTACTGCTGGCCAGTGGATTTAAGATAAAAAAGTTAAAGTCTAAGAAACAGGTGATCGCCGCAATCCTTGGAGGTCTTCTGATGGGCTACGGTGCACGAATCGGCTTCGGCTGTAATATTGGTGCACTCTACAGCGGAATTGCCTCTTTCTCTCTCTCCGGATGGGTATTCGGAATATTCATCTTTCTGGGAGCAATTGTGGGCAGTAAACTGCTGGTAAAGTATTTTATGTAATTGTGGAGGATCCTTTTAATATGCGTGAGAAAAAACGTGAAGAGTACGATGTAGTGATCATTGGCGGCGGTGCCGCAGGGCTGACCGCCGGTATTTATGCCGGGCGGGCACGCCTGAAAACACTTATTATTGAAAAAGCGCTGGTAGGGGGACTTGCCACCTATACCAACGAAATCGAAAATTACCCCGGTTTTCCAGAAGGCAGCAGCGGACTGGGCCTGATGAACCTGTTCAAAAGCCAGGCGGAAAAGTTCGATGTAAAGTTCAAGCTGACTGACGTGAAAACAGTAAATTTAACCGCTGAAAAGAAAACCGTAGAAACCTTCCGCAACATCTACGAGGCAAAAACCGTCATCGTAGCCTCCGGTGGACGCCCCCGGGTTACTCAGTCTAAAAATGAAGAGAAGTTTCTCTTCGACAAGGGTATCTCTTTCTGTGCAACTTGTGACGCTGCAGCAAATACCGACAAAACCGTTATGGTCATCGGCAGTGGCGATGCAGCTATCGAAGAGGGAATGTTCCTGAGTAAATTTGCGGCAAAGGTCATCGTATCGGTTATCCACGACGAAGGCAAAATGGACTGTAACGAGATTGCCCGCGACCAGGCCTTAGCAAACCCTAAAATGGAGTTCAAGTGGAACACCGTTGTCGACTCCTTTGAGGGCGAGGACCACCTGGATACAGTAGTATTGAAAAACCTCAAAACCGGCGAGCTGGACCCGGTTAAGGTAGACAACTGTTTTGAGTTTATCGGCTACGTGCCCAACACAGAGGTCTTCGAAGGTGTGCTCAATATGAGTAAGCAGAAATATGTAATTACCAACGAAGAGATGGAAACCGGCATCCCGGGAGTCTATGCCTGCGGCGACGTACGCGAGAAAGGTCTTAAACAGGTTGCTACCGCCGTTGGCGACGGCGCTATTGCCGGCGTGAACGCCGAAAAGCATATTGCCGAAGAGGAAGTCTTTGAAAATCAGATTATGCAGAAAGAGAAAATCGGCATGATCTATATCTATTCGGCCATCGACGCCCCCAGCCGTGAACTCCTGCCGAACCTGCAGGAAATTGAAAAAGAGTACGAAGAGCAAGTAAAACTTAACGTAATCGACCTGTACAAGGGCAAATCACTCTGCGATCGCCTCTCCTGCGACGTAGAGCCAATGACAATTTTCTATACTCTCAACGGCGAAGTTGCCTCAGTGAGCACCGACTGCTCAGTTCCTGCCGTAAAAAAACAGCTGAATGAATTAGTAGCTGAAAAGACTAAGCAGGGAAGCACCGCATAGACACACTAAAAAGCATAAAAGGCCGCCCGACAGTGCATTTCACTGTCACCGGGCGGCCTCTTTTTTATACTACCCCAGGTGCAACCCCTTATTTGTATCGTACCACCGCTCGCGGTTCGAACACCTGAAAGGTGAAGGATTCAGTAAAATAGAGTCCTACTACTTTAGTAGAGTGGGATGCGTATCCGATTGAAAGATCCTGCCCGAGGGACATGACAAAGTCGCCGCCCCGGATGGATACCAGTAGGGGCGAGTCGAGGTGACGGGCAAGATGTACCGAACCGCCGAGCATACGCTCAAGGTGAGTTTTCAGGGACACTCCCTTGATGTAGCTGGTCAGCTGCTGCCACACTTCCATGGGGACTGCCAGGCTGTAGGGCCCTTCAATGCCGTTTTGCACCAGCTGTGTAACTCCCTGAGCCACCGACTGTACTATCTGTTCGGGGTCCTGGGGAAACTGCAGTGCCGGCTGGTCGGAGACCTGCTGTAAGCCCTGGATTCCCGCATCCTGCAAACCCTCAAACAACACCCGGTCCTCAAAAGCGGCTACCTCTTCCGCCGCCTTTTCCAGTACATCTAAATCTACATCCCGGGCTCCGCGGGTGGCATTATCAAGTTCCCATACATTCAGCTCGAAGGGAACCCGCAGCTCAAGCAGGGGTTTCACCACGTATAGGCCGTAAGAAATCGCCCCGCTCTCGTTCAGCGAACCCAAGCGTCCGGTACTTACCCCATGGTGTTCCCAGCCCTTGGGCCCTTCCACATCAACCAGCCTGCGAGCCCCCAGGGAACTGCGCAGATAATCCACCGCCAAAGAATCTATTTCTTTCCATCCCGCATCAGAAATGGGGGCTAAAGATCGTCTTAAAATATCCATGATTCCTCCTAAAGTTTGCCTATGCCTAAATCGGAGTTACCCCCGGAGGCGCTCTCTCCGGATTCCATCTCTTCTTCCAAGGTAGTAATATCACCGCTTGTGAACAGAAAGGTTCTCATTGCCTCGTCCCATTCGGGCATGTTACGCCGCAGCCACTCCAGGGCCATGCAGGCGTGCTCAATCTCTTCATCCCGGTTGTGCGCCATAATCGCAGCTAACTGCTGATTATCGGATGCATCTACCCGCTGATGATACCAGTCAATGGCCTCTACTTCCTCTTTTAAGCTCTTCAAGGCTCTTGAAAAGTTCTTTGCCTCCAATGACAATCCTTCTTCATGATAATCTGCCATTTCATATTCCTCCTTCCGATTTTCCATCTACTTTTAAGTCTAGGATAATAGCATCCAGTGTAAAAATCAAAGCCGGACCTCACCATTACTGTTCAGCCACCGCCTGCAAGAGTGACCGAACCCCCTTCACATTCCGGGTAAACTCGGCATCAGTACGCCCAGTTAGTTCAACGGTAATTTCCGGAATACCCTGACGATAGAAGTACCCTCCGGAGGCTCCGGTAATCCGGTAGCCCACCAGTCCGCGGCCTTGGGGAATCGGATAGCCCGAGGCCTCCGAATACACCTGTGCCAGGCTCCGTGCCGGTTCCCACCGATCCCTTTTACCGCTGTAATAAATACCGTTTGCCTGGCTGTGATACGAGACTATCACCGTCGGCTTTAAGGTCAGCACAAAATCGCGCAGGGCCCGTGTTTCCGGCTCACTGAAAGGACGGCTGCCGGCATCAACCTTCATGTTCCTCCACTCGGAAACCGGCTCCCAGCGGGCATCCCAGTTGCGGTTTAAGTCCACTCCCCGGGCATTGAAACGCCCCTTGGTGGTATCGACGGCAGTGGGGTCAAACTCGTCCAACTGCTTGCCATCGGTTACTGCGGCCAATCCGTCCGGATTAAGCACCGGAATGATATACAGCGATACCCCCTCCGGGATCGCCCCGCCAGCCTCTCCGGCTCCACCGGCCCCGCTAAAGTATTCTATCAGCTGCCTGGTCAGGGCTACAGTATTCCATTCGTATCCGCCGTGAATTCCGCCGTACAGTACAAGCGCTTTTTCCCCCGATCCAAAGCGGTGCACTTCAATCGCCCGGCCTTCTACCGACCGTCCTATTACCGTATCCTCGGCCCAGGCGCCGCCTCCGGCCATCAGAAAAGCTGTCACTCCCAGCAACAACTCAATCAATTTTCTATATCTCATGCATTATATATAATAATATTTTTAAGAATTTTCAAAACTGTTCGAGTGATCTTGTTCAATATTTTAGACAACCGGCCCGTGCTTAGATGAGTCGTCGCAACTCAGTAGCCGCCTGTGCGGGAGTTCCCTGACAAATCCACATGCCCAGCTGCTCAAAACCGCCGGTCTCCTGGGTATAGGGAAGCAGTTCACAATACCAGCCGGCACCGGGACCGTTGTGGACCACCAGATTGTAGGCCGTCTCCTTCCCTAGGCGGGGCATAATATCCATAATCGCATTCATCGCATCCCCTATGCCCTCGGCCACCTCTTCCAGCTCATCATCATCAAGCTCGCACAGATACTGCTTGCCCACATCCTTTAATATCAGCATCATGTTGTAGGGCCGCTTCATAAAGTAGGGAACCATCAACACCGCTTTGCCATAATCCTTTATCTCAAGTTCCACAGGGTTTTCATTGAGCATGTAGTTGCTGAAAAAGTCATTATGCCGGGTATAGAAACACCAGTTATCGTAATAGCTCCGCGGCATGATGTTGCTCCAGGATATCTGCTGGTGCCCGTGCTCCAGGGATCCGCCCACGGGTGCTCCGAAGTTCTTGATTATCGAGACAAAACCGCTGGTCTCCTTCTGGCTGCGCCACTGGGAACTGGGCGGCATATACCCGTCCGAATCGTACAGCAGAGTACGCTCCAGAGCCGCCAGCCGCTGCAGCACCACTAGGCGGTCGGACAGGGGCATATTGTTCCAGTCGCGGTGATGGTAGGAGGAAGTCCATTGCAGAAAATGCATTCCATACGAGACACGTCCATGGTGGGAGGGGTCGGGATACAGGGGCTCCTCCAGCCATTCCGGCTTAATCTCATCGGGAGGAAACAGCACGGGAAACAGGTTTTTATTGATAAAGGTGTGTCCCTCGCTCAGTTCAGCCACATCCACCACTCCGGTGGTCTTTCCCGAACACACCGGGCAGCTTTTTCCATCTCCGGAACTCTGACCACCGGCGTCATCCGCCGCCACTTGATTATCGTGGGGACGTTTGGCCCGCTTAGAATTGTAGACTATCAACGCCCCGTCACGCGGGTCAATCTGACACAAGTTATCGGGGGCGTGCGCCGCCAGATCGTCGTTGTGCCGAAAAAAATTAAACAGACTCTCAACATCAGCCCCTTCAATATTTTCTCGGTCTGTAATCGCTTCAAGTTGTTCGCGGGTAATCCTATTCATGCCACGTCACTCCCATCTTGTTCAGCATTCTGCGGGTCATCATCTCCCAGGTAAAATAGGGCACCGTAATCTCCAGGGCCTTGCGTCCCATCCGCTTACGCTCCTCTTCGCTGTCCAGCAGATAGAGCAGAGCCTGGGAAAAACCGTCGGTCTGATCCGCCGGCACCTCGATAGCCCCCTCGCCAATCTGCAGGTACGCACCACTCTCGCCGTTGTTTTTCAATGGGGCCAATTGCGGTTCCTCCCCCAGAAGATACTCCGAGACAAAGGGAATTTTATCGCTGCCTACCACCGGCACGGCCGTAGCCGCTGCCTCCTGCACCGACATTCCAAAGCCCTCCATCACAGAGGGGGAACAATATACGCTGGTAAGGGCGTATAAGTACGGCAGCCGCTCAGCCTCATGGCCTATCGGTATAACCGCATCCTCCACCTTCAACTCCCGCATAAGATCAATCAGACTCTGATAAAGCTCGGGTTCACTCTTTTCCAGGGCCACTATTAAGCGGGTCTCCGGCAACTTTTCATGCACCCGTGCAAAGGCGCGAATCAGCACATCCTTGCGTTTGGTCTTATCGGTACGGCTAATTTCAATAATAAAGCGGTTGTTCTGCAAAGATTCCTTAGACTCCCCGGACTTTTCGGCCAGAAAATCCCAGATCTTATCATCCTTCAAAATGGTACGGGGATAATAGCGCTCGGGGTCTATGCAGGGCGGCAGAAACTGTTCAATATTACGCCCGTAATCATCCCGCATCGACTCACGGATAAGGGAACTGGTGGCGGCCACGTGGTCTAACTTGGGAATGAACTCCTTCTCCGTCTCGATCCGCTCATCTATGCGTAGTTTCTCCCACGACTCGGGGGGCATATTCCGTTTCTTAATAGCACCCAGGGAGTGGGGAATCCACAAATGGGGGACACTCTGCTCGAGCCGCTCATTCAGCTGCACCCCTAACAAAGCTGCATCCCAGTAATTACTGATAATTAAATCGACCCCCTGATCCGCCTTAGAAAGGGTATCGTACAGAAAATCTACCAACTCCGGAATGTGCGACTTCATATCCTCTTTACGGACAAACTCCTTCACACTGTCCTCGGTGTACACAATCCGCCGATCCGCCGTTTTGTAGCGGAAGCCGGTACGCATTTCACCGGTCTGAGGATGCGGATAACCACCACGATTCGCAATAGTTACCTTAAAGCCAAAGTCTGCCAGTACATCGGTGAGCTGATTCACATACACATCCTGTCCACCTGTATCCGGCAAGCCGGAGATAACGTCCCACTCGTGTACCCCATGATTAGTAATCATAAGAATGTGCTTCCGGTCGGAGTGTATAAATTCCTCGTGCAGTTTCGCAGAATCCTTTTCATTCATTTTGTGTCCCCCTTTTCTGGAAGCACCCCAAAATGCTTCAAACCTTCCCGTACACCGGCGGCATAGGAGTTTTTAGCAAAATAGAAGGTTGAAATAGGATGCTCTTTTTTCAGATGCAGCAGCTCCGGCTGTGCATTGGCCACTACAATTCCGCTCTCGAATTCATCAAACATGGAACGGTCGTTTCCGCTGTCGCCGGCTACAATAATATTCTCTACATCAAGCTTCTGCAGGTTGATTACAAACCGGATGGCATTACCCTTCCCAGCAGCTGTGGGAATAACGTCCAGATCTTTTCCACTCGACCAGACTACCTGGCACAATCCATCGCTGTTATATTCAGCCCGGGTGCGGATCTTTTTCACCGCCGCCTCCGGATCCGGTGCGGAATCGAGATAACAGCTTACCTTCAAATCGGTATTAAACTCCTCCGGCTGCATCTCAACCCCTTCCACACCGTCAATTACCTTCAGTGCCTCTTCCCGGGAAAAGTCTTCCATTAACATATCCCTCCAGGCATGCAGGGGATCATCACCGCGTCGGTAGGGGGGCAGATAAATCTCTGTTCCCACCTGCGAGACAATCGCATCGGGAACCGGAATCCCCTCCTGTTCAAACCCATCTATAACCTGTGATAGCCTGCGGCCGGTAGAAAGGATTAGAAACAACTTATTCTCGGCCCGAAGCTCCTCAATCTCCCCCCTCAGCACATCCAGTGCCGGGCGGTCACCGGTGAGGGTATTGTCAATATCCGAAGCAAGTAACCATTGGGTCTGCATAATGACCTCCTTTAAAAAACACAGGGGTCCCGATTACGCCCATGTGCGAACCGTACCCCTGTGATAGCTCTTACCTTTCATTACTTTCAACATAATAACAGGAACATCGAAAATCAAGACTGCTCGATCAGTTCAATTATCTCCTCTACATTTTGGGCCGGATGTTCAAAAAATACGGAAAACTCTTTATGGATAATTCTCAGCTCAACCCCTACGGTGAAGTGACCGCCGAATCGGCCATTACCGATCTGAATCTACTTTATTTGGAGCCGGGCTTCGTGGAGCCGATATCGGATACCACTCTGGATGAAGTAGCCACCTCCGAGTACCCCCGAATAATAAATGATCTTGAAGAGCATTATAAATCGGTTCATCAGTCGGAGGCCACCCAACTTATTGTGAAAGAAGGACTGCAGTCGAGCCTGACCGCCCCCATCATTATCAACGGGAAAACCATAGGCTTCTTATTTATCAATTCACTTCAAAAGAACGCTTACACCAATCACCACATTCATCATGCCCTGCAGCTTGTAAACCCGCTGCGGCAGAACCTCTATTACCAGTATTTGATTCAGCAGATAATCGCGGAGACTGCAAAATCCTTTGTTATCCTTATGGCCAAAAAGGATAACGAGACATCCCTGCACATAACCCGCATGTCCCTCTACAGCTACACCATTGCCAAAAAGATTTTTGAACAGAAAAACCAGATAAAACCACGGCTGATGCGGGAACTTCTCTGGTTTTCTCCCCTCCACGATATTGGAAAAATCGGCATCCCCGATAACATTCTGCTTAAACCTGGCTCTCTTACCCATGATGAGTTCGAGATTATGAAGCAGCACGTAAGTATCGGCGAAAGCGTAATTGTCAAAATGGATGAGTCACTACAGACAACCGCCAACCTGAAAGCCTTAAAGACGGCAATCGATCTGATCTCAGCTCACCATGAAAAATGGGACGGCACCGGCTACCCCCGCGGCCTAAAGGGCCGTGATATCCCCCTGTCGGGTAGAATTGTGGCAATTGCCGATGTATTTGACGCCCTCACCTCACGCCGGCCCTATAAAGCGGCCTTTTCCATAGAAAAAACCCTGGACATAATGCGCGGCTCCGTAGGAACCCAGTTTGATCCCTGGGTTTTTGAATCCTTTGAAGCCTGCTTGCCGAAAATACTGGCCATTTACGAAGACTACAAGGAAGTATA
>JAIPFV010000082.1 GCA_021736475.1 Spirochaetia bacterium | reverse complement strand
CGGATGAGCAGCTCCTCGGGCAGGAGGTTCTGCTCGGCGTACAGGTAGATCAGGGCTTTTTCGGCGATGTTGGAGACCTTCAGGCTGTTCATGTTCACCTGCTCGTCGGGGGTGCCGGCAAACTGCTCTTTCAGGTGCTCGTACAGCTGGGAGCGCTCTTTGCGGTGCTTGAGAGCATCCAGCTCTGTGCGCAGCGGCTCGATATCGCCCCGGGCGGCCTGTTCACCCAGGGGTTTGAGGGTAAAAAAGGTGTACTCCTTGCCCGGCAGGTAGTGGTGGTTGTCGCAGCGGGTGCAGTAGTTGGGCTCCAGGGGGTCATTCTTCTTCTGGTCGCCGCCGACGATGATCAGGGGGTCGAAGTACAGGGCCGGGCACTCCTCGCCGTCCACCTGGTAGGAGCGGTAGGTGTAAAAGGAGTCCTCGATGCAGTCGGGGTGCTCACAGTAGGCGGTGAGGGGAAAGACGTCGGTGGCCGTCTCCAGCATCAGCCGGGCGGTGGGGTTAAAGATGTCCCGCCGGAAGTTGAGGATGAGCGCCGGAAAAATGAAGATCAGCCCCCGCTGCTGACTGGCATTGCGCACCACATACACCAGCCGCTCGTCGTAAAAGGAGGCCTCGTCAATGATCCAGGTGCCCACCTCGGGGTTGTCCTTGAGCACCTCCTCCAGGCTGAAGGAGTCTTTTATTTTGGCAATATTATGGCCGCAGCGTTCGTAGCCGCCGCGGAAGGCCAGGGCGTCGTCGGGGTAATCGGGGAAGCGGCCGGCGTCCAGCAGGGAGCGGATGAAGAACACGCTCCGCCGGTCGGCCCCGTCGGTGGTTGTTTGGGCGCCGATGTAGCTGCTCTTCTGCTGGGCTACACGGGCATCCCGCCACACCCGGGCGGAGTACTCGGTTTTGCCGGAGCCCATCGGGCCGATCACCAGAATGCGCCGGGAAGGGCGGGTAAAATCGAAGTGGTTGAACGAGTGGTGTACTCGCACGCTCGGAAAGCCGAGGCTCTTCAGGAAACTTAATGTGCCGGGGTCGTTTTTCAGTTCATACATAACTCCATACTAACCCAGGTTATTCGGATTGACTACACGCATTGTTTAATGTTTTCCGGCTTGACTATATCTTTTTGGGCGTATAGTTTCGGTCTATGGAAATTGACTATATACGACTACCTCTTATGTTGATCATGATCGGAGTGATGATATTTAATCTGACCCAGCGCAGTCATGTGGAGCACGGCGAGGGCAAACGCTTTGCCTCGCTGTTCACTGCGGCGGTACTGCTGCTTTTGTATGTGCAGCTGGTGCTGATTCAGCGCTACTACAGCGCGCCCCTGGCCAACTGGCTGATTCTGCCGGCGGTGGTTCTGACGGGTGTCGCCGGTTATCTGCTGCGAAAAAAAATCTTTGTCTTTAAAAGATACTGCGCAAAATGTAACGCAGCGCTGCCGCTGAAGACCACTTTGTATCACGATGATAATCTGTGTGATCAGTGTCGCAGCGGCAACTCATCCGCTTATTCCCCCCAAAAACCTCCTCAGAACAGCAGTACCGGAGATGACCCTCTGGTCTCACCGCCGGAGAAAAACCGGATTGCCCAGGTTCCCCGGACCGTGGAAGAGTTCGACTGGGAGGCCTGGGAGCCTTCGGAGACAGCGGTACTCTGCTATATTTTCAAGGACGAGCAGGTGCTGCTGATTCACAAAAAGCGCGGACTGGGCAAGGGCAAGGTCAATGCCCCGGGCGGGCGGATAGATCCGGGGGAGACGCCGGTGCAGACGGCGGTGCGTGAGCTGCAGGAAGAAGTGGGACTAACCCCCCTCGAGCCCTACGAGGTAGCCCAGCTGTCCTTCGTGTTTACCAACGGCTATTCCCTGAAGGGGCATGTGTTTTTTGCCCACGCCTACGAGGGGGAGCTGGTCGAGACCGACGAGGCGGACCCCTTCTGGGTACCGGTAGCGGAGATACCCTACGAGCAGATGTGGGCCGACGATGCCGAGTGGCTGCCGAAGGTAATCGGCGGAGAGTATGTGGAGGCACGCTTCATTTTTGAAGACGACCGCATGCTGAGCAATAAAATTGTGGGCACACAGTAGCACCACACCGCTCTTGTTACGGCACCTGTTTCTAATTAGACTATAATTATGAACAACAATCCTGAAGAACACGATTCACCAGCTGAGCTTTCACGTCTTCAGGAGGAAAATCAAGAGCTCCAAAGCCTTATTCACAACCTTTCGGTACATGAGCGCATGTTCCACTCGCTCTTCGAGCTCTCCCATGATGCTATTCTGCTGCTCGATGGTGAGATAATCTCCGATTGCAACCGGAGTGCCGTGGAACTGTTTCGCTTCCATCACTCCGAGCTTGTGCAGAGCCACCTGGAGATGCTGTTGCCGGCGGCGGCGAGGGAGGGCTTTCAACGAAAACTCTCCACAGCCGGCGAACACAGCCCGCACTTCTTCGAGCAGCAGTTTGTGCGGCGGGATGAGCAGCTGCTCGACTGTGAGGTAAGTGTCTCCGCGCTAATGCTCTACCACCGGCAGTTTTACATGGTCAGCATCCGCGATATAACCGAGCGCAAAAAGATAGAACATAACCTGCGGGTACGCTCGGCCCAGCTGCAGGCTACCATCAACAGCCTCCCCTTCGATTTCTGGATAAACGACACCCGGAACCACACTATCATGCAGAACCCCGGCAGCACTCAGCTGTGGGGGGATCAATCCGGCCGGCATATGGAGGAGGTCACCCAGGACGAGTCCATAAAAACCTCCTGGAGAGATTCCAATGACCGGGCTCTGAAGGGAGAAGTTGTTGAAAAAGAACAGGCCTATACAATAGAAGGGCAGCGGCGGATATACCGTAATATCGTCGCCCCAATATGGGCCGAGGGAAAAATCCTCGGCATCTTAGGCTTAAATATTGATATTACCGATTACAAAGAAAACCAACTACGGCTGTCAACTGCACTGGAAGAGCGGGAGACCCTGCTGCGGGAGATCCACCATCGGGTAAAAAATAATCTGCAGCTGATTATCAGCATGCTCAATCTGCAGAAACCCAGCATCGACTCGGAAAAATCGGAAAAATCGGAAAAAACTGAGGTGCTGGTGAATATCGAGAACCGGATTAACTCCATGGCCCTGATCCATGATCAGCTGTACAACACCACCAGCTTAAACCGCATCAACATGCCCGATTATTTTGTAAAACTGGCCGGCTCAATCCGGGAGTCCTACGACCTCGAACAGCGGACTATCTCTATCGAGGTAAGCTCGGTAGACCTGGATCTGCCTATCGACAAGGCCCTTCCCCTGGGAATTATCGTCAATGAGCTTATCAGCAACAGCATCAAACACGCCTTTCCCGGAGTCGAACACGGCGAGGTAAAGGTGACTTTGTACCGTGTCGACCAATCGCATCGCTATCGCTTGAAGGTCGAGGACAACGGAGGCGGCTGCAGCCCGGATACCCTGGAGTCTGAAGGCGGGCTGGGGCTTACTCTGGTACAGCAGCTGGCCATGCAGATAGGCGGCACGGCGAACTTTGAAACCAAGGGCGGTTTTGCCGGTATTATTGAATTTCAAACAGGTGAGCTATGAACAAAGAACAGACATTTGGCTACCGGCTGCTTACCCATTCCATGCTGGTTGGGGCAGCCTTTTTTTGGGGCACTAACCCGATGATAATGAAGATAGGTATGCGTGAGCTGCATCCGGTTCCCTTTAACGCCCTGCGGCTGAGCGTGGGGCTGCTGGCGGCGGGCATTTTACTGCTGCTGACCCGCAGCTGGAGGCCGGTACAGCGGACAGATCTGCCGCGCTTTCTGCTGGTTGGGGTGGCCGGTTTTTTCCTCTTCCAGCTCTGCTACTCCTTTGGGGTGAATTATACCTCCGCCAGTGTGGCCGCCATTATTCTAGGTACGCTGCCCATCAACGTAGCCCTGATCACACGGCTGTTTCGCATAGAGCATCTGTCCCGCAGAAAAGTCCTCGGGATAGCCGCCACCTTTCTTGGGGTAATTTTGATTGCCCTGGGCAAGCACGGGGGAATCGGGCTGGCCGGATCGTATGTGTTTGGAGTAGTGCTGCTGGTGATATCGGAGGTCGGCTACGGCACCTATACCGTATTTGTGAAGCCCCTCACCCTCCGCTACTCGATTTACCAGATTATCTTTATTATTATGTCGGTGTCGGTGCTGCTGTTTACGGCGGTTTCACTGCCGGTGTTCAGCCCCTCGGCCTTCATCGGCCTTAAGCCCATAACCTGGTTCAGCGCCGTCTTCTCCGGAATCTTTCCCCTGGCTATCGGAAATATCCTCTGGAGCACCGGGGTAAAGCGAATCGGCAGCACCAACGCCTCGGTCTACGGAAACCTTCCCCCGGTCTTCGGTGTCCTGGCCGGAATAATTATTCTGAGGGAGGTCCTTAGCCCGATGCAGCTGTTGGGCGCATTGATTATATTGGGAGGCGTGGCCCTGGTAAATAAGCAAGGGACTAAAAAGCCAGCCAGTCTTCGAAAACCTGAAGGAGTTTCAAAATGAAGTATATCGGAGCCCACGTGAGCGCCTCCGGGGGAGTGGAAAACGCCCCCCTGAACGCCGGTAAAATCGGTGCGAACGCCATGGCCCTGTTTACCAAAAATCAGCGCCAATGGAAGGCCAAACCCCTCAGCGAAGACTCCATCCGGGCCTTTAAGACCAACCTGAAAGAGGCGGGCATCCAGCCCAAGCATGTGCTGCCCCACGACAGCTACCTTATCAACCTGGGCAATCCCGACCGGGAGAAGCGGGAAAAATCGCTGGGGGCTTTTATCGACGAGGCCCAGCGGGCCGAACAGCTGGAGATTCCCCTGCTCAACTTTCACCCCGGCAGCCACCTGCGCCGGATCAGCGAGGCCGAGTGCATCGCCCTCAATGCCGAAGCGATGAACACCACGCTTCGCAACACCAGCTTTGTCAGCTTGGTTGTGGAGACCACCGCCGGACAGGGCTCGAATATCGGCTACACCTTTGAGCATCTGGCGGCCCTGATCCACCAGTCGGATAATCCCGAACGGGTCGGGGTCTGCATCGACACCTGCCACATTTTTGCCGCCGGCTACGACCTGCGCAGCGAAGAGGCGTATGAGCAGACCATGGAGGCCTTCGACCGCATCATCGGCTTCGATAAACTGATGGGGGTGCACATGAACGACGCTAAATCGGAGCTCGGCAGCCGGGTGGACCGCCACCACAGCCTGGGAGAGGGGAACCTCGGCAGCCGGGCCTTCGGCTTTCTGATGAAAGACCCCCGCCTGGAGGACATCCCGATTGTCCTGGAGACCATCGATCCGGAGCTGTGGCCCGAAGAAGTCAAATGGCTGCGCCGCTTGGAAGGGGATTAAAGAAGCGCCCCTATTTTTCAGCTAAGCTTACTATTCCGTCCCAGTCAGCGGGGGGCGGAGTTTGCATAAAACCGGACGCCCGTTGCTTGTACAAGGTAATAAGGGAATCATCGGGCAGATACTTGCCGGCAGCCTGCATATATTTAAGAGTCTTCTCAAAATCACGGGTGTAGTAATGGCGTAAACCCTCGTTGTACAGCTTCCAGCCCTTCTTTTCATCCGGGGTAAGCACAAGGGCCGGAGTGTAAATACTGGTGTCTTGCAGCTTTCCCTTTACTCTAACCCGGTCCACCAGCCGACAGGGTATTTTTTTGTACACCCCCTTGGCAACCGAATTTGATAGGAGAATCGGTTTATGGTACACCTTGGTCAGCCCCTCGAGGCGGGAGGCCAGATTGACCATATCCCCCACCACCGTATAATCCATTTTGCGTTCCGAACCGATATTCCCAATCGTCACATCGCCATAATTGATACCAATTCCAATTTCAAACTCAGGCTTTCCAAGCTCCACCTGGCTGCGGTTGAACTGTTCCAGGGCCTCTATCATTTTCAAAGCTACCCGGGTGGCCTGTTCAGGATCGTTCTTATGCTTCACGGGGGCTCCGAAGAAAGCCATGATCGCATCGCCTATATATTTGTCCACAATCCCATCATGGTCCATTATTATCTCGACCATTACAGAGAAGAAGCGATTAAGCGACTCTACGGTATCCTCGGGAGAGAGAGATTCCGAAATAGTAGTGAACCCGCGAATGTCGGAGAAAAGCACCGCCAGTTCCCGCTTGTCCCCTTTAAGCATGGATTCAGGGTTATCATGAACTTCTTCCAATACATCCAGGGGAACATATTTTTGGAAAATATTCCGTACTTTCCTCTCCTGGGTACGCGCCACTACAGCCCGGTAGGCATAGCGCTTAATCTGGTCATAGGCTTCCTGCAGCTTTTCCGTCATAATATTAAACCGGTACCCAAGGTCGCCAATTTCATCACGGTACTGTAGCGGCACCCGTCGCGAGAGGTCCCCGGAGTGAATAATTCCGGTAATTACATCGTTCATATGCTGCAAAGGCTGCAAAAGAATTCGTGTAAACAGACTTATCAGCGCCACAGATATAAGCAGCACCGAGAACAGGATAATTACGGTCCTCCGGTTGATATCTCGGACAACCTCGTAAAAGGTCGATTCCCTCTCGGTGAGCAGAAACATCCACTCCAGGGGTTCGAAGGAAACCGTCTGTCCAACCCTTTCTATACCCCCCAGGCTAAAGTGCAGCCAATCGGAATTTTCCTGCCGGTACAGCTCGACCAGCTGCTCCTGCTCTTCCCCACTAAGCTCTATTTCGGCAGTAGAAAACTTAAGCCTACCGTCAGGCCCGGCGGCAGCGAACAGTTCCGTTTGACTTCGTATCAGTCCCGCGGCATACCGCTTGATTGAATTCTCCGCCGCCTCCACATACTCGTCCTTCTGTTCCAAATTATTTTCCAGGAGCAGGTTCCATTGTGAGGCGGCGTACTTTTGGAGCTCTTCGGCTTTGAACTGAATCGCCTCGCGGGCAATTTCGGTAATAGCGTTACGAGTAGAAAGTGACGAGGATATACCCCCAATTGCAATGGGAGCTATAATTAAGGGAATAACAACCAACAAAAGCTTATAACGAATTCTCATTTTTACTAAATACACCTTTTAAGGGAGAAAACAATGTACGACTTAACTGATGATATATTATAGTATTGTTAGAGCAATCTGACGAGGAGAATATGATGGAAACCTTGGAGAATCAAGACGGCGAGCAGAAAAACCTCAGTTCCCTCCTCGAAGAATCGGACAGCGGTATTAGCTCCCAGGAACAACACTCAATTCTCTCGCAAATTGAACAGATGTTCGACAGCGGCTCGGCCATGGAAGACATTCGGGAGCTGAGTTATCAGCCCCAGAAAAACGGGTCCCTCTTTCCTCTACTGGATAGTATCACCGTCCTGCTTCTGACCCTCGCTGCCGCCTGGCTGCTGTTCGCCCTCCATTATCAACAGGAACAATCAATTTTAAGCGGGGGGGAGTCAGTTTCCTCCGCGGAGGGCACCATTTTACGGGAGTTTCGCCAGGAAACAGAAGAGGAGCTGCAGGATCTGCGGTCGGATTTAGCGGCTCTGGAGAAGGAGCGGGACGAGCTAAGCTCGCGGACAGAACAGATTATTGAACGGCGAACTCAGGAGTTTGAACAGGAGCTTCAGACGCGGATGCGCGAAGAGCGCGAACGCCTCGAAAGCTCCGGTGTAAGCCGTAATGAAATTGAAAACCGGCTGGAGCAGTACCGGGAGGAGCTTACAGAGCAGCATTCACAGGAGCTGGCTGCGGTGCGCGCCGAGGCTGAACAAAAATTAGAAGCCCGGGAACAGCAAATAGAGCAGCTCTCCCAAAGCTACGAGAGCCGAATTGAAGAGTATGAGGGGGACCGGAGAACAGCCCTCCAGGAACTGGACAAGATGCAGGCACGGCAGCAGGAGGCTCAACTGCTGTCACAGCAGATATCCTCGGCGTATCTTTCAGCCATTAACGCTCTTGAAAATGATAATTTTGAGTCCGCCCGGCAATCGTTGGGGGTAGTCGAGGATTTACTCACCCGCGATTTAGTGGGTTCAGTACCGGTGACGGCCCAGCGGCTGCCCGCGGACAGGCAAATTCTGTCGGCTTTAAGCCAATTTATCAATCTGAAAGAAAGCCGCCAAACAGACCGTATTTCTGCGCACACCAAAGATGAACTCGAGGAGCTGCGTCAAACCATCTCGCAGCAGCAGGAGCAGCTGCAAGCGAAAGATGAGAGAATTGCCGAACTCTCCGAATCAACTGAAAACCTGACCGCCCGCCTGCAGAATACCAGGACAGAACTGTCCCAAACCCAAAACCGGCTGGGCAACGCCCGCCGGGAGGTACAAAACCTGCGTCAGGTGGAGGAGCGTTTTCGCAGCCGGGCGCAGTATTTTGACAATCTGTCAGAAAGCCTTGTGAACAGTGCAGAAACACTCTCCGGAGAGCAGGATAACCAGGAAATACTGAACGCCCTGGATAATAAACTTGAAATTCTGCAAGTACTAAGGTCGCAGACCGTCCGCCGGCAGTACCCGAACATGGAAAGCCTGTTTACCGATTACCTGGATACCTTCGAACAGGAGTATCAGCGCCGGGGCTATCTTGAAGCCCTGCAGGACAGCCGAACTCTGGTAGAAACTGCACGCCAAACCGCCGGCCCGGCCGAACAAACCTACTTTCCTCGGGACCGCCAAGGCGTCCCCGGATCAGCCGCGCAGCTGGTGGAGGAGTTGGAGCTGCTTGTTTCGCCCTAGTTTAAGGAATCAGCTCATTTCACCTGGATCTTAACCTTTGCCTGGCTTCCCACACCGTCGGTTACCCGGATCATCGAGATTACCGACTCGGGAGTGTAATTTGCGGTGGTCGGGGAAGTTTGGACCAGTGTGCCGGTGCCGTTTAACTGACTAAATTCATAGGGTGGAAAACCCCCTGAGGCGGTAAACTCCACTGTGGTTCCCGGAGAAACCTCAACAGTACCCGGAGTAATTTCTAAGGGAGTCACCTCTCCCTGCACATAGATATCTGCCTGCACCGAATCGCCCATCGGGGCATCTTCAGTGATGGTGAGAAACTCTGCCCCTTCTGTAGATGGGGCGGTGTATTCGCGGGTTACAGTAGCCCCGGATGATACTGGTGTATCGTCGATAGTGCCAAGAGAATCCGACAAAATGATGGAAACACTGTTGAGGGTATTATTGGTAATAGTAAAATCCACTTTTTCATTTGGAAGCAACACCGCATATGTAGGCAGGATTTCCAAAACAACATCACCCGCTGCCGGCAGTACTTCAACCATAATAGTAAGAGTATTCTCCTGTTCATCTACTATCTCGATATAATCAGTTCCGGGGTCGTCGGGGGGAGAATAGGATGTCGTGAATTCACCCTCAGAAACGAATATGGGCGGATCAATTACTCCCAGTTCCGCAGAAGCAGTCAGAGAGCCTACTCCACCGGTCAATGTAATATCTTGGGGGGTAGTTGCACCCGCATGAATACCAAAAGTCGCCGGATCGGCCATAATTGATTCATAATCATAAATAACAACACTGGCACTATCCCGGTGGCCGAGGCCGTCAGTGCTTTCTACAGTCGCTTCACCTACTGTTCCGGGGGCGGTATAGGCACCGGTTTCAGGATCTATCGCCCCGGAACCCTCATTCACGGTATAGGTATACGGCAGATACCCGCCTACAGAGTTGAAATTGAATTCAGAGCCGGCTTTTAGGTTTATCGACTCAACCCCCAGGGAAAACTCGCCTTCCTGTTCGGATTTTACCAAATTAAACAAGGACATCTGACTACATCCGGCAAATACAAACAGTATTTGCGAGAGCAGCAGTAGACAAACTATTTTTACGGTACGTGCTCTTCTCATATTCACATCCTCCACACGATTCCCAGATCACAATTTATTCCCAGCAATGTTTCCATCCGTACATCTCCATCAACGGAATCCTCATACAGGTGAAACAGCCCCATACCGGAAACACCTGCCGAAAAGCCGAGTCTGTCGGAAAAAAGGGGCACCCGTACTCCAATACCGATATTTGCATACGGAAGGGCAGGCGCCAGCACCTTATTAATTGCTTCATCCTCATAAACCAGACGCAGAGCTGCACCGGCTGTCCACCAGAACCTAAAAGTCAAGCTGCTGTTTTTTTCCAGTTCCAGCTCAGTCAGCAGCCCCATGGGCACCAGAGTCTTTACATATCCGGCTTTATAATCGACAGATGAAGTGAACCGCAACACTCCTATTGAACCGCCCAGCCGCCAGGCCATTTCCTCTGCCTGCATTACAGGATAAGAAAAACGCCCTTCTATAAGCAGTCCGTAGGGCAGATATTCAGCAACCCGGCCAATCATGTATGCGCCGGATATCTTCGCCTCAGCCTCGACACGCCACTGCCTTTGCCCAGCCTCGACCCTGCGTCTTTTTTGATCTCTTTTTACCTGTTGCTGTTCAGGTTCAGGCTCAAATTCGGGCTTGCGCCCCGAATCAGTGTCTTTATCCGCCCTTTCAGCGACAACAGGGGGCTCTTGTTTCTGCTTAGCCTCCTCTTGCTTGGCCAGGGCAATTCGATTTACTTCATCCCGCCCTTTGTGCAGCAGCTCTTTCACCGCATCCGCCACGGTCCGGTCAAGGAAATGGGTAACGGGAGTGTTTATCTGCATAGTAGCAATCTGTTTCTCGGCAGCAGCGCTCTGCAGTTGATACTCGAGTTTTAAGGTATCCTGCGCTTGTAGATACTGACCACTTATGATTAGGTCCGGCTTATACTTCTCCGAACCGCCCTGCGGGACCACGCCTTTCAAGCCCGACTGTTCCAGCTCCATCACTACTGCTTGGTTCAGAATTTTTTCAATTTCCGCGTTCCTGCCATCTGCAGGATTATGCTTTACCTCAACCACCAGCTCCTCCCCTGCATTCTGCGCTCCTATTTCAAGGGGCAGCAAGAGAAAAAAAAAGCTCACTACAAAATTGATAACTTTTACTTTTTTAAGATTTATGTAACCCATGTATATTCTAATATATCACTATTTAAGTCTGTTTTAAACCTTTTCGAGTTTTTCTTATAGCTTCTGCCGCTATACGAACTATTTGCATAGCCCAACGCTAATTCTTACAATAGATACTATCAAGGAGGCCTGTAATGCCGTTTATTCGAGTTCACACCAATATTGAGGTGGCCGAAACCCCGGAGGTTCTCAAAAAGCTCTCGGCCATATCCGCCGAAAAAATCGGCAAACCTGAATCCTACGTCATGACCGCCGTCTCGGATAAAGCCGATATGACCTTCGGCGGTTCGGATGCACCCCTGGCGTTTATCGAATGCAAGAGCATCGGTCTGAGCGAAACCCAGACCAAGGGCCTCAGCGCCTCGCTCTGCAGCTTCTGCGAACGAGAGCTTGGCATCCCCCAAAGCCGGGTGTACATTGAGTTCTCCGGAGCCAGGGGAAGCATGTGGGGCTGGAAGGGCGGCACTTTTTAGGAGAGGAATTTAGCTATTAATCGCGACTCTGATCTGCAATTAGCTGCTCGCAATACTCTATCGTACGTTCAGAAAGCTGAATCAGTACGGGAACAGACTCAAGGACGGCGGTAAAAAGTTCTGCAAGAGTCTCAGGTTCATACTCATGGGCAATTTCATTACGGAGGTCTTTAAGGTACCTAATCTGTTCCGTTGAGTTAATAATTCCACGAGAAGCTGCTCTATTCACAGTATCAATCAGGCTCCCCGGCTCTAACAGCTCGGCAACATCAATACTTCGCATAACCTTGTTCACAAGTAAATCGGTAGTTCGGGCAAATCGAGAGGTGAGATTTTCATAACTATCATATTCAACAGCAGTATACTCTTCCTTTATACCAATATTTTTGCATTGATTGTAGGATCTTGCCAGCCATGCAAGGCTCGAAATGAGATAATCCTTATTTTCTTTTAGAACTGAGATAGAGTTTCTATTCATGCAACTTTACTCCTCTCTCTTTTGCCAACTGAAAGAAGGCATTCTCTCCTTTAGGTGAAACAATAATATCGATCTTTTGTTCACCCAAAGTATCGCATATAGTTCTTCTGATCTCCATCTGATCAAGCCGGCTGATCCGAGAGGATAATATCGCAATATCAATATCGCCGCCCCGTTTGCTATCGTCGGTACGGGATCCAAACAACCATATTTCAGCTTCCGGATCTTTTGCTTTTACGGCAGAGATGATTGTATCTGTATCTCGCTGGTTGATCCGCATGCACCCTCTTTTTGAAGTCTGTAGCTATTGGCTGTATTTGTCAAGTTTCAATACGGCCGCAGTTCATCCGAAGCTAAAAAGCCTCCAGCAGAGTGATGTAGATGCCGAAAGAATCAGGGCTGAAGCCGACATCAAGACGTATCTGCACATCGCTGCCGGGGTTTGGGCGTATTCGAAGCCCGGCGCCACCGGCAATCATTGTAGCTGAAAAACGAAAATCCTCGGGGCTGGACCCCACCTGCCCGGCGGAGGCAAAAACAGTTCCCCTGAGCATTCCATAGATTGGCACACGCAGCTCGGATTGCAGGGCATAGCTGCTTTTATCACGATAGCGGGAATAGGGGTAGCCCCGTAATACCCTCAATCCGCCGAGCTCCGCCATTTTGTGTAGAGGTATATCCCCGTGACCGTAGGTTCCGAGTGCCTGCACAGCGAGAATCGTCTGCGGAAAGAGGCTGTAATAGCTCCTCATATCCGATCTTACTAAGTAATAATCGGAGTCGGAACCCCACCCTGCATCCGCCCAGTAACTTCGCAACTCCAAGTAACTTCCGCTCCTGGGAAACACCATTGATGAGCGCGAATCCCACTGGAGTACCATTCCCAGGTTTGAAGTCCGAACCGTATTCTCCGGACCCAGTATATATTGAGCAATCGCCCCGTCTGTTTCATAGGCTGTGTAGTCCACAAAATCTAACTTGTACAGCATACCTCCGTAGAGCTGTTTCCACACTTTCCGCAGACCCAGCAGCTCAAAATTAGTCTTCAGCTCCTCGTACTCTTCTTCGACCTCGGCTTCAGGACCTACTCCATAGAAAAGAGAAGGGGTATTGAAAAATCCGACTTCCCCTTGTAAACGGTATGTGTTATCCGAAAAATCACCCTGAAAAAGCGCAGACAGCTCGACCTGATGTTTTTGAGTATAGGTGGCTGCGGTCTGTATAAACAGAGGATCCGAATCAGAAGGCTCATTGCCACGCTCTGCGACAAGCAGAGCACCCCCTGCAATTCCTGTGTCGGAGGTGTAGAAGGCCAGCGGCAAGGGGGTTAAAATCCAGCCGGTTCCCCTTTCCTGGGTTTCCGGATATACAAAGCCGCCCATGAACAGCAGTATGACAAATGTAAGGCCCTTGACTGATTCAACTAATTTTTTCATACCTGTTCTTCCTTCTGCGCTTTTGCCTCCTTAAGGGAGGGAAACAGGGCCGATGCTGCCAGAACAAAGGCAGCGTACAGATCTATGTAATTAAGCCATCCTCCGGCTATGGGAAGTACCGAGTCTATAAACCAGTAATCAAGGCTCATGATCCACAGATAGAGCGCAGCACACCCCGCCCCCAAAAACCCCTGTAGTGAACGCAGCAGTCTATCTTCTTTTGCCCACGGGGCAAAGCGGCGGGTTCCCAGCACAACCCTATCGAGCAGGCGCACCGTCTGCCACAACAGCACAGCCAAACCAATGGCTATGGCCACCCAGGCCCACTTCTGTACCAACACAATTGTACCCATACCTATGGAGGTAAATCCGAGCCAATTCGCCCAGTCGCTGAGTATGTACCCGAAACCGGGCCACGTGCGCTGGCTGTTAGAGAGGATCACGATTCCATCTCCCGTCTCCGGGATAACATGGAAATCGGTCATCCAGCCGGTTCCTTGGCCGCCATGGGATACCACTTTGATGAACCCGGCTCTATCCCTTCCCTCACTGCCGGTATTTTCCACCGGCAGGTACTCGATAAAATGCCCAAATCCATACCCGTCGAAGACGAAAGTGTAATAACCACTCATGCTCGTGTAGGGGCTATACATCTGCTCGATAGTACTGGGGTCAAGAACATCCCTGTAACGGGTCGTAAAATCGGTCATCCCCGCCGAGGCGAATCTCGCCACCCCATCCAAAGTTGCAAACAAACCTCCCGCGGCCTTGTCGGGATACACGTAGACCGGTATCGCTTCCCCCCGCATTCCGTACCCCTTCGCCACAGGCGGATTAAAATCCTCACTCCACTCAAAGCCGGCCTCCTCCATACCCAATGGGTCGAGGATCTCCTCCTTCATATAGACGGCAAAATCCCTGCCGGTTACCTCTTCTACCAGTAATTCGAGTATATTGAATCCCGTATTCGAATAGAAAAAAGCGGAGCCCGGCTCCCGGAAGAGCACCGCATCCTTGCTGAGAATATCCTTCAGAGAGGGTATGTCCTCTGCCGTCGGCGAGTAATACTCGCCTATAGTCCCCAGGGGCATTCCAGAACTGCCGCTGAGAAGCCGTCGGACGGTTACCCCTTCCTCGAGAAACTCAGTTTCCGGAATTTCCCAGGTTTCAATATACTTTTGAACCGGAGCATCCAGATCGATAAGATTCTTTTCTGCCAGCTTCATCACCCCCCAGGCTGTGACGGATTTGGAGATCGACTCCGTACGGTAGTAGCTGTCAGTCGTCATTTTTCGCCCTGCCCCTACATCGGCGTAGCCGTAGGCCTGTCTCCATACAGGCTCTCCGTTTTGAATCAGCGCAATCGCGAGCCCCGGAATCTTGTAATCCTCCATAATGGCCGGTATGCGAAGGTCGAGGTGGGCGGTAAACTCCTCTAAGGATGCATGCGACCCCACTTCTCCGGTGGGAAACAGCTTTGAGGTAAGGAGGACCGGGAGAACGGCGATAATAACAACAAGTGGAAGCCTGAACCACACACTCCTGATAAGATTTTTCCTTTCACTTTTTCTCCGCTCCATCTCTTTCAACTCCTTTAAACCGGCAAATTCAAAAATAGCTTTTTGAAGGATGCTCATATTTTATAGACTGTCCCGAAGCTTAGCGCATTTTTTTAAGAATTTTACATAAATTCTCGATTTTTTGAAGCAGAACAAGGAATTACCTCCTCTTACCTTAGTAAGAACCACACCCCAAGGAGGTATCCCATGCTCTTGAGCTACCAATTTGTCCCCCCCATTCTGTCCACAGCCGGATTGCCCAATGCACTACGAAGGCCGGCACCCGGCGAAGTGGTACCGTAAGGACGGC
>JAIPFV010000081.1 GCA_021736475.1 Spirochaetia bacterium | reverse complement strand
ACGAATGTTCAGCCGGTAGGTGCCGTAGCCGTATCCGCTTTTAGGGGCCTCCGGCAGAATTGAGGGGCTCCACCTGGCGGGAACGGGTATAAGCTGGAGCTCTTGTTGGGCGGCTCCGTGCTCTTGGTCGGGGGGCTCTTGGGGTTGGACCGGGGTCTGAGGTTTGTCCGAGCCGGCCGGGACTTGGGGCTGGGCCGGGCTCTGAGGTTTGTCCGAGCCGGCCATGGTCTGAGGCTGGGTTGAGCCCAGGGGTTCCAGAAATTCCCTCCACACAAACTGCCACTTCCCATCTAGCTTAAGAGGGCCCTGCTGCTGGAAAGAGTAATCCGAGAGATCGAGCCGGCCGTCCACTACCAGGGGCTCTTCGGCACTTAGTTGGTCGGCACTTAGTTGGTCGGCGCTCAGCTGGTTGGCGCTCAGCTGGTTGGCGCTCAGCTGGCTAAGCATGCCGGGAACCAGAGCGAAAAAAGCACACATCACGGCGGTACATATGAATCTTGCGGGGCAGGACTTGCGCAAAACAGGCCGCCCCGGTGTCACAATTTTACTAAAGCGGGTTACTTTCCTCGCAGCTTTTTTCCCAGCTTTTCTACTCGCGTCTGATTTCCTCATGCTTGATTTCCTCGCCCCATTTTTTCGCCCAACAAGGCTTAGTATAGCGATAAATTGCTTGTTTGTCTTATGACAGCGATTCTGGTCTTATAAGGTTTCTAAACTTTGATACTCTGTATAGGTTGAAATTATTTTATAGTTCTGCTCTGTTACGCTGGAAGGGTCGGTAGGTATAGCTGGGCCACTTAATTTATAGTTGACCCAAGGTCTTTTCACCGCTATGCTGTAATATATCAGTTATCCTATGAGAGGCGACATATATGGAAACAAATAAAATAGCCCTTGTAACCGGTGCGGCCGGAACAATGGGTGCGGCAGTTACCGAGGCCTTTATACAAGAGGGCATCACGGTGGTTATGGTGGATGTAGCGAAGGAAAAGTTAGAGCTTCTTGCTGAAAAATTTGGACCCAATGCTCACCCGTATGCCTTCGATATAAGCGACCCGCAGGCGGTTGAAAAATCGGTTGCGGCCATCACAGAGGAAATTGGTACTGTAACTATCCTGGTAAATAACGCAGGAATTCTTTCTAACAACAAAGTCATGGATACTACTCCGGAGGAGTGGAACCGGGTACTGGCGGTGAACCTCAGCGGGGCATTTTATCTGTCCAAAGCGGTTCTCCCGGGTATGCGAAAAGTCGGGTGGGGACGGATTATCAATACCAGCTCTTATGCGGCTAAAAGCGGTGGCATTACCTCCGGAACTGCCTATGCGGTTTCCAAGGGCGGACTAATAACCCTCACCTTTTCCCTGGCCGCCGAAACCCTAAAAGAAGGTATTACGGTAAACGGTATCGCCCCGGTATGGGTAAAAACACCAATGGTTACCGAACAACTTACCGAAGAGCAGCGACAGCAAGTATTAGCTAAAATACCGGTTGGACGGTTTTGCGAACCCGATGAGTTTGCCCACGTGGTCAGTTTTTTAGCCTCGGAAAAAACAGGCTTCATGACCGGCGAGATAATCGACCTGAACGGTGGAATTCATTTTGACTGATTTATTTAAATATTGCTAAACGCAGGTTCTCAGAAGGAGTCTTCCATGAAAAAGAAGATAGTTGTTTTTGCCACCAGCTTTCAAGACGAGCTGCTTACCCACCCCGAGGGAGAAGGCGAGCCGGCCCGGCAGCTGCAGCAGGCAGCCAAACGCAACGCTTTAGAGTTGGAGTTTAGGTGCGACCGTAATCCGGGAACCCCGCCTACTGCCGAAGAGCTTAAGGGTGTGGTGGCCTTAATCGCCGACCTAGAGAAATGGGACCGCGGGCTGCTTGAGAAGGTCGGCCGGTGCAAGGGCGGCGAACTGGGTTTACTGGCCCGATACGGCATCGGGTACAGCAGCATTGACATAGCGGCAGCCCGCGAGTCCGGTATTCATGTTACCAACACTCCGGGTGCCAGCGCCCTGCCGACCGCCGAATGGGCCGTTTCCACACTGCTGGATGTTGCCGGACGCCGGATTCCTCACCACGCCCGTGCCGGAAAGGGGCTTACAAAGACCGGCCCGTCCCGTTTGGACGTGAGCGGAAAAACCTTGGGAATAATTGGAACAGGAAATATCGGTAAACAGGCCGCCGCCATGCTGGGCGGTTTCGGACTCAAGCTGCTTGCGGCCGATCTGTACCCTGACTATCAGTGGGCACAGGCTCACGGCGTAGAGTACACAGATATAGGAAGCCTATGTGAACAAGCCGACTTTATTACCCTTCACGCCTCCGGCGGCAGCTGTCTGATAGGTGCTGCAGAGATTAGCCGTATGCGCCCGACCACCGTTCTGGTAAACTGTGCCCGGGGCGTGCTGGTAGACAACCGTGCTGTGTACGAGGCAGTTCGCGACGGCCGGATATACGGCTATGGTATTGATGAGGTGTGGGAGCATGGGGATATGCCCCTTACCCCCGACTTGAATATTGCCGCCAGCCCCCATGTGGGCTCGGACACGGATGTAGGAAAACTGCGGATGCAGCAGCTTTCGGCCCAAGCGGTTATCGACTACGTAAACGGTAGAGAGCCGCAGTACATCGTCAACAAGGAGAACTGACATATGAACGCACTTGTACTTAGCAGTTATAACAATCTTGAATATAAACAGGTTGAAAAACCGGAAATAAAGGCCAATGAGGTATTAATTCGCATTGAAGCGGTGGGTATTTGCGGCAGTGATGTGCACGGCATGGACGGCAGCACTGGTCGCCGGATTCCCCCGATCATTATGGGGCATGAGGCGGCAGGGGTCATCGAACAGGCCGGCTCGCAGGTGGACAGTTTTAATCCCGGCGAGAGGGTGACCTTCGACTCCACCCTTTATTGCGGCCACTGTTATTACTGCCGGCAGGGCAAGATTAACTTCTGTGAGAACCGGAAGGTCTTTGGAGTAGCCTGTGATGAATATACTCAGCCGGGGGCATTTGCCGAATACATCAATGTCCCTGCTCACATCCTCTACCGACTTCCACCTGAGGTGAGCTTTCAAGAGGGTGCCATGGTCGAGCCCCTGTCCGTAGCCGTGCATGCGGTGGACATAACCCCCATTTCAATAGGCGACACTGCAGTGGTGATCGGTGCAGGGGTAATAGGACTCCTGACTCTGCAGGTGCTGTGGAGCGCCGGCTGCAGCCGGGTATATGTGGCCGATATTGATGAGGATCGCTTGAAAAAAGCTGCCGAACTCGGAGCAACCGAGACTTTCAACACAAAAAAGGTACAGCTGAACGAGGTGATTGTAGAGCGGACCGGAAAGTTGGGCGTAGATTGCGCCTTTGATGCGGTGGGTCTATCCGAAACCACCAACCTGGCCATATATTCGCTTAAGAAAGGCGGCACCGCAACTATCATCGGAAACTTTGCCCCCAAGGCCGAGCTTCCCCTGCAGTATCTGGTTACCCGCCAGATCCGTCTGCAGGGCTCCAACGCCTCGTCGGGCGAATACCCGGCCTGCATAGAGATGATCAAAAGCGGCCATATAGCTCTGAAACCGCTGATGTCCAAGGTAGCCCCGCTTTCGGAGGGCGCAGAGTGGTTTGACAAACTACACGCCGGAGGATCGGGGCTTTTCAAGGTTATTCTGAAGCCCTAGCGCCTGGACGAAGCGTAGATACAACGCCCGGGACCGACACACACAAGTAAGGAGTAGTTCATGAGTAATGCAAATTTTGATTTAACCGGAAAAGTAGCCATCGTCACTGGCGCAAGCCGCGGTTTAGGTCAGTATTTTTCACGTGCCCTGGCCGGAGCGGGGGCGGACTTGGTAATCACCAGCCGCTCCCTCGACAGCCTAAAAGATTTCACCGCCGAAATAGAGGGGATGGGGCGCAGAGTTCTGCCCCTGGCCCTCGATGTCCGCGACTTCGACAGCATCCGCGGAATGGTATCTGAGGCATATGAGTACTACGGACGAATAGACATCTTGGTAAACAACGCCGGCTGTAACATCCGTAAACCCGCCTTGAAGGTAAGCTGGGAGGATTGGAACACCGTCCTCGACACCAACCTTCGGGGCCCCTTCTTTGTGGCCCAGGCGGTAGCTGAAAAAATGCTACCCCAAAAGTACGGTCGTATCATCAATATAGGTTCGGTGACCAGTGTGTTCGGCTACGCCGGCATAACCCCTTACTGCGCCAGCCGGGGCGGAATAAAACAGATGACCATGAGCCTGGCTGACGAGTGGGGCGGCGAGGGAATTACGGTCAACTGCCTGGCTCCAGGCTGGTTTAAAACGGAACAGAACAAAGTACTGTATGAGAACCAGGCGTGGGTTGAATATATTAAAGACAGGATTCCCGTGAACCGGCCCGGCCGGCCGAACGACCTGGACGGAAGCGTGGTGTTTCTGGCCTCCGATGCCAGTGAATATATAACCGGACAGTGCATTTTGGTAGATGGAGGCATCTCCACCGGAGCAACCAAGGCAACCGTATAAGCAGAAAAAAAGAGGAGCAGCAGCATGGAAGTAGTTCGCTATACCCTTGAAGAAAAACCAGTGGCCCCGCCGGATAGTCCTAAAAAAGGAGAATGGCGGGTCGATTTACAAGGACTTACCATCCTCGCCTTTGGCGGCGGGGGAAACCTGAGCGAACCCTTTTTATACGCCGCCGCAGAGTGTGGAGCCCAGATTGCAATTGCAGACTTTCTCCCGGATGAGAAAGCTGCCGCCGATGAGCAGAGAGAGCGTATTTTAACTATTGCCCGGCGTATCGCCCGCCGCAAATCCCCTAACTCAGGGTCTGGGGCTGAGCTTCCACCGGTTGTCTTTGGGGACGTACGAAACAGTACCGACATAAAGGAGACAGTGGAGCATGTGGCGGAGCAGTTTGGTCGAATCGATGTCGGTATCGATTTCGCAGGTATTCACCACCGCCCCTTCGATCTGGTCCGGGAGGCGCCGGAGGATCTCGAACAGACCTTCCGCAGTGTCATCGACATCAACCTGAACGGAGCCTTCTTGATAACCGCACATCTTTCGCGCCAAATGGCGGCCCAACGGAGCGGGCATATCATCCACCTGTGCAGCAACGGCAGCCGGCTCTCGCTGTACGGCTCCTACGCCTATAACGCCTCGAAACACGGCCTGGAGGGTATAGTAAAAACAGCCGCCGCCCAGATGGCCCCCTTCGGTGTACGGGTGAATGCAATTGCCCCCGGCACAGTAGAGACAAACCTAAACCGGTCGCTCCTGCGCGATGAGGCAGGCGAGCTGCGTCCCCGCGCCCGCAGCATTCTGGCTCACACTCCCAGTAAAAGGTTCTGTACCCGTGAAGGCGTTACCGCAAGCCTGCTGTCGATGTGCATTCCCCAACCCCATTTTACCGGGAATGTGCTGTTTGCCGATGACGGCTACAACATAGAGGGCCACTCCTGGCCGGAGGGCAACCAAGCCCTGTTCGCAGGACAAGATGAATTGGAGTCACTTTTTCAAGGGATAGACGCTGAGTTCCCACCCCGCAACGGCTTCTCCGCAACGGCTGCCTCACAACAGCCGTCCAGCGGAGAGTGACTACTCTTTTCCGAAGCCGGCGGTAAGCCCGCTGACAATATAGCGCTGGGCAAACATAAAGAAGGCAATTCCCGGTATGATTGCCAATATTGCTCCCGCGGTAAGCGAGTTCCAGTAAGTAGTCTCATCACCCACAAAATAGTATAACCCGACGGTAATCGGTTTTAAATCGTCCGTATTCAGAAAGAGAAATGGAGCCAGAAACTCGATCCAGGTCCACAAAAAGGCGATAATGGCAACTGCGGCTATGCCGTTGGCAATTACCGGCAGGACTACCCGAAACAGCGCTCCCAAGCGCGAGGCACCGTCTATCAACGCCGCATCAATCAGGTCTTGTGGAAATTGATCAAAGAATGATTTTAACATCCACACCGCAAGGGGATAGGTTAAATAAATAGTGTAGATAATCACCGATGCCCGGGTATTAATAAGACCAAGCTGCCGTAAAATCAGATAAAAAGGCAAAAGCAGAGAGATAGGCGGAATCAGCCGAATAAAAAGAAAGCTCAACAGTACCATATTGCTGCCGCGATACTTGTAACGGGTTAATGCATAGGTGGTAAAGACCGCTGCGGTGGTGACAATCGTGGTGGTGACCAAAGCATAAATGATAGAATTTAGCAGAAACTTTGGAACCGGCGACCTACCAAGTACCTCTTTATAGGCTTCAAGGGTAAAGTCTTGCGGTATATAGCTCGGAGGCCATTTGATTGCCTCGGGCAGGGTTTTGAGCGAAGTTATCAGCGTCCAATAAATGGGTCCTAATAGAAGAATAAGAACAACGGCCATGATAACATATGGTGTAGCTTTATGTTCAAATATATTGCTAAGCCCTCGTCGTACAGTCATACATTACTCCTTCAGCAGGAAATAGATATACACCGCAGCAATTAGTAAACAGATTAGCGCCAAATAGACACTTACTGCTGCAGCTCGGCCGAACTCTATATAGTTATAAATATAGTCTAAATTCAACATTCCTAATACATAGGTCCCCCTGGCAGGCCCGCCTTTAGTAAGAGAGAAAATTGCATCGATAGTGCGGAATGAGAATACGCTTGTAATGAGTAAACCCGTAAGTATTGGTCCTTTCGCCAGCGGCAAGGTGATATAACGGGTCTTTTGAAAAATATCCGCCCCATCCATATCCGCCGATTCATAGAGTGTTCTGGAAATCGCCTCGAGACCTGCTAAGGTTAAGATTGTCATGAAAGGAACACGAGTCCATGCATCGGCAATAACTACCGCTAACATAGCAGTACCGGACTGACCAATGAAATTTATGTTTGATTCAAACAGACCTATCGTAACAAATAAGTGGTTTATTACACCGTAAGCGGCGTTGAACATCCACCCCCAGATGAACCCGGACACAATTAGCGGAACAGCCCAGGGAAACATTACCAGGGTTCGCAGGGTTGTGCCGCCTTTGCGAATACGGCTTAGACTCCAGGCAGTAGGATAGGCCAAAAGAAAAGTTAACAGGGTCGAGCCGGCGAAAAACGTAATTGTGCGCAGGAGTGCATTTCTAAATACCCGATCTTTAAACAGATGAATGTAATTATCAAAACCGATGAACTGGGTGGGTTCCAACACATTAAAACGCAGAAAACTTACGCTTATCAGAATGAGCAGTGGAATACCAACCCACAAAACCAATAAAAATAAGCCTGGAAGTGAGAGCAGCATCCCGAATTTGCTATCAGGTATATTTCGCATCTTCATTATTAAAGTGTACTCCTTTTATAGAGTTAAAAGCGCCGGGAAGTCGCCTCCCCGACGCCTTTTTCAGTGTGTGTTTAACGGTAGATGCCGTCTATTTCAGACTGCGCCTCTTCGAGGGCTTTTATTGGATCAATTTTTCCAATTGCAGAGCGACCAAAGTATTCGATCAGCGTATCATTAGCCTTCATAGATCCCGGAGGAAAGGCCTCCATAACAGTTGTGTCGACCGAAGCTGAACGTGGATCGGCCCACATGATTTGTTCACGGATCTTGGGATCGGTGTAAGTCCCGGGATAAAAAGCCTCGTTTCCCTCAATAATAAGCTCATTGGCCATTGCCTGTTTACTCATTTTGAACTCACTGAACAGCAGCATAGCAGCTTTCTGCTCGGGTTTGGCAAAGGGATTGACCATAAAAGCATCAAAGTCGATAAATGCGGCGCGGTTGGAATCGGGCTCGGAGGCATCCCATTTTGGAGGTTGTACTACCGCCCAGTCTCCCTTTCCGATAGGTCCTGCAGCCGATTCGCCAAATACGTTTTCCTGCATTGCCGGAGCTTTTTCCGGATCGGCACATACATTGACCCAGGTTGAGAAACCGAGCATCATAGCAGCTTTTCCTCGGGAGAACACGTTTTGGTAATCGTTCCAAGTCCATCCCAGCACGGCTTCCGGTGCGGCACCATCACGTACCAGTCCGGTCCAGTACTTCCAGGAGTTACGGCCTTCGGGGGTATTATAGCTGGGAATTCCATCTTGAACCACTTTTGCACCCTGACTGTAAATTCCCGCCTGCAGCATATGCAGCAAATTGTAGCTCTTTGCAGGAAATACTATACCGTAATAATCCTGTCCAAGGTTCTCTTTTGCCCACGCATCGGTTTTAATCGCTGCCTCACGTACCTCCTGCCAGGTTTCGGGTACTTTCTCTACTCCCGCAGCCTCAAGCCATGAGGGGCGATAATAGAACACATAGGAGCGCATGGTGTCGACAGTTGCATAGACTTTTCCGTCATCACCGGTGAGTGCCGGTACAATGCTGTCCGGATACGCAGCCTTCACCTCGTCAGTCCAGAAAGGCATAGGTTCAGCCCAGCCGGCCCCGATAACTTCCCGCAGCTCATAAGGACCGCTGTCCAGGGACATTCCGTGTACCGATTCATCTTTTGAAACCAGCACATTCAGGGTTTTTTGAAACAGAATTTCCGAAGATACTTCCGCCCATTTTACCTCAATTCCAGTCATCTCTTGGAATAGCTCGATGTTTTTAGCGGTGGCAGGATCTCCACCCATTCCGCCGCTGTTGAAGTAGAAAATCTCTTCTACACCCTCTGTAGCTGCCTCCCAGCCTTCGGGCAGTACATACTCGTCACCGGTGAGTCGATCCACCGCCGCTTTGGGTGCATCCCAGTTGATAAGGTCGATGGCATTTTGCTCTTCATCAGCCTCTTTCTGTCCTTCCGCCGTTATACCCATGGTAAAAGCCAGCATCAGAACCACAGTCAACAATAGTATTGACAACCTTTTAGTCATGAAAACCTCCTTAATAAACTCTACTAAAAGTTAATAGGTGGTCTAATTATAGAAGTGGTTTTTTTGCTGGTAAAGGTACCAAAAGTACTCTTTTGGTACCATTTAAAGTACTAACCTTGGCAGTTAGTATTGCTATAGGTTGTAGATATCAGATCGATTATGGACTCCAATTTTTTTATAAATTGATCTGATATGGTTTTTCACCGTCTGGGATGCAATATACAGCATCTCGGAAATCTCGTCGTTATTGTATCCGTTTACCATTAATTTATACACCTCGCGTTCTCTTCTGGAAAGGAGTTCGGCCAATTCCTCCTGCCGTTCAGTCAGGGGGCCCCTGGAGCTGGATTTATGGCCCGTGACGGTACTCGATTTACGAAATGCCTTTTTTGCAATTTGTTCCGAAATAGTAAAAACACCCCGATAAATCGATCTTATAGAAGCAATTAGTCCGTCAATCGGCATATTTTTCAGCAAATAACCGGAAGCACCATGTTCTATCGCCGCATCTACATATTCATCATCTGCAAAGGTGGTTAGAATAATGACTTTAGTATCCGGCATTTTTGCAACAATCTCTTTGGTAAGTTCAACCCCGTTTATGCCTGGCATCTTAATATCGAGCAAGGCAATATCAGGTTTCAGCGCAAAAACCTGCTCCCGTGCCTCATTCCCGTCATGGGCAACTCCTACTATTTTAAAATCTCCTGCTCGGCTGTCGATAATGCTCTGCAGCAAATCAACAAACAGCACTTGATCGTCAGCGACAATCATAGATATCGGCTCCATCTGTACCTCCTAATTCCAGGGAAATCTTACTACAACTATGAAACCGGAACGGGAATTCTGAACCTCCAGCTTCCCATCGATTGCTGCCAGCCTTTCCCGGATGCCCCATAAGCCAATTCCTTCCTCGAGCTCCTTTGCACCAGTTCCGTTATCACGGATTACAATCTCCATTTCTTCCGGGCCTCTCCAAAACATTATTTTGATTAAGCTCGCCTTTCCATGCCGAAATGAATTGGTCATACACTCCTGAATACTTCGGTATACAATTCGATTAATATTATTCCCAAATGAGTTTGGCGCATTCCGCAACTCCAGCTCTACCCTGACCCTTGTGGCTTTTTGAAATACATTCACCAGCCGTTTTACCGCAGCAATATCATATTTACGATCACTATCTTGATCTTTCAGGTTGCGCAGAGTTTTTTCACTATCATGAAGGGTTCTTTGAGCCTCACTTTTCACCATAACCATCATTTCAATAATCTGCTCGGGATGTTCATACAATTTATCCTGCATAGATTCACTTAACATCATGATATTGACCATAGAATGACCAATAATATCATGAAGCTCTCGAGCAATTCGCTTCCGTTCGACGGTCAGGGTAGTTCCTATTTCGTTCATAATATTGTCCTGCAGCTTCAGGTTTGCCTCCATCAAACTGCCCACGGTATCTTCATAGCTGTCTATGAGAACCCGATTGGTCCGAGATTTAAGTCTATACCAATTAAACAGGTACAGCCCTAAAATCAATATTACAAACAACAGAGCAAACCCCAGTAGTATGCGCCAGGGAGCATGAGTCTGATAGATATTCCATACTAAGACATTCTGCTGAAACACAATGCTAATGGCAAGCAGTAATATGCTTATCAATGCGCCCACCACCGGTCTAAACCATAGGCACATATCACTGAGCAGGGCAGCCAAAAGAACTCCTTCGATCAATAAGTTTTCTCCTAAGGGAAAACCGAGTACCAGCAGAGCTAAAAACCGCAAAGCAAAAATAATTTGAGCTTGATAAAACTTTCTTACTCTTAAAAGCAGCCCAGTTAAAAGAAATGAAAAGAGTACTAACAGGCTAACCTGTATTCGCCAACGCTCAGGAAGGTGAAACCGCTCAAAATCTATAATCAGAAGCAGAAAGGCTATCGGATGAAGGAGGATTCCGATTGATTTAGTCAATTGATCAATTGTTTTATGCTTCACAAGTAAGATATTCATTTTCAAAGTTATTATAAATGCCCTAAGTCTATAAGTACACCGTTTTCATCAAACTCAAGAGGATGGGGTTCCTCCTTAACCTGCAGGTCTCGGTTCTGCCGGACTTCCGGCAAAAGAGCTTCCGAGACCATAAACCTTGAAAGATGGCTTGAATCCACAATCCTCACCATACGGATTTTCTGTGCTTCTGAAATATTGGTGGTATGCACAGCAGCTTTGATAGCCGTACAATCATCCCCCATGATCAACGGCAGACGCGATGGCTCGGGAACCGTCGAGGTCAGTGAGTTAGGGTACATCGCATCAAAATCCAGCTGATCAAAGACCCGCTTTGTACTGAAATCCGTCATTCCGATCCCGAGTCCGTTTCCGCGGCTCTCCGGGGTAATGTCGAGTACCACATAACGCGAAACCTCCGGACCGCCTCCGGAAAAGGGGGTAGCGAAACTGCCGGTGACATTCGGATCCATACCGTCCCCACTGATATCTTTTCCAATTCTATCGACCACTAGAATATCGATGTGATCAAAGGGAATCCGCGCCATTAAGTGCTGCGAGAGTTTTAACAGCTCCGGCTCCCGGCTTGGTATAGAAACCGGCGGAATGGCCTCGATGGTATGGGGTTCATCCAGACCGTTCTCGACAACGGCAACTCCGAACAGAATCGGTGAGCTCTCAAGCACCACCCGTCCAAAGGCGGGAACATACTCAGCCATTTTACCAAAACCTTCGGCATGACATATTTGCGCCCCCCGCTGCTTACCAAGTCCTATAGCCATCATTTTCATAAGCCCGCTCTCATACTCTCCTCTAAAAGAGGGGTGAAGTTTTATCCGGCCGGCAACTATGATGCCGTCTGCTGCAGCGGCGTGAGCGTCCACATGTACGGTCCGGCCTTCGGAGGTTTTACCAACTGCCGTCGTATCCATGGTGGCGCGAATCGGCGCATCTACCGAGGACTCGGTGATTCCCAGGCCTTCAAGCAGCTGCCGCTGACCCGCTGCCGTGGCTCCACCGTGGCTGCCCATAGCAGGCACAATAAAGGGCTCTCCTCCCCGAGCCCGAACCTCCCGCACTAAGGCCCTTGTGATTAAAGTAATTGATCCAATGCCGCGGCTCCCGACTGTTATTGCAACTTTCATGCCCGGTTTGATTGTTTCTCCGATATGAGATTTACTCAACTCGCTGTGAATATGAGTTTCTATATCCCTGATTTTTTGACTTTTTAGTTTCTGAGTGATGGTTGCCATTTGTGGTATTTGCACATTCTGCAGAATCGCCGCAACCATACCATTTCGATCCCATACGGAATCACGCAATATTCTAGCCATAAAGCTTTTCCTCATTCAACTTGTATAGTAACATCTGATATATTACAATTCAATTATTGAATATTCAAGAAAGGAGTGCTCTATGTCAAAGACAATTTTAATTACCGGTGGAAGTACCGGGATAGGTGCAGCAACCGCCGTGAGTATGGCTGAAGGAAATAAGATTTTTCTGCATTACAATTCGTCAGTAGATGCTGCAAGAGAAACAGCTCGCAGGGTTGAGTCAAATGGAGGGGAGGCTTACTTGATTCAGGCTGACCTTAGCAGTGAATCCGGCTGCGAGAGCTTATTTAAGGAGACATCTGCTCATACCGAGCACCTGGATGTGCTCATAAACAATGCCGGTGGACTGGTTGAACGCCAATACTGCCGCGAACTTCAATGGAAGTTGTTGGAAAGGGTATTTGCACTTAACACTTTTTCAGCCATGAAGGTCACCTCCCTGGCGATTCCACTGTTGGAAAAAGGAACCAATCCTGCCATTGTAAACATATCCTCGGTAGCCGCTCGCCATGGAGCCCCCAGCGCAACTGCCTATGGCGCTGCCAAGGGAGCGCTGGACTCCTTTACCCGGGGTTTGGCAAAAGAGTTGGCTCCAAAAATTCGGGTAAATGCTGTGGCACCGGGAGTAATAGACACCCCCTTTCATAAAAAGGTGTCCACTCCGGAAATGATGGAAAACTGGCGGAAGGGTACTCCTTTGCAAAAAAACGGACGTGCGGATGATATTGCTCATGCTGTTCTATTTCTTATAGAAAACCAATTTACCACTGGAGAAACTGTAGATGTCAACGGAGGGACCCAAATGCGATAGCATCTAGTAGCCTCCGGCGTCGATTCGGATTGTCTTTTTGGAACTAAAGTTGTATTTTTTACCTGTACTATGGGGGAAAATATGAATAAAGAAATCGAATCGATTGTAGATGACCTTAAAGAGAGCTTTGTGCCGATACTCCAGGAGCTGTTTGGAGATGATCTGCAGACGGTAATTATGTATGGTTCGGCCGCCAAGGGAACTTATGTGGCCGGAGTTTCGGATGTAAACCTGCTGCTGCTTGCCGGCGAGACGCATCCGGAAGCTATTATGAAGCTGGGAAACCGAGCTAAAAAGCAGATAAACAAGCACCGGCTTTCGGTACAGTTCCTTACCACAAGTGAGTTTAAGAACTCTGCCGATGTATTTCCGATGGAATACCTGGATATCCAGAATTCACATATTCTTGTGTGGGGATCCGCGGATCTGGAGGCACTCAAAATAGAGTCGACCTACCTGCGCCATCAGGTAGAAGAACGCCTGCGGGGCAGCGTGCACGCACTTCGGCAGGCACTATTTGCCTCCCAGGGAAAAGCCAAGCTGCTCTCGGGAGTCCTTAAAGAGTGGTTCGGTTCGCAAACGGCACTCTTACGGGCGGTATTACGCCTGGCAGGCGCATCAAGTGTTCCGGAGAACTCCCGGGAACTGGTCGATGCGATTGGTTCGACCTTCGCACTTGACCCGGCCGCCCTTTATCCGCTGTTGCAGCTGCGGGAGGGCGACAAAAGCGGTGACGCGGCCCAGATTGCGGTGCAGACGCTGCAGTTTCTTACCCAGCTGGTACAGAAGGTAGATTCGATGGAGATAGGGAGCAGCTCGTAATGAAAGGGTTTCAAAAAGGAATTACATTTTTGAGCGTAGCGGTGGTCTTGCTGCTGCTCAGCTCGCTCCCCGTACTCTCTGCACAATCCATCCCCGATTACCGCGGCTTTGTAAACGACTTTGCCGGGGTGATAGACTCGGACTCCGCCGCCAAAATTGAAGCGGTGGCCCGAAAGGTGCAAGAGACCACCGGTGCGGAGATTGCGGTGGTAACTATCGATACGGTTGAGCCCTACGCCGATGTAGACCAATACTCAATTGAACTGGCCGAACAGTGGCAAGTGGGCCAGGAGGGTGAGGATAACGGAATTATTTTCCTAATGACCCTGAAAGAGCGGCAGGTTCGTATGGAAGTAGGCTACGGGCTGGAGGGAGCGATTCCCGACGGTCGGGCCGGCGAGATACTCGATGAGGCGGTACTGCCCTATTTAAGCCAAGGAGAGTACGGCAAGGGATTTCTGGCAGGCACGGTTGAGGCCGCGCGGGAGATTGCCGAGGAGTACAACGTAGAGCTGGGAAGCCTGGATGCTCCGCCGATGCCGGCACAGTCCGGCGGTTCCGCGGGCGGCAGCAGCTCCGGCGGCGGTATTCCCGGCAGACTGATTTTCTTAGCCCTAATCTTCTTCCTCGGCGGAGGCCGGATGTTCCTACCTATGCTTTTATTGGGTGGAATTACCGGTAGACGCCACTATCGCGGAGGCTTCGGATCTTCGGGATTCGGCGGCGGAAGCTTTGGTGGCGGCGGTTTCGGTGGCTTTGGCGGCGGAGGCTTCGGTGGCGGCGGTGCCAGCCGCGGCTTTTAAGAGTTTGGTGTTTTGATAATACTTAAATTTTATATAACGATTCGGAGGAACGAATGAGCGGTAAAAGCAGAGCGGGCTTTATAATTAGCCTCGCCATAGTAGTAATAATAGTAATCAGCCTGTTTTCCTGGTTTGTAAGCACCCGTAACCAGATGGTGACACTGGAGGAGAGGATTGACGCCTCCTGGGCCGAGATAGACAACCAACTGCAGCGACGCAGCGATCTGATACCGAACCTGGTAGAGACGGTAAAAGGCTTTGCCTCGCAGGAAAGTGAAGTGTTTACCAACATCGCCGACGCACGGGCCAAACTGGCAGGAGCCGAAGGGGTGCAGGAGACAGCCGAGAGCTATAATGAGATGCAGGGAGCCCTCAGCCGACTGTTAGTAATAGTTGAGAACTACCCCGAGCTTAAGTCGAACGAAAACTTTATACGCCTGCAGGATGAGCTGGCCGGAACCGAGAACCGGATTGCCGTGGCTCGCAAGCGCTACAACGAGGCGGTGGAGCAGTTTAACCGGCGAATACGGATGTTCCCCGGTTCGATTATCGCCAATATGATGGGGATGGAGAAACAGCCATACTTTGAGATTGAAGAGAGTGCCCGGGAGGTTCCCGAGGTGGATTTTAGCTCTTAGTTAGTGGTTCAAACCATGGGGAATTGAAGCACAGGTGCGACTTACCCCCTCTATTAGAGTGTACCCACACTTTAGTTTAGAGGAGGTCCACCAATGCTTATCCCCCCATTTTGTCCCCACTGCGACTGTGAATATC
>JAIPFV010000008.1 GCA_021736475.1 Spirochaetia bacterium | reverse complement strand
GAAGCACACAGCCGCAGGGATGCGGCTGTAGGAGAGGATGTGGGTCGGAGGGTAAAGGCAGGAAGCCTGCTCCCGGAGACCAAGTCCTTTCTGCAGCAATATAACACCTTATTTCACAAGCAATAAAACGCCCTAATTAACAGGGTGTTTTTTTTATTTTAAAAAATGCTTCGCCCCATATAACAGTCAGAGAATTTTTCAATTTCCATGATAAAAGCTTCTCATGTGAGAAACTCTGATACATTGAGAATCATCTGTTTAGTATTTGCTTTTTGACTTTTGTGAAAATTTATGTCTTTTAGCTAAACTTGTGCTACATGGCCCCACCGCGCCCATTTTAAGCAGTGGTAACTTCCTAATGATTTTTTTGTTGCTCCTGAACCTAATGTGGGGTAATATAATTATCAGTACCCGCAGGTTTCATATGTCGTAATTGCCGGGGGAACAATGAAAAACAAATATCATTTCGTTAGTGCGTTAGTTTCTGCTGTCCTCACGCTCTTCTTCTTCTCCGCCTGCGTGTCCGGCCCACCGACCCACATAGAAGGCCCGGAAGACCTACCCGAACTCGTGGATTATGAAAGCTACGAGGAAAACGCGCCGGTGGAAATCGTGCTACAGGACGGGCATTACGACAAGATCATGACGATCTCCTACAGCCCCGACGGCAGCCTCATCCTGACCGCCTCCAACGACAAAACACTCAAGCTGTGGAACTCAGACGGCAGACTCATACGAACTTTCACCGGCAACGAGGATACGGTCTCTTCGGCAGTCTTCAGCCCCGATGGCCGCTACATTGCCTGCGATAGTGGCAACCACATCAACCTGTGGAGTATCGATGGCCGGCTGGTGCGCAAGTTCGAGGGCCACACCAACAAGGTGCTCCACCTGGCATTCAGTCCTAACGGACTATACATCGCCAGCGGCGGCGGAGACAGGACTGTACGGCTGTGGTCGATCGAAGGGGAGCTCCTCAAAACCTTCACAAAACACGACAGTTTTGTCTCTGGCCTGTGCTTCAGCCCCGATGGCCGCTACATCGCCAGCAGCGGCGGGAGTAGGGAACTGGGGCAGATTATAAAGGTGTATGCTACTTCGGGCCAAGAAGTGGCCCGCTTCGGTCATGAAGAACTTGAACATTTCTTCTTCAGCAGGGACGGGACACGCATCACCTTTTTGACGAAGATAGAGGTAGTGAGGGGCATCTACAACGGCATGAAAGTAATCACGCGGGGACTTAAAGACGGATATGAACGAGAAATAGAGATCGACGAGCACCTCAGGAGTCTTGCTGTGAGTCCGGACGGCGAGATGATCGCCGGCGGGACCTTCAGTAATACTCTAAAAATCTGGGACCGGAATTGGAATAAGCTGCACCAGTTACCCAGAGGAATGAGAGTAAACTCCCTTTCATTCTCTCCCGACGGAAAAAGCCTCGTCTACGCTGAGGGCGAGGACACCCACATGGAGAGCGATCACACCTTTTCGCTTGTCGATCTCTCTGCGCTCGGCACAGAGGACGATACCCGGCATATCGTCCGCACCCGCAAAATCAGGGGCTATCTTAAACCGGCCACGGATATGGCAGTCACATCGGACGGGAAATTTTTCGCACATAGCATGGGCAGAATCGTCAACTTGTGGAACACGAGCAGAAAAAAGGTCCGCGTGCTAGGAGGCTACTCGAAAGAAGTGAGCTTTGTAGAATTTGCAGAGAACTCCGAGCTACTGCTCGCTGGAAGTAGAAGTATGATAAAGGTGTGGGACACGAGGGGACAGTTAGTTACTTCTTTCGGACGGTACGGCGTGCAATACAAGGGAGCGCACTTTTTGCAGGGAAGCGGAGGATTGCTCTGCACCACCAGTCAAGATGGTATAGAGGTCCGCAGCATCGAAGGCGACATAGAAAACATCATTGAAGCCAAGGAAATGAAAAATTTCGAACTGCTCTCAGTGAGCCCAGATGGACGGTTCTTCCTGATGACCAACAGCGGCGGGGACGACATTCACCTCTGGACCATCGAGGGCAGCTATATCAGATCTTTCAAGGGACATGATGACGATGTAATGAGCTTGGCCTTCGGGCCCGATGGAAACTACTTTGTCAGCGGAGGCAGGGATCGGAAGGTAATTGTCTGGGACCTCGAGCGGGGAGCAGTGAAGATACTCTCGGGGTTTTCAAATAAAGTCACCACAGTAGCCTTCAGCCGCGACGGCCACTATGTCGCAGGAGGTGGAAGCGACCGTAGGACACGAGTGTGGAATACTAAAGATTACTCCCTGGAAACCGAGTTCGAACAAAAGGATGAGGTTGTGAAGGTCGGATTCGTGACCGGCAGTGTGGCAAGTATCTCTCGTAACGGAACCATTATGATCCGCGACCTTTCGGGTGCAAAAAGAGGATACCTCGAGCTAACGGCCTTTACTAACGGGGAGTGGTTCGTACGACACTCCGGGGGTTCCTTCGACTGTTCCTCAAAGGGCTACGAGCACCTGCGATTTGTAAAGGGACTCAGCGTCATCAGGCCTGACCAGCTGTGGGAGAGGTTTTTCTCTCCAGACCTGGTTATCTCGTTTCTCCGAGGAGACAATCCAGAGACGAGAAATTTCGAAGACGTCTATGATTCCGTGCCGAAGGTGGCCATGAAAATAGAAAGGCACTACGGAGAGGGTGATCCCCGCTTGGAGGTCACGGTTGCACCAAGGGGTGACAACACTACAACTGGAGATTACTTCATCCTCCACAACGGACGGATAGTAGACGAGAAAGTCAGAGGCATAGAGGTAGTGGCGAGCGAGAAACTCAAAAGATACACCATCACCCTGAATAAAGGAAAGAACACGGTTCAAGCCGGCATTTACGACAAAACGAACACTGTTTACGGTATCAGCGGCGTCGAGATTATCTACTACGAACCGAAGCATTTCCCCCTGCCCGACATGCACATCCTGAGTGTGGGGGTGAGCACTTATCGGGATGCAGCCATCAGCCTAAAGAGTCCCTCACAGGATGCGCAGGAGCTTGCAGAGGTCATCCGCGAGATAGGCGACAAGCTCTATGACGAGGTCGAGGTAAAAACGTTGATTGACCAGGAAGGGATCAGGGAGAGTATCCTCGGTGAGCTCGAAAAAATCTCCGCACAGGCCGTGGAAACAGATGTGGTGATTCTCTTTCTCGCTGGACACGGATTTGTGGAGGACGGGATATACTACTTTCTTCCTTACGACACCGACATCATCGAGCTGGCGGAAACGGCTATAAGCGTCGAGAACCTTGGTTCATATGTCAAGAAGATACCCGCAAAGAAGATTGCCGTGTTCCTCGATACCTGTCAAAGCGGGGCCGCAGTCAAATCGCTCGGAAGAATGGCTATGTCAAGATCCATCGATGAAGAGCGACAGATAGCCAGACTGGCGAAAGCACAGGGTATCGCGGTCTTCTCTGCATCTGCGGCAGACGAGTACGCGTACGAGATTCCTCAACTGGGAAACGGTATCTTCACCTACAGTATTATCGAAACACTCAAGACGAAGAGGAATGAAATCGCGATAAAAGGCAACATCTCCCTGGGCAAGCTTCTGTCAAGCGTACAAAGGATCACCAGCGACACTGCATACAAGTACCTGGGAATCGAGCAGTCGCCCTCGATGTACATGTTCGGCGACGACTTCTACCTGGGACAGTACTGAAATAGGAGACGGCGGGTTATGAGAGGAAAAAAACTTGCAATGGTTGTTATTGCGACGATGATAATCACGCATCATCTCTGGGGGATCGACGAAATAAATGGAAAGCTCAAGCAGGCTGTGGATGCTCTTGCGCGCGAGGCAGGGCTGCATGAGAATGCGGACCAGCAGCAGAATTCAGATCCTCGAAGCAAGATAAACCGTGGCCGAGTGGTAGTAGTAGGCACGATTACCTATGCCAACACGGGAATTGGAAGCGAGTTCTCCGCCTACATTGGTGAAAAACTGAGAGACTCGTTGCGCGATCATGACCATTTCTTGGTCTCAGACAACCGAAATCTTGACAAGATAATGGAGCAGATGAAACTCGCCATATCGGGGTTTACCGACAAGTCACAGGGCCCGGAAATCGGCAAACTGCGCACCGCAACGACACTTCTCGAAGGAACCTACTACGATATGGGTACCGAGATAGAAGTCGAACTCGAACTCACGGAGGTGGAAAGCGGACTTAGCGTCGCAGGCACCCGCTTTTCCCTTCACAAAGAACACATCCACGTTGATCTCTCACTGCTGCCAGAAAACTACGCCAATGCACAGGAGGTGCTCGAAGAGCTCTCGAACATGATGGCTGAGTCTACAGAGGGGTTATCGATATTCGCGTGGTCCGACAGGGGGAACGGTGCCACCTACAAAGGCGATGAGAACTTGGTTATCCACTTTTTTGCTAACAGGGCTTGCTTCATCAAGTTGTACCATATTGATGTACACAAGAAAACCTCGCTCATATTCCCGAACGAGTATTATTCAGACAATCGCATAGAGGCGGGACAGGTTTACGCCATACCAGACGAACACTACCCTTTCCGTTTCGTACTCGGAGCCCCCTACGGCACCGAATTCATTAAGATAGTCGCGTCAACACGACAGTTCTATGAGATTGAAGAGGCTTTTCGGAACATCGGAACAGCCAGCGCTAAAATCTTGACTCGCGGGCTCGCCGTACAACAGAAGAACGAGCTACGGGCTGAGGAAATGATCAGCTACACAATCTTAGAGTAACTACCTGATCAGAAACTTAAAGAGAAAGAGGATACCTACTATGTAGGGCACATCCTTGCCTCGCCGGAGAAGTAATAGGACCTCTGCTCTACGAAGAGTTCAACGTAGTCCAGAGGTTCATGATGAAAAGGGCTCTTTCGGATCGAGCGGGTTATCGCAACTACCATCGCCTCGAAGATGAACCTCGCAAAGCTATAGAGAGGCTTTTTCCAGATTCCGCCGGCAAAATACTCGAAAATCCCGAGAGTTTCGAGTTCGCCGTTCGCTTGATGAAGAACAGTTTTCCCATGAGCGTGGGGCAGGAGGGAGTGTTTAACGACCTCAGCAGAAACAATGCCTTTCCGAAGGAGAGGCTGGAGGAAATACAAGTACCGACTCTCATTCTCCACTGCAAGACAGACCGGATGGCACCGTATGAAGGAATTATTCCGGGTGCGGAATTGGCAACCTTTCAGGATGGAGGCCATCTCTTCTTTATTCCCAACCGAGAACGATTCGTGCAGGAAATCAAGAAATTCGCACTGACGGATAAATAGCTTTCTTTATTTTATGTTCATCTATAAGATACTCCCCCTTCACTTACCCCTTACCAATAATGAAAATCCTAAATGGGTACGTGTAGGAATGGGCATCAAACAGACTAACATTGCCTGATTTCTCATACCACACCTTCTCTCACATCCTCTTTGGTAGTTCCCCGGCCTAGAGACAACCGTACGGCTCGTATCGGCATGATAGTTCCTGTTTCTTTGTTGGCACGCATGACGGTGAGCAGGTCAATATTCTCGACCCCATGGTTTATGAGCTCATCGGGCAGAACCACTCCTTCGGTATTCACCCCCAGGCACTCACACGGGCGCGCAGTTGCTGGAAGGATTACCGAAATGACTCTTCAGCCATGGCAGCATCTCATCAAATACCTCCGGTACTTAAAATACGAATACCTTCTTGGTCTCCATAGATGCTTCGGTAAGGGCGTCGAGGGTGCTGCGCTCGCATCCTTCCAGAAGTTCCTCTTCTTTCAATCCGCGTGCGTCCATGCAAGAGCCACAGAGAAGTACTCTGCCGCCCTTTTTGAGAAGAACCTTCAGCATTCTCTCGAGGTTGTAGTAGCCGTTCGGGGTGTTCTGCCCCGCCTTGGCGGTGAGGACGGCATCGGCCATGAGGAAGACCGTCACCTCGGCGGTCTCATCCTTCTTGTACTGGTTCGTGGCCATTCGCATTCCGTTGTAGGTCCGCTCCGTCCCGTAGGGAGGGTCGTTCAAGATAAACAGCGATTTCATGTCTATGCTCCTATCCAGTTAAGAAATATTTTTCCTACTCCATATTTTAGGGAGTAAGTATGAAAAAACTTAACCTCTCAACAGCTCCAGCTGAGTTCTAATATAGTCTTTAGATAGGATGCCCGTGTGCTTTCCACCAATTTTGTAGACTCGACAGCTAAAACTGTAAGATTGCGGTACTGCCTTTGTATATATGTCATAGCCGTTGTAGAGGATTGTGGGAGAGCCCTGAAAATTCAGTCTCTCCGCCGATTCTACATCTGGTACCTCAATAATATGCAGTTCTTCCTCGTCAATAAAGCCATGATTCACTAGTTTCTTAAGATTGGCTAAGGTTTCCGTCGAATTTGGACATCCGTTAAAGTATTGAAACTCTATCACTCCAGCACCTTTAGTTCTCCGGTTACCTCGCCGCCTTCCTGCAGGCTGAATGAGGATTTATACTCCTCTGTGGCAAAGTAGATGTTTCCTTCTACCTTTCCGTCATATACGTGGAATTTGTTCGCCTCGACATACACATCGCCGACGAAGGTTCCGCCCTGTATTCGGGTATTCTCGCTTCGAACGGTCAGTTTAGGAGCAGTGAGGGTATAGCGATCCGTTACATTTCGATCTTCATCTTGTGCGTAAAGAGCAATTTTTCGATAGATTTCATCCCGACGGGTAAACTGTCCATCTACTACAATTTCCTGATCCGTGGTTATATCCTGTGTCACAGCGATTATCCAGGTTCCGTCCTCTCCTGCCGCCTTTAGGAAACCTTGTGCGGTATCAACAATTGAAGCAGTACTTACCGCATCCGCCTCTTTCGTCTCCTCTGCTGTGTCTGCCGATTCTTTGTTACCGCAGCCTATAAGGGTGATCAATAATAGTAGAGCCGTTGCTATTCCTAATACCTGTATCCGTTTCATTACATACCTCCTGTAGAGTGTTTTCTTATTACCTTACTAATAATATCATCTAATATATTGACTGGATCAACCCTTAAGCTTACAATTTTAGTAACTTTTATGTAAACGGAGCATTTTTATGTATAAACCAAGGAGTGTATTTCCCCAGATCTCGATCACAGGTGTGGATGGAGGAGACTGGGAACTCAAAAAAAATGATGCCACCTATAAGCTGCTTATTGCCTATCGTGGGCATCATTGCCCAGTCTGCAAGACTTATCTGCAGCAACTCGACAAAATGGTAAAACAATTCAGCGAACGGAATGTTGAGTTAGTTCCCTTCAGTTCGGATACAAAGGAAAAAGCCCAACAAACTATTGATGAATGGGAGTTGAAGAGTCTGAGATTGTACTACGGTCTGTCTATCGAGGCAGCAAGGGAATTAGGCCTGTTTATTTCCCGTGGCATCAAAGAAGGAGAGCCGGAATGGTTTATTGAACCGGGAGTCTTTATTGTGAGTCCTGACGGCACTCTCTACGCTGAGTTTATACAGAGCATGCCCTTTGCCAGACCGCCTCTCAACGAACTTTTGGGAGCGCTAGACTTCATACAAAAGAACAACTACCCGGCTCGAGGAGAAGCTTAGAAAGTGATGACCTTACGATCATCTTTGAGGTAATTGCTGAGAGGCTCGCCCATGAGTTTTACATCGATGCCCATATCCTTCAATCTCTCCACCACACCATAGTTCTCGGCGCAGCGCAGGCAGGCCTCAAGCTTCACCCCCTCCTCGATCATCTCTTTCACAGTGCCTTGTAACTCCGCATCATCGGAGAGGAGTTTTGAAGAAGGTCCCCACACAATGAAGGTCACATCCTCAAACCAGCCCCTTTTTTTCGCATTGAGGGTATACATGAAGACCATGTTCTTGGCCACATCCTTGTCCCCACTGGTCCACACTACTACTAATTTCTCATTCATCATCTTCTCCTCCCTTGAGATTACGGTTCACGATTCACTATAATAAACATTAGAGAAACAATAAGCTTAAGTCAATGCTGCAGGGAGATGAGCACAGTGGTAGTCGGAATACATTCGGGACGGAGGGGCAGGACTTCAGAAAGTGCCCTCCGATATCTCCTAAAACACACAGGAGAGGAGTACAAAGTCTTTTCTCTTACTGATCTTCCCCTCGAAACCTGCGATGCCTGCCTGGGATGTTTGACTACCCACCGTTGTGTGAAGAATGACGGTATAAACGAGATAGTGGATGAACTATGTGAAGCTTCGGCACTGGTTTTTGCCGCACCGGAGTATTGGGATGGAGTCCACGCGAAAGCCCGTGCCTTCTGGGAGCGGGTCTGTTTTATGGGGCGACACAATAGCGCCTTTCCATTACAGCATCTTTCCGGGATCTTAATCGGAATCGCCGGACATGGAGATGCTTCGGCAGCTATTCGCGACCTTTCGGCTTTCTTTAAAGATGCCCGCATTCACGTAATCGATACGGTGGATGTACAGGGTAGCTACGCCTGTTTCAAATGCGGCTTTGCCTCGGTATGCGAAGTAGCGGGAGTGTGGTACATTTTTCCTCGGGATACCGAGATTTGCCCGGAGACCGTACCAAGCCTTGTCAGCCAGGATCCCCATTTATGCGAAAAGGAAAGGAGAGAAGACATTTTTATAGAGTTGGAAGCAACGGATAGAAAATTGAAAGCAAAACTCAGAGAATAGTATATCGGAACGCCTTCACAGGAAAGCTTTTAAACTACTCCAAATAGGACCGTAATACTTACCCGATTCTTGTTCGGGTCATCTTTCTCTGCCTCTTCTACAATCCAACTCGTAGCATATACTATCGTCAAACCACTACTCTTTACGCTCGTCTTTGCAGTTCCGGGAAGGAGTAATAGACATTACCATCCTCGCTCACCTCCATCCGTACTCTCATCCCGTCGCTCATAGACTCCAATATATTCTCCGCTTTCTTTGGTTCAATACCCAACTCCGTAACCACATCCGAGACGGTAACCTTTCCATTGTGTGTGGCGGCCAAGCGGTAAATATTCGTCTCCGTTGATCCGAAGGAGGATTCCCTTGAATAACCCCTTCCGCCCCGTGACACTTCATGTACATGAGGCAGAATAAATCTTCGAATAAGAAAATTTCCTCCAATTAAAAGAATTAACCATACGAAAGGACCTCCCATAAAGAAGGGAAATCCAAAGCCATGCATCATCATATTCACTCCCTATTTATACAATTAACCGGCCGGTGCTCTGTACACCAACCGGTTCTCTATTACGCACTACCAACGCCCCATCATGCCGGGGCCTCGGCCGCCATACCCACCCATTGAGCCGCGTGCCCCGGGTCCATAACTACCGTTTCCGTATCCCCAGCAGCCACCGCGGGAACCATACCCAGGTCCAAAGTTCGCGGCAAGATCATACTCTTTTCCGTTGAGTGTAACTTTGTCAACTCTAAGATGGTTCTCATCTTCGCCCCAATCCCATCTCGGTCCGGGAACAAGATAGCCTTCTACCGTCACAGTTTCACCATCTTTTACCTGCACATCTTCAGCGAGATAACGCGGGTACATCAGCTCGTACTCCTGCCCATCGGCCGCCTTCAGCTCTACACCACCGGCGGTCAACTCGACCGTGCCGCTCACACTTACTCTCTCACCATCGTAGTACGGACTCTGAGCTGGGGCTGTTCCATCCCATCTCTCTTGTGCCCCTTCCGCCATTACCGCGGAGATAGAGAACATACCGACAATCGCTACCAACATCATAAGAACTATACTTCGTTTCATGTAACCCCTCCTAAAGGATCAGTTTTAGTTTCTGATCCTAATGTAGAGTAAAATTGTAAACAAAATGTGAAGGAAACATGGAATTTTTATGTAGTGCTTATTTTCCCTTCAAAAGCCACTTCAGCGCAACTGAAACCATTGTGTAGTTGTCGGTGGTGCGCAGTTGAGAGCTCAATGCAATGCTCTTTGGTACATAGAGAATATCGAAGCCGAAGATCAGGCTTGAATAGTTCTCGATAGATCCTGAGGCGGAAGGATACTCATAGGACATGCTGGAGGTTTGGGTGGTAGAATAGGTCCCGCCAGTATACGTCCAACTGCCGAAAGGAGAGATGATGAAATCCCGGGTGATGATGTTTACTTGGGCCCCACCGTTTATCAGTCCATTCACCGAAGTGGTTATGACCGATGTTTCGTCATCGATAAATGTGGAAGTCATCGGAACCAGCTGTGGAACGGTAAGCGTCATGTCCGTGAGTCCTATATCTCCTCCGGCGGCGGCAAACAGGAAAATTGACAGATGGTTTGTCTTTACCGGTTGTACTATACCGCTGATCTGCAGAGGAAGCCGTCCAGTCATCAAATTGTACTTATTCCCGAAAAGGAGAGCTCCTCCAAATGAAGCCTTTACGGCTGCTCTATCGGAAAGACAACTCTGATAGTTTCCAAAAGCGGTCCCTCCGAATATCTTCATCTTCTCTTCCATCACATCCATGCTCAGATAGAGTAGGTCACCTCCGGTTTGGAGCGTCTTTTCCCCTCTCACAAAAAGGGGATATCCGACAGGTGGTGGCGCAATGATAAAAGAAACCGTATTTTCTTTGGAGTAAAGACTAAACGGAACTGTTGCAAACAGTAACGTAAGAACAATAAAAGCAGATAGCCGATTCATCCAACCTTCCTCCTTTTGAAAGGCTACACTACATCGACTTGTTATAATAAAGAATTCTATTCTTGTTTTACCGGAAAGTCAATTTAAATAGTATTTTTAGTGGTTTAACCTAAATGTAAGGTACTTACTCTACATGCTACAACAAAATGATCCTTTTTTTGATCGAATGAGAGCGGCCTCATCGAGTCCGTTATCCTCCAATAATCCTTGCAGATGCCGAGGATATTCATGAATGTACATCTCAAGTAGATGATTGAGATAAGTGGACATCGACGTTCTGTATAACCGCCGCATCGCATATCCATCCAGCAATGAAAGCACAAGGATAATGCTGATAATAAAGGGTATAATTACGAGAATAATCTTTCCTTCGACCTTGAGATTACCGACTCTCATGAAATATATTTACCTCTGCTAATTCCATTATATCCTTGGGGTGCGGAAAAACCGCTGGCACCCATACACAAATCGTGGTTTACCTCTACATGATCCCCTGAGCCGTTGTTGCACATCTTTACCGGGCAAACACTAATGCAACGATGACAGTTTACGCATTTATCTTCTACTACTTCAATTAGAGGCTGTTGCTCTGTTTTCATAAAAAAACTCCATTAGTATCTAACTTAAGACTATAGTGTTTTGGTTTAGGGTATGCAAATTTACAGACACAAATATATAGCGAAGGACCTCTGCACTAGAGGCCCTTCGCATTTGTTAATTATAACGGTAAATTAGCTCACACCGGACTGAATAGACTCGATCTCTTTTTCTCCAACGAGTTTTTCCATATCAAGCAAAATAATTACCTGATCTTCCAGTTTTCCCAATCCGGCAATGTATTTATTACCCTCCCCATTTTCCTGAAACGTTGGCGGAGGATCAATGTCTTTCTCGGGAATGTCCACTACTTCGGTGGCTGTATCTATAATAAAACCAATTGAGTAGCTTTTTATATTGACCACAGTTATTACCGTCCGGTCATCAAACTCCTTCGAATCCATACCAAAACGCAGTCGCATGTCTATTACCGGTATTACCTTGCCCCGCAGATTTATCACTCCCCTTACATACTCGGGCATATCCGGCACTTCAGTGATTTTCTGCAGTTCTATGATGTCGGTTACATGTTGTATGTCGATCCCGTAGGTCTCTTCTCCTATCTTACACATAAGGAACTTGTTCTCTTGGATCTCATCATCGGTCTCATCAAAAAAATCACTGTCCTGCATCTCTTCTTTACTCATATCCGCCTCCAGTGCCTCTTTTCATTGTTAAAATATTCTTAGAATCGGTCAAAATCATCATCCTCAAGGGATATCTGGTCTTCCGGTTTTACCGGGGTGATCCCTGTCTCATTCTTAGCCTTTTGGCCCTTATTATTCCAACCCGCGGTAGAATTCTGTTGTGTTTTTTGTTGGGGCTTCTGCCGTTTCTGTGAAGAGCCCTGTTGCTGATGCCCGAGCTTGTTCAAATGACTGCCTTGCGCGAGCAATCTTTGTCCACCGGAGTAGCGGCTGTCCAGGGTGAACTGAGCAACCATACTTCTTAGCTGCTGGGCCTGTCCGGCCAGTTCTTCGGAGGCCGATGCGCTCTCCTCGGCACTTGCGGTACTTGCCTGGGTGGCCTCATCAATCTGATCAAGCCCCTCGGTAATTTGCTCTATAGCCTGGGCTTGCTCACGGCTCGCCTGGGCTATCTCCTCTAAAAAGTTCGCCACCTTTCCCGAACCGTCCACTATAGCAGTGAGCTGCTGGGCAGTCGCCTCCGCCGCTTCGGTACCCTGTCTAATATTGGTCACCGTATCTTCTACCATTCGGGTGGTTTCTTTTACCGAATCGGTACTCTTTACCGCCAGGTTCCGCACCTCGTCGGCCACTACGGCAAAACCCTTCCCGTATTTACCGGCCCGGGCTGCCTCTACGTTGGCGTTAAGGGCCAAAAGGTTTATCTGGAAGGCGATGTCGTCTATTACCTTTACCACTTTGTTGATCTCATCGCTGGAGGCGTTTATCTTCTCCATACTCTCGTTGAGCTGCTGCATCTGGGCGTTGCCCTTCTCAGCATCCTCGGTAGCCTGTTTGGCTATACCGTGGGCTTCGGTGGCATTCTCTGCATTCTGTTTAGACTGGCTGTTGATCTCGTTGGTGGAACTTGTGATCTCCTCAAGGCTGCTGGCCTGTTCGGTGGCCCCCTGACTGAGGTTCTGGCTGGCCTGGCTTACCTGGTCGGCCCCGCTGTTCACCTGCTCCACCGAACTGTTTACCTGGCCGAGCAGTTCGTTCAGCGCTTCTTTCATGGTAACCAGCGATTTGCCAAGTACGTCCTTATCGGAGGCTACATCGATTTCTACGGAAAGATCTTTGTTGGCCACCTGCTCAATTATACTAGCCTTGTAGCGAAGGGCGTCGACCATCTCCTTAACCGACTGATACACGCCTTTTATGTTCTCATCCCTTATTTGTATATCAAGGTCTCCAATAGCAATACGGCCTGCAATTTCCTCAATTACAGAGGGATCAGCCCCTAACTGTTTGAGAATGCTTCCGGTGATGAAGAGGGTCAGGAAAACACCGAGTACCAATGCAACGATCGATACTGCTATGGCAATCATGATTGCCCTCTGGTTGGCTGCCTGAAGCGCAGGTCCCAAACGGTCCTGGTCGGCGGTAATTGAGGCAATAATCTGCTGACCTACATCTGCAATATCCGGTCCGATTACATCCAGATAGTTGGTCACATAGTCGTTGCGCTCGTAGATAATAGATGTAACTTCGTTAAAATAGGTATGGTATTTATTCTCTCCCTCCCGGACCTCCTGCAGCAACGCCAGTCTCTCTGGATTCTGTACCTCACTGTCGAGTATCGACAGATTTTTATCAAAACTCTCCAATTCGGTAAGAACTCGCTGCTCATCTTCTTTGGTATTGGAATCGAGAAATTTAAATGCATAGAGCCGGACAAGCATTATATTCCGCAGAGCTAAACTGCTGTAGTAGGCTGCCACCATGTCTCCATCTTCCTCGGCAGAGGTGAGAATGGCGGTAAGGTCCTCTTCGATCTCCGGCCCCACCACATCCATACCGTTTATCACCCTCTCATCTCGCTGGTACTGAAGTTCAACCACCTGTTCAAAATACCCCTTATACTGCTTCAGTTCCTCATCGATCGTATCAACAAGGGGGATGCGTTCGGGGTCCTGAATACTTTCCTGGGCAGTATCAACAAGAGAGACTGTCTCCTCATAATACTCATTGACCTCTTCCACCTCTTTCTCTTCCCCTCTGATGAGAAAATCCTTCACATTCATCCGGACCATTAACATGTTTTCTTGAAGTTCATTTACCATGTTCGAATCGACCGCCCATTCCCTGTACTGAACGAAATCTGAAGACGCCCGGTTCAGGAAATACACAGCAACTCCGCTTACAAGCAGCAAGAGCGCTATCATCAGCACGAAGCCGCCTGTGATCTTTGTACGCATTTTCATCTGAGCCATATTCCTCTCCTTTTATGTTCCTTCTCTCTTAATATTCATACTGCTAAGCAGTGTAATAACCTTATGAAACTCATTCGACTTATCGTAAAAATACTCAGCCCCTAATTCCATCGATTTTTCCCGGTAATATTCGGTCACATAGTTGGTGAGCACAATAACCTTCACCTTTAAATGCTTCTCTTGTATGTAAGACAGCACTTCCAAACCGTTGCCTTCCGGCATCTGCAGGTCTAGTATAAGTACCTCTGGGAGTGTAGTATTGAGTATTTTAACAGTAGGCGAGATATCCTCAGCCTCGGATATGTGAGTTACACCTTCTATGGGCTTAATTAATTTGATTAGATTTTTTCGTATTAAACTTGAATCGTCAGCTATCAGAACATGCATCTATTCTATTTACCCTCATGTACAGCATATAGAATAGTATGCAGGAAATATGTAGCAAAATTTATGAACTTTTTGTAGCAAATTTGCTACACAGGATTATGATTCATCCAGATTATGGGTATCTACATAGTGGATGAGATCAGCATTATGTTTGAGTTTCAGTTTCTCCATAATGCGTTGTTTATAGGTATGTACGGTACTCACACTAATATTGAGCGACCAGGCAATACTTTTAACTGCCTCTCCGTTCCCTAACCTTGTAAGAATTAGGAACTCACGGTCAGAGAGCATGCTATGCGGTTGGGCTGTCTGTTTTTCTATTACCCCCGAGGCAAATTTCTCAGCTAATGCTTCGCTTATATAGGTACCGCCCGTGGCTACTTTTCGTATCGCCCTCTCTAATTCTTCCGGTGAACTGCCTTTTGTGATGTAGCCGCAGGCCCCGTTTTCTAAAGCCCTGAGTGCATACCGCTCTTCAGGGTGCATGCTTAAAACGAGTATGTGCATATCCGGATAATAATTCTTTATTTCTTTTAACAGTTCTATTCCGTTTTTATCGGGCAGGCCTATATCGAGTAGAATAACATCGCAAGATTTGAGAGCAGAAAAATGTAACAACTCTTCACCGGTTGCCGCTTCCGCAACCACTTCAATATCGCCTATCCGCTCAATATACTGCTTTAATCCCCTTCGGATTAAATGGTGATCATCAACAACAATCACATGTATCAATCTTCATCTCCGTTAATAGGCATTTGCATATGTACTTCCGTACCGATTCCATATTCACTTTTTATACTCACATTGCCCCCAAACTGTTTAGCCCTCTCTTTCATTCCTACTAAACCAAATGAATCATGCAGATCCAAACTCTTCGGGTCGAAACCTATACCGTTATCTTTAATTAATACCTCGATTTTCTCGTCATCTAAAAGTACTTCTATTCCCACTTCAGACGCCCCGGCATATCTGGCGCAGTTTGTGAGTGCTTCCTGGGCAATTCTATATATTGCAAGGGATTTGTTCTTATCTAATGTGCAATCCTGCCTCGGTTTAATGAAGGTGACCGGCAGATTGAGTTTCCTTTTATATTCAGATACCTGCAAACCCAGAGCTTCAATTATTCCTGAAGAATCCAGCACCACTGGTTTTAACTGCCATGATAGTTCTCTAGTTCTTTTAATCGTGTCCTCCAGTGTCTCCTTCATTTCACAAATCGTCTCCTGAATACTCGCACATTCGCACGAACTTTCAACGGTACTAAAATCACTTTCAATGATCGCTAGACCCATCTGAAGAGACGTAAGAGATTGCCCCAACTCGTCATGGACCTCTTGAGCAATGAAGGCGTTCTGTTCCTCTCGAATATTTTGTTGATGTCGCAGCAATTCTTTGTATTTATTCTCACTCTTAATATGAGCGCGCTTACTCTCGAATAGTTTCAGGGCCATATCAATAGTTGCCAAGATAAACTGCTCGTTCCCAGGAACTTTTTGGATGTATCCATATTTTGTCATGTCTCTGGTTGTATCAAGGGTTGCTTTATCGGTATAGGCAGAGTGCAGGACTACCGGAATATCATACTTTTCGTAAATCTTTTTTGTAACCGAGGGCCCATCCATCCGGCCCTTCCCAAGGTTGATGTCCATTAGTATGAGGGCGGGGAGCGGTCCCGAATCTAATCTTTCTAAACAGGGCTCTCCGTGGGCGAATATCTCCACGGGATATCCGTTCTTCTGAAGAAACCTTTTTAATCCCTCATTGAGAATCATCTCATCTTCTACTAGGAATATTTTATTGCTCATATTTTTATACAGATCCAACATAATAGTTCATTTCCAATAGTATCGTCTCATATATGCAGCTTTTGAAGAATAAAAAAAGTTCATCCGGGTGGACTCTTTTTAATAATCGCCTTCAGTGTATGAGAGTTTGCAAGTCTAATCTGCTAAGGACTCTGAGATATGCTTGAAACCACTTTCCCACAAGAGAAAGGCATCCACTACTTTAGGATCGAACTGCTTTGCCCGTTCCCTTTTAATTATCTCCACGGATTTTTCGTGGGAGAATGCGGGTTTGTACGCACGCTCCGAACGCAGCGCATCGTATACATCGGCCAAGGCCATTATACGGGCGGAAATAGGAATTTCCTCTCTCTTCAAGCCCTGCGGATACCCCCCGCCGTCCCACCTCTCATGATGAAAACGAACGAGGTGTATTGCGATGTCGAGGAATGAGCGGAACGAGATATCCTCCAGTGCCTGCTCGAGTATTCGTGCACCCAGTTCGCAGTGTTCCTTTATTCGCTCGAACTCCTCCTCTGTAAGTTTACCGGGTTTTCTAAGGATGCTATCTTCAATCCCCACTTTTCCAATATCGTGGAGAGGTGCCGATCTTACCAGATCTTCGAGATAGGTTCCTTTCATATACTTGCTATACTGCTGGTCCCTAGCCAGCTCCCGGGCAATAATTCTCACATACTCGGTCGTTCTCTTCAGGTGCTCTCCGGTCTCCTCATCTCTGAGCCCAGCCTGATATGCTAGAGCATATATCGTTACCCGTTCAGTTTTCTTCATTTGTTCGACCGCATGCTTCTGGCGCCTGTATGCAGCCGCAAAAATACTAAAAAGAAGTAGATAAAGCAGAGCACCGGAAGCGCCTATTATTATATAGTTCACCCGCACCAGTTCTCTAATTTTCTCTGTGAGTTCTTTATCATTTTCATATATCTCTACGATCCCTATCACCTCGCCTCTGTGGAGTACAGGGATATAGATTTCAAGGAAAAGCTCTACGTCCTCTTCAAATTGATGTTCGTCAGCATGAGGTTCGGTAAGCTCATAAATGAGTTTCCCTCCAGCCGCCTGCTCGAAAATATCTTCTTCCGGAAAAGTTCTGCCGATCAGCTCTTCCCGGTCGCTCCAAATAACGGTGTTATTCCTGTTCCACAGCTTGACCCTGAAAACTGTCTCTATTTTAAAGAGCAGTTGCAAGTGGTCATCCAGATCCTCTGGTAAAGCGTATTCTGCCGGATTATTGAAATAAGAGACAATGGAAGCATCGCTTTCTGTAAAATGCTGTACCAGGTTTGGGTACAGATCCAGATGCGTTTCTATAAGATGCTGCTTACTTTTATACCCCATATAGATCCCCGTACTAAAGGTAACCACAAGGGTGATAAGGAGGGTAACTATAGAGTAGTGCAGCAGCACATTGCTTTTAAAATTCATATACTGTTTTATTGCATAGCAGCCGCGCTGTATTCAAGAGCTTAGCTTATATATATTCGGTTTGACACTGCACCGCTAAATTAAGATACTGAATTATGGAGAGGTGGGTTGCACATGAAGATATTGGTCGTGGATGATGAAACCGCCATCGTAACTACAGTTCAAGCCTATTTCGAGCGCGAGGGCTATGAGGTCAAAAGCGCCCTCGAAGGACAGCAGGCGCTTACGATCGCCCGTACATTTAGACCGGATGTGGTGGTATTGGATATAATGCTCCCTGGAATTGACGGACTGGAGGTATTGCGGGAACTCAGGCGAAACGCCGACCCTTATATCGTATTACTAACTGCTAAAACGAGCGAAGACGACCGGATAATCGGTCTTAAAATGGGGGCCGACGATTACGTTCAAAAACCCTTCAGTCCCCGCGAGTTGGTAGCCCGGGTGCAGGCAATCGTCCGTCGACAGAGAAAACAGAGCGACAATGAACTTGAGACGATACAGAGTGGCGAGTTTTCTATCGATCCGGCCGCCAGAAGAGCCTGGCGGGAAGGACATGAACTCGAGCTCACCCGGATTGAGTTTGATTTGCTACTCACTTTGATGGAAAACAGTGGCCGAGTGCTCAGCCGTGATCAACTGATCGAGCATGTGTGGGGAGATGAATATTTTATCGAAGAGCGCGTAGTTGATGTACATATCCGCCGGTTACGCAATAAGATGAGGCTATCCGAGGAAGACAGGGAATACATTACAACTGTTCGCGGAAGCGGCTATCGTTTCGAGGGGGAACAGTGAAAATAAAAGAACTGCTGACAAGCCGTTTAGGCCGCAAAATCTTTGTTTCACATCTAATAGTAATCGGGGTTGGGGTTGTTATCCTGTTGCTCACCGCCCGCCTACAAGCACCGTATGCATTGAACCAGCATATCCGGCAGATGGAGCACCTCATTGGTGAGAGCGATGTGTTACGACAGAATTTAATGAACACTTTTCAGGCTGCCCTAAATGAGGTTCTCCTAATCGCTGCGTCCGGTGCCTTACTTGCAGCCGTTATAATTAGTAGTTTTGTCGCCTGGCGAATAGTTTTTCCCATCCGCTCGATGATAAAAACGGTGGTACAGATTGCAGACGGAGATTACCGCCAGCGGGCCCACTTCGTATGGGATGACGAAATTGGCGAGCTGGCCCAAAACTTCAATCGGATGGCGGAGGAGCTGCATTCCACTGAAACCCGCCGCATTGAGCTCATTGGCAATGTCGCCCACGAATTAAGGACTCCTCTTGCTTCAATGCGCAGCCTTATGGAGGGTATGATCGACGGGGTATTGCCGGCGGATTTTTCTACATACTCGGCGGTTCAGACCGAACTTACACGATTACAACGTCTTGTCGGGGACTTAGAGAATCTATCACAGGCGGAATCGGGGCAGATAAAACTGAATATAAAAGAGTTCGACCTGAACAATCTACTGGAACAAGTTGTGCTAAGGTTAAAACCCCAGTTCTCGGAAAAGCAGATCGACCTTAAAATTGAACTCCCGGAGTCTGCACTCAGAGTAAAGGCTGATCGGGAACGCATACAGCAGGTACTCATCAACCTTCTCGGCAATGCTCTACAGTATACGCCTCCCCATGGCTCGGTTCAAATCTATGCTGAGTCCAAACACGATATGATAGTCTGCGGTGTCGAAGATAACGGTATTGGTCTAAGTGATAGTGAGATAGATCAAATTTTCGAAAGATTCTACCGGGTTGATAAATCCCGGTCCCGCGTCGGCGGTGGAAGTGGTATCGGTCTGACAATAGCACATCATATTATCAAAGCCCACGGAGGCAGTTTGCAGGCTGAAAGCCCCGGACTGCACAGAGGCAGCCGTTTTTATTTCACTCTTCCCCTGAACAACTAATTTTGTCATATTCCCGTAATATCTCCTTCAACTTAGCTTCATACTCCTTCCCTATATTCATACTACACACCATTCAAGAGGAGAAGAAATATGAAACGCACAGTAATTTTATCTTTAGCTTTATTAACAGTTGCAGTATTGGCGTGGTCGCTCTCCGACACCCAGTCCGACGAACATTCCGCAAATCCAAATCAGGTAATCAATGAGATTCGGAATAAGATGGGGCTGAGTTCAGAGGAGACTATTGATCCTGAAAAGGTCCCTGACCCGCTACTCGAAGAACTCGGTGATGCCGTTATGTCGGAGGTTCACCCCAACGAGAGCGTTCATTCATGGATGGACAGAATGATGGGCGGTGAAGGTTCCGAGTCCCTGGCATCGGCCCACCGCTGGATGGGATACAGATATCTCACGGACGGTTCGGAGTACGGCTACCGTGGGGGACGCATGGGAATGATGGGCCCCGGAATGATGGGTCGTGGATGGAGCCAAAATGGGTCTGCCGCCCAGTCGATCCCCTATAACTCACCTGAAGAGGTTCTGAAACAGCGCTACGCCCGTGGTGAAATCAGCCGCGAAGAGTACCTGCAGGCCATAGAAGATTTGAAGCGTTAAACTATGCAATGGCTCATCAGATGCCCGGAGATGTATGCGGGATGGATCGTCATCATCCTGATAGGAATAGCAGCAGTAATGCTGCTATTTCCCAAAAGAAATTTATAAGGTTCTATAAGGAGGAATACCATGAAATATTATATGAGCACAAAGGTAAACGGAGATTTTGAGGCGACAATCGAACAAGTAAAATCGGAGCTGGCAGAGGAAGGTTTCGGAGTGCTGTCCGATATCGATGTCGAAGCAACCTTACAAAAAAAGCTCGGAGTTGATTTTCGTAAGTACCGAATACTGGGGGCATGCAATCCTCCCTTTTCACATAAGGCTCTGCAGGCCGAGGATAAAATCGGAACCCTGCTTCCCTGTAATGTGATCGTGCAGGAAATTGAACCTAACTCAATCGAAGTTGCTGCGGTTGACCCGCAGGCTTCAATGCAGGGGGTTTCCAATACGGAGATTGAAACGATCGCCGGTGAGATCAAAGACAAATTGCAGAAAGTAATTGATCGCTTGACGACCAAATAAATGAATTAAAAGGAGCGGAACATGGGAATTATATTGATCTTAGGAATTATTGCGATTGCATATATTGCGTATAACAACTATCAGAGGAACCCTTCAGAGTGGACTTCCTTTAGTGAGGATTCATCCTCACTCGAGATCGCAAAAGCACGCTATGCAAACGGCGAGATCAGCCGAGATGAATACGAACATTTGAAAACTGAGCTCGGTTATTAGTATAATTATATTACTAAGGTAAGGAGGAAGTATGAATACCGAACACACTCACCATGACCATACCCAGCACCACAGGATGATGATTCGTGATTTCAGGAAGCGATTTTACATCACCCTTGTATTGAGTATACCTGTGCTGGCGCTCTCGGAGCTGATACAGCAGTTTCTGGGGTTCAGCCTCGAATTCACCGGCGACAGTATGTTTGTATTTGTACTTGCCACTGCGATTTTCGTGTACGGCGGCTGGCCATTTCTCAAGGGACTGGTGGATGAACTCAAATCCAGAGTCCCGGGGATGATGACCCTGATCGGACTTGCCATCACCGTAGCCTATGTATACAGCGCTGCGGTTACCTTCGGCCTTGAGGGGACGCCCTTCTACTGGGAGTTGGCCACCCTGATCGCAATTATGCTGGCCGGACACTGGATCGAAATGGCCTCGGTGGTCAGTGCTTCCTCAGCATTGGAGAAACTCGCCCAACTCATGCCCAGCGAGGCTCATCGCAAGAAGGATGGAGAGACCGAAGATATTCCCTTGTCGGAAGTGCGAAAGGGAGATGTCCTGGTAATTAAACCGGGCGAGAAAATTCCCTCCGACGGCAAGGTTGTGAGAGGCAGCAGTTACATTGACGAATCGATGCTTACCGGTGAATCGCGTCCGGTCAGCAAAGCTGAGGGGGATGAGTTGATCGGAGGTTCGATCAACGGTGACGGTTCTCTTGAACTTCAAGTGGAAGGAGCCGGAGAGGATTCTTACCTGTCCAAAGTGATCAACATGGTCCGCGAAGCCCAGTCCGCGAAATCTAAAACTCAGGCGCTTTCCGACCGGGCGGCGATGTGGCTCACCATTGTTGCACTTACCGTCGGAGCGGCGACACTGGCCGGATGGCTGATAACCGGAGCGGGGCTTCAGTTCTCGATTGCCCGAATGGCCACGGTCATGATTATCACCTGCCCCCACGCCCTTGGATTAGCAATTCCACTGGTAGTGGCCCAGTCAACCGCTAAATCGGCCCAGAACGGACTGTTGATCCGCAACCGCACGGCCTTCGAGAATGCCCGAAAAATTACCACCGTTGTCTTCGATAAAACCGGTACATTGACCAAGGGGGTGTTCGAGGTCGGAAGCGTGGATGTTCACGACACACAGTATGAAAAGAACGATATTCTCAGCTTTGCCGCGGCACTGGAAGGACAATCCGAACATCCGATTGGCAAAGGAATTGTCTCCGCCGCTAAAGATGCGGGTGTTTCGATCGGATCGGCCGATAATTTCGAGGCGATCAAAGGCAAGGGCGTGCAGGGAACCGTGAATAAAAAGTCGATAGCGGTGGTGAGTCCGGGCTACCTGGAAGAACAGAATCTTGAACAACCGAAGGATGCCGGCCGACAGGGCGGCGTAACAAGGGTCTTCGTATTGGTCGATAAGCAGGTTGCCGGCTCGCTTGCCCTCTCCGACACTATCCGCCCCGAATCGCACCAGGCAATCCAAGCCCTGCAGAAACGGGGAATCAAGTGCTGGATGCTCACCGGTGATAACAGTGAAACCGCGGAGGCTGTTTCAAAGGAACTCGGCATGGACGGATATTTCGCCGAGGTACTGCCCGATCAAAAGCAGGACAAAATCAAGGAACTGCAGGAACAGGGCGAGTACGTGGCTATGACCGGCGACGGAGTAAATGACTCCCCCGCCCTGGCCCAGGCCCAGATAGGAGTGGCGGTGGGCTCCGGCACCGATATTGCCGCTGCCTCCGCCGATATAGTGCTGGTAAACTCCAATCCCCTCGATATCACGGCACTGATTCTGTTCGGACGCGCAACCTACCGCAAGATGGTCCAGAACCTGATATGGGCTACCGGCTACAACGTGATCGCCATCCCTCTGGCCGCAGGCGTTCTGTACAGCGTGGGAATCGTTCTGTCCCCCGAAGTGGGAGCAATTCTCATGTCCATGTCCACGGTTATTGTTGCCGTTAACGCGCAACTGCTGCGAGTAAAGAAGGAGGAGCTTGAAGAAGCGACATCATAAAGCGCACTGAGCCCCTCACTCATCTATCTGGATTTCAATTCCGGAAACTCGTAATACACTATTCCCGCGTCATCCACTTCCATACGAACTCGCACACCGTCGGCCATAGATTCCAGTGTTTTTTCAGCCCTTTTTGGTTCAATACCCATATGTGTAACTAGGTCGGAGACAGTAATTGTACCTCCAAGTTTTCCGGCTAAGCGATATATGGATGTTTCAATAGATTCTTGACCTCTCCCATAGTTTTGGGTTCTATCGGGGGAAGCCTGCTGTCTCCTGCCTTTGGAATTAAAGAAACGGCGCATAATAAAATACCCGCCAAGACCAATTATCAGCCACAAGAAGGGGCCTCCCATAAAAAAAGGAAACCCGAATCCAAATCCATTCATCATCATATATAGTGCTCCTCACAGATTGATTTCTAATTACAAACTCTCTCACCTTCCATAGGCTCTCCTATAAGTCGGTTTTAGTTGCGTACCCTAAAGTATAGCAAAAAAGTGAACGAACTGTGAAGAAAATATAGATTATTCTTGACAATTATAGTAAGTTTTTATACACTTCTTTGTAGACCTTTTTGGTAGTAATTATGAAATTCCTGGAGGATATATGAAAATGTCGACCCGCAGCCGATACGGTTTACAGTTCATGTTTGAACTGGCACTTCACAGTAAGGAAAGACCGGTTTTGCTTAGAGATATTGCCGAGCGACAGAATATTTCGGAGAAATACCTTAGTAAACTGGTCATTCCTCTCAAGAGCAGTGGCCTTATTAATACCTATAGAGGGGCACGTGGCGGCTATAGCCTTGCATGCGAGCCGAAAAAAATCACGGTCAAACAGATCGTTGATGTGCTGGAGGGTGATGCATCCCCGGTGGAAGACATACAGAATCCATTAAACCCTACATGGGATGTGTGGAGCGGTCTTGATAAGGCCATTTCGGATTATCTAGAGAGCATAAATTTGGAAACTGTGGTTCAGAATAACCGGAACCGTCAATTTACCTATGTTATATAGGTACACAAATCAAGAGAGGTAGACAGTATGAATATTGCAGATAACATTACAGATTTAATCGGTAACACACCCCTCGTCCGTATTAATAAGCTCAACAAGGGTGGTGCGGCAAAAGTGGCAGTAAAACTTGAGTCCTTCAACCCGCTCTCCAGTGTCAAAGATCGCATCGGTTTTGCCATGATAGACGAAGCTGAAAAACGCGGTGTGTTGCACCCCGGCTCGGTGATTATCGAACCGACCAGCGGAAACACAGGAATTGCACTGGCCTATGTGGGCGCCGCAAAAGGATACAAGGTTATCCTTACCATGCCCGATACAATGAGCATTGAACGGCGGAAGCTCTTAAAAGCTCTAGGGGCAGAGCTCGTGCTAACCGATGGGAAACAGGGAATGAAGGGAGCTATTGCAAAAGCCGAAGAGCTGCAATCTTCCATTGATGGTAGCTTCATACCTCAACAATTTTCAAATCCGGCAAATCCCGATATGCACCGTAAAACTACCGCGGATGAGATATGGAGGGATACGGAGGGCAGTGTTGACATTTTTGTTGCCGGGGTCGGAACCGGTGGAACCATTACCGGTGTAGGCGAGGAATTGAAAAAACGCAAAGCAACTGTGCAGGTAGTAGCTGTCGAGCCGGAAAAATCTCCGGTTATCTCAGGAGGCGAGCCGGGTCCCCATAAAATTCAAGGAATCGGAGCAGGATTTTTGCCGGAGGTACTTAAGACAGATGTAATCGATGAGGTTATTAGAATGAAGGACGAGTCCGCAGGTGAGATCGCACGAAGATTAGCAGTTGAAGAGGGAATATTAGTAGGGGTTTCATCGGGAGCCGCCCTCCAAGCCGCGTTAGAGCTTGCAAAACGTCCAGAGAACAGTGGCAAGCTCATCGTTGCTCTGCTGCCGGATGCTGGAGAAAGGTACCTTTCAACATGGTTGTTTGAAAACGGGGGATAAAAATCGCCTTTTTTTACTAACCTCTTAAATTCGGGTCTGAGAGTACTAACTTTGCAATTGTACCGCTCTCCTGTAAAAATTCAATTTTCCCGTTGAGCTGTTCGCATAAGCCATGAATAAGCTGCATTCCTAGAGTCTCGGATTGCTGAGGAATAAAATTGTGTGGTAACCCTACCCCATTATCATGCACTTTGAGTACACACTTTTGCTTATCATCAAGCTCCAAAGACACAGTGATCTTGCCTGCTTGCTTGTTGGGAAAGGCGTGTTGATACGCATTAGTGATAAGTTCATTTATTATCAGCCCACAAGGAATTGCCTGGGTGAGAGGAAGGTGCACTTCATCTACATCAATCTTCAGTTTGATATGACTCACACTGCCATAAGCATTCAGAATCTCCGGAACTAAAGAGGATATGTAGGTTGAGATATTGATATAAGAAAATGAATCTTCATTATACAATTGCTCATGAACTCTGGCCATGGTGTGTATTCGATTCTGACTCGCTAAGAGAATACCGTTAAGCTCTTCGTTCTGGGATGAATCGTTCATCTGTAAGTTGAACAGGCTTGATATGATATTCAGGTTATTTTTTACTCTATGATGTATCTCTTTAAGAAGAATATCTTTCTCATCCAACTCCTTCTTCAACCTCACTTCCGAGCTTTTTTTCTCAGTTATATCAACTAAAATTAAGACATAGTGGGTAGCATCATTAAAAAAAGCTACTGGATAGAGCATTACCGAATACCACTCAGCCAACCCCCTTGGAGCATCTATACGTAGGTCCTGGTGCCAAAATCCGTTTTCTTCTATCTCTTCCACTACTTCGTTAAACCCACTCTTTCCAAATATTTTTTTCCATACTCCATCAACGGAAAGAGTATTGACCATGTCATAGGGGACATCAAACTTATTAGAAAAATAAGGATTCACGTACACAATTTTCTTCTCAGCATCGATAATACAGATACCTGAGGGGTTCTGTTCTAAAGCAAATGAGAGAAGATGCAGAAGTTTCTCGGATTTTCTCCGGGTAGTAATATCCCTTATAATACCCACAGTCCCGATAAAAGTTCTCTTTTTATTCTCCCTGGTATATTGGCCTGTAGCGGTAACCTCTCCATACGCAATTATGGAGCCAAGGGTGGCTTTATCAACTTCATTTCCGCGAACTCTTTTTTTTAGCTTGACCTCAAGCTCTCTGGTAGCTCTCTCCCTAGACCTTCTTTCATCAAAAAGCCCTGGAGAACCCTCGTAGCCTGTAACTTTACCGGAGTATTTGGGCAACACGGAAGATCTGGCGGCCTTCTGCCTGTCTTCTTCCACCACAATGGTAGAAAAGTGACGGCCTAAAAGCTCTTCCGGAGTGTAGCCCATAGTTCGTACCGCATCATTTAGATATACAAAATTGCCCTGAGAATCAAGCTGATAGACAATATCCGGAACGGCATTTAGGAAGTCGTACTTTCTTTTGTGGATGTGATGTATCACCTCCATGGTAGAGTTTTCTTTATCCTTAACTTTGAGCGCCTTACGTATAAACATGGATACCATCTGAAGATACCCATTTTGAGGATCTTTTACGAGCAGCTGTAATTCGTATTTTCCGATTATTTCTTCTACCAGCTTATTGCGTTTGAAATCTGTAAGCAGCACCACAGCCTCGCCATCTATCTGGCCTAATATTTCCATGGGATCGCTGCTCAAAGAAGGAAGATCAATTATAAAAGCCCGATACTCACCTATATCTTCCCACTCTATGCTTGCGATATTGTGGTGAACCACCAGAGGCTCTAAATTTGTGCACTGCCGACACTGTTCATTAATAGCATTTTCTAAATAATTATCTTCAGTAACGAGAATTACGTTTATTTTGTCCATTATGTTTGATTGTAGAATACCGATACGGAAAAGTCAACAAATGTGCCTTTGTGCCACATAGAAAGATAATGTACAATAAGGACGGATGGTGATCAAATTTCTTAGCGGTAATATGTTTAGGGAACTTTCCTTCCTCACCCAAGAGTTGCTCAACTTGAGAGGTATATTGGTAGCAGCGCTCTTGGGACTTATTGCTTTGCTCCTTATAGCCTTCGCGGTAAGCAGATATTACCAAAATCGAAGCTCCTTGGAAGAGCCGCACCCACAGCCTCAAATGTTTCACTATCTCGATCTGATACTATTGTCCCCTGAAAAAGGTAAACAGCAGGAGTTTTCCTTACCGGGACCCAAAATAATTGCCGGAACTGTTCAAGATGCCGACCTTAAACTGCGGAAACAGAAAGGAAACACTAGGCCTGAGAAGTTTTCCATTGAAACTAGGGAGACGGGAGTATTTTTTAGCTCTCCGGATTTTCTTCTGATAAACGGGGTCGCTGCTAAGCACAAGAAGCTTTCTCCGGGAAGCAGAATTGCATGGGGCTCTGAACGAATTCTTTTCAAGGGTACCCATAATGTCATCGTATACCCTAAAAAAAAGCCGGATTTTCTTCCTACCTATAGCCTCCCCATTTTTGCAGTATTGCTCACACTTGTTGCGGGTCTTGCACTTCAAAGTCTCTCCGGAACAATAGAATCAGAAACCAGCAATACTGTTACTAAAACTGCTTATCCAGCTCTCTACGATGCTGCCAAAGAGTTCGGAAGCCTCCCACTCCTCAAGCCACACATGATCGGTCCCGGAGAAACCCCGGAGTACTTCGATGCGGATATTATGTGCATCCATGCTCACCCGGATGATGAATCGATAGATTTCGGCGGCTTTACGGCTAAAGCTTCGCGTCAGGGGAAAAAAATCATTACCGTTCTTTTTACTGATGGGGAGTCAGGTGTTGTAAGGAGTGACTTTCCTGGTCAGTACCCCTCACCTCCTGAGCTGGCGGAAATCAGAGTAGGAGAAACCGAAAAAGCTCTAAGCCACCTCGGGGTGGTGGAATACCTTCGTTTAGGTTTGAAGAATCACCCCTACAGCAGCAATACCCAAGTTCTCAGCATAGAGGAAGTCCTTGATGCCTGGGGAGGAGAAGCCGGCCTAATAACAAAGCTTACAGAATTGATCCGGGGTTACAGCCCTTCAGTTATCCTTTCGCCCAAAAACGACAGTGAAGCGTATGAGCATTTTGAACATAAAACGGTAGGTTACCTTGTTAACAAAGCCATTGATCAACTGATGGAAGAAGGCCAGAGTTTCATCAAGGGACACCTGATTCCGGTCGATTCTTTAAGAGATACTATAGGAGGTGAGCCCTACCCTGCTATAGCGGCCATTTCAATGATGGAAACCGCCGTAACAGGTTTCTCTCCCAAGAGAATCAAAGCCCAGGCTCTGCGCCAATACCGAACACAAAAGGATGCTTCGATTATAGCACTCGCCCATACACTTGACGTGCAGTACGAATATTATAGTATTGAACTGTGGAACTACCCTATAACTGTAGAGGAGTATCTCTCAGGCAATGAATAGAAACAGCGCTCGCGGACATGTGTTTCTCTCAACCCTCTCAATTGGGATATTTATAGTTCTTCTTCTAAGCGGATGCGCCTCCACCTCCTCGGTAGATGAAGATTTTGACAAAGAAATCTCAGAATATAGCTTCGAGTATAGGATAGCCCCCTGGTACGGGTTTAGGACTTCGGCTTGTTCCATAACCTTCGATGATGGAACCCTCGACCAGTATCTCCTAGCTTTTCCAGAACTGGAGAAGCGTAATATCAAGGCTACTTTCTTCCTTATTACCGATTTTAGAGAAACCGGTATATGGAAAGACGGATCTATCGAGAGATTACTGTTTTCTTGGGAACAAGCCCGAACCATGGCCGCCGCTGGACATGAAATCGCAAGCCACAGCAGCACCCATGCCGATTTATCTGTAAAGGCCCATAGAGAACTCGAAAAGTCGCGAGAGACAATCAGGATGCACATTCCTGCGCTCCCAAGGGGAATGACCTTCAGCTGGCCGTACTGGCGCAGTAGCGCTGCAAACCAAGAAATTGCACATACCTATTTTATTGGGGCAAGATCAGGCGGTGGAAGGCTCAGCCAGTACCCCCACAGATTCGGCGGTATCCCCCAAAAGACTCCGCAAAACTTTTATCAGATCAATTCTATGCGGGTAAGTGAAAAATTCGAAGTTCGAGAGATGAAGAGACTCGGGGACCGAGCCTTCGAGGAAGGAAACTGGTTGATAGGCGGCTTTCACGGCATTGACAACGGCAATATCCCCAAAGAAGCTCTTGGCTGGGATCCCCTTTCGTTCCACCACTTTAAGGCTGTCCTCGATTACATTGAAAATAAGAATTTTTGGATTGCCCCATTTGGAAATGTTCTCCGGTATATCAGGGAAAGAAATTTCGTATCGGTAAAACTGCTAAATCAGACACTCACTACTATAACCCTTGCAGTGGAAGACAACCTGGAGGATGAAGTGTATTCACAGCCCCTCAGTATTGAGTTCGTTGTACCGGAACATTGGCGTTCGGTAGAAATCTACCGCAACGGTGTTTACGATTCCCGTAGGAATGTCGACAAGGGCAAGGTCAGGTGTGATATCCAACCGGATGGGAGTGAGATAGTGTTCGTAGGACAGCTTTATCCTGTTACTCAGAAACAATAGTCATTTTGCTTAATTTGCTCTTTAAAGCAACAAGGTATACACTAAAGAACAAAGCCAAAATGAGAATGCAACTTGCATATAAAAAGGATTTTGTAGTGAAAGATAGTGATACTGAAGGTGGTATTTCATACGAAGAGCCAATAGAACTGGCGGAGGGCATCTTCTGGGTGGGATACGTAGACCGAGAACGGAACCTGCATTGTAACCCCTACCTTATCGTAGAAGGGGATGAGGCGGTACTCATCGACGGAGGAAGCAGGCCTGAATTCAGCATTGTAATGTTAAAAATACTACAAACCGGTATTCTGCCGCAAAATATTTTCAGGCTCATATATCAGCATTATGACCCTGACTTATGCAGCAGCATTCCCAATTTTGAGGAGATCATCAATTCTAATAATCTGAAAATTATTTCCCACCGCGAGAACAACGTGTTTATACGCTACTACGGCAATAGCTCTCCCCTCCTGGACATCAATGCACTCTCGAGCCGGTTTACCTTTGCCACAGGCAGGGAGCTTAGTTTTATCCACACCCCCTATGCACATTCGGCGGGCAGCTTCATGACCTACGACAGCCAGACCAAAACCCTCTTCAGTAGTGATCTCTTCGGCAGCTACGACGTTCATTGGGAGCTTTTCTTAAAACTTCCAAGTGAGTGCCACTCGTGTGACCATATACAGGCGGAGTGCGATCAATTCAAACGCTACTGTCCGCTCTATGGAATTTACAATTTTCACAGACGCATCATGACCTCCGGTAAAGCTCTCTCCTATGCCATGGGCAAGACAAAGCAGCTAGCGATTTCACGAATCGCTCCGCAACACGGCAGCATACTCAATCAGACAGAGGACATTGATTTGGTCATTAATGCGCTTGATAAACTGCCTGCCGTGGGAATAGATGCCTATGAGCCCTAACGACAGCATCGGAGAATTGCTCAGCCGCCTCAGCAGGACGGACATACTGCAGCATAAAGAACTGCTTAAAACCCTCCTCGAGGCTGGCGCACAGGAAAAAGACTCCCGCATAAATAACGAGCTATTACGCGAGTTAATTCAGGACTACCACCATAACGCCGAAAGGCTCAGGGAAAGCGAGCATCTTTATCGTTCTGTAATCGCTGCTATGGAAGAGGGAATTGTAATTTACAATCGTAACGGTAAAATAGTAACCTACAATCGAAGCGCCGAACAAATTCTCGGCCTCACTCGAGACCAGCTTCTAGGCAGAACCTCTACCGATCCGAGGTGGAGGGCGGTACACCAGGACGGCAGCCCTTACCCAGTCGAGGAACATCCGGCAATTATCACTCTCCAAAGCGGAGAGCCTCAACACGGCGTTATTTTGGGAGTACACAAACCTGACGGCGGCCTCGCATGGATTTCGGTCAACTCACAGCCGGTTATAAGTGCGGAGGATCCACACCCCACCGCGGTTGTAGCTACCTTTGTAGATGTAAGCAACAGTCTTTCTCGCGAACAGGAGCTCACCCGCGTTTCTCAAACCGACCACCTGACTCAGATAGCCAATAGACTAAAGTTTAACTCCGCCTTTGAAAGAGAGCTTCGAACATTCCAACGGTACGGTCATGTACTCTCTGTGCTTATGTTCGACATAGATCATTTTAAAAAGGTAAATGATACTCATGGACATGATATAGGTGACATCGTACTGGTTGAATTGGTTGAATTGGTAAAAACCCAGATACGCGAGAGCGATCTGCTGGCACGCTGGGGGGGAGAGGAGTTTATTATCCTCCTGCCGCACACAGAGCTTTCAGAGGCAGCTTTCTTAGGAGAACGCATCCGAGCAGCAATCGAAAAGAAGCGGTTCCCGAAGGTCGGACACATTACCTGCAGCTTCGGACTCACCTCTAGCGTAAAGAACGATACGAAAGAAAATATAATAAAGCGTACCGATGAGGCTCTTTATAAAGCTAAAAAAGAAGGCAGAAACAGGGTTGTTACGTCTTGAAGTATATGTCTACACATTTGGCTATAATCCTGATTAGCTTCAAAAGAAAGCTTATTCCGGATCCCCCTGCTCATCTTCTAAATCAGTGGTTTCATTGTCTATGGAAAAAATATCAACCTGGGCATTTAAGCTCCGGCTGGCTTCTTCCAGGTTCTCCGAGGCTACAGATACTTGCGAGATGACCTCTGAGGCAGAACCGGCCTGCTGCGTGATAGCTGATGTAAGTTCGTGTACCCTTGCAGAAAGCTCAGCAAGCTGCTTCACAGCAGATTCAACTGTAGAGGTTTCACTCTTTACAGATTCTGCCCCGGTTTGGACATCGTTCGAGATTTCTTGAAGAATCTGCATCGCGTTCATCACCTCGCCGCTGCCGATAGTCAGCTCGGAGGTGTTTGAGGATATCTCCTCAAAAGAATTTACTACCGTCTGAATCTCCTGTTCAATCTCCTGGAAGGCAAGCCGGGTCTTATCTCCGGAGCTTGCGGCGACATTAATAGTTTCGACAATCTCTTTAATTCCTCCGCTGATCTGTTTTGACTGAGAGCCCGATTGTTCGGCCAGTTTGCGAATTTCATCGGCTACTACGGCAAAGCCCCGGCCGGACTCACCGGCATGGGCGGCTTCAATGGCAGCATTCATGGCTAGCAAATTGGTTTGACCGGCAATATTCTGAATTACAGAGACAAATTCGGATATTGAATCGACCCTCGACAACATCAGCTGAATGGCCTGGTTGGTTTTATCCAGCCGCTCACCGCCTTCATGGGCGGTTTGTATAAGTTTGGTGCTCGAAGTTTGTTTAGATTGAGTAATAGCAGCTACATTCTCCAACGAGCTGTTCATCTCTTCGATACTGGCGGTAGACTGGTTGACTGCGGAAGCCTGCTCTTGAATTCGATCGGTTAATTTTGCTATTTCACTTCCTATCCGCTCAATCGAACTGTGAGACTGTTCTGTCAGTTGGTTCAACTGCCCCACTTGCTCGGTAATGACATCGGAATCGGCAGTAATCTTTTCCATCTTCTCGCCCGCAGTTTGGCTCGACTCGCTCAACTGTTTTTCGATGGTCACATTTAGCTCAGAGCTGTTTTTGATACTGCTCACAATGGCACTTAGGCGCTCGGCAAACTGATTCACACCGTTGGCAATTCGCCCGACTTCATCCTCCCGTTTTACTGAAATTCGAGTACGCAGGTCACCTTCAGTGTAAAGGCCAATCGCCGAATCTATGGATCGGAGGGGTTGCAAGGAGTTGCGGATAATTAAATAGTAACTGAATATTGCCATAAGAGCGATTGCAGCAGTTACAAGGAAAATTACAACAAAAAACTTATTCAGAATCCCGAAGCGCTCCGATTCGGCAACCGCATACCCGGTGTACCAGTCCCAGGGCTCGTAATAGTTAGCAATAAACCAATACTCTCCGGCATTTGTATTAATGACTGTGTCTATGGTATCACTTTGATCAGCCTGATCGAGAATTTCAGATGCATACTCTTTATCTATCTCTAAGGCCTCTGGCCAGAGAATCAGCTCAAGCGAACCGTTTATGATGAAGGGTTGTATCCCCTCATTTTGCTCGAAACGACGGGATAGTTGATCCAGCAGCTCAGTCTGCAGCCTATTCACCTCTTCAGAGGCGGCCCCCAAAGCATCAATATCGGTGTATTCATACTCAATTCCCCGGATTCTACTTTGAAAATCCTGTCTATAGAGCTGTTCAACTTCGCTCTTAAAGAAAAATATCGATGTACCTATAGTAGCCGCCGCAATTATAACTATAGAGATAACGCCTGCTACAGCTATTCTCATTTGGATTGAATTTTTCATAATTCGATCATAGTTAATCCTAAAAGCTTATGCAATATTTATTTTAAACTTCGCTCTTTGACTTATCCGGTTACCGCACCTTCGCTGGCCGAAGATACCAGTTTTGCATACTTTGCCAGTGCCCCCCAGGTGTAGGCAATTTTCTTGGGAGACCAGCCCTTTTTGCGCTCGATAAGCTCACTGTCACTCACATCTACAGCCAGAAGTTTTCGGTTACTGTCGATGGTAACCATATCCCCCTCCCGCAGTAGGGCGATAATTCCGCCGGCCTGCGCCTCCGGTGCCACGTGTCCAACTACCATGCCGTGGCTGCCGCCTGAGAAACGCCCGTCGGTAATGAGGGCTACCTCATGTAGTAGTCCGGCTCCGGCAATTGCCGATGTAGGAGAGAGCATCTCGCGCATTCCCGGCCCGCCGCGAGGTCCTTCATAGCGTATAACCACTACATCGCCCTTGGTAATACGGCCGTTCAGAATCGCATCGAGGGCTTCCTCTTCGTTGTCAAAAACCCGGGCCGGTCCTGTATGCACAACCTCCTGTAAACCGCAGGTTTTAAGCACAGCGCCCTCGGTGGCCAGATTGCCCTTCAGAATAACAATCGGTCCGGTAGTTTTTACCGGTTCCTCAAAGCTGTGGACTACCTCCTGCCCCTCTAATTTAACCTCTACCGACTCTAGATTCTCCGCCAGAGTTCTACCGTTTACCGTCAGGCAATGTCCGTGCAGCATACCTCGCTCCAGCAGCATTTTCATTACCATCTGCAGCCCCCCTGCCTCATACAGGTCCGCCATCACATACCTGCCGGCGGGCTTCATATCACATAGAATAGGAGTAGTATCGGAAAACCGGTTAAAGTCATCGATCGTAAGGTTTACCCCTACCTCTCGTGCTAAAGCCAGTAGATGCAGCACCGAATTGGTAGAACCTCCAAGGGCCATGACAACTCGTATGGCATTCTCAAAGGCCTCCCGTGTCATTATCTGCCGCGGGCTTATTCCCCGACGGATCATCTCATACAGAGCATCCGCCGAATCTTCCATGATGTTCCGCCTGGCCTCCTCTACCGCCGGCACCGAGGCGCTGCCGGGAATGCCCATCCCGATAGCCTCCATGGCCGAAGCCATAGTGTTGGCGGTATACATCCCTCCGCAAGCCCCGGGGCCGGGACAGGCTGCCGATTCGATTCCGTGGCGCTCATCTTCGCTAATTTTTCCCGCACTGTAGGCACCTACCGCTTCAAAGGCCGATACAATGTCTACCGGTTTCCCCTTATAAGATCCCGGCTTGATCGACCCGCCGTAGATAAACACCGCGGGGACATCAACCCTGGCAAGGCCCATCACCGTACCGGGTATTGTTTTATCACAGGCCCCTACCCCGATAAGCGCATCCATACGATGTCCGCGCGCATCGAGCTCGATGATGTCGGCAATGGTATCCCGGCTGATGAGCGAGCACTTCATCCCCTCGTGACCCATAGCCTGACCGTCGGTGACCACAAAGGTATGAAAACTCACCGGCATTGCACCCAGTGTTTTGAGTCTCTTCTTCGAAATTTCCGCATGCTCGGCCAAATGCACGTTACAAGGGGAGACATCGCTGTCAGCGGTAGCAATACCAACTATGGGCTTTTCAAAATCTCCATCTTCGAAACCGACAGCCCTAAACATAGCCCGGTTGGCCGTTCGGGAGAGCCCCTCGGTCATAACTCGACTGCGTATATTATATTTTTCAGACATGTGAACTCCTTAGGTTTTCATTTAAATGGGTTTTCATTTAAATGGGTTTTCGTTTAAATAAGGCAGGCTCTTGCCCTTCCTTCGTATAGCCTCGCTTTGCGAAAGCAGCACCGCGGTGGAGTCCCAGCTTCCATTCAGCAGCGCACTGCGGTAGGAAGAGGAGATATGAAAGCGATATTCCCTTGCGCCGGCCTTCAAACTCTCAGACAGAAGATCAATCTCTATCTGTAACCCCGGGTCAGCCTCCACAGCAGTCTGCAGCTCCTCAATTTGATCCCTCGTCATACGTACTGCCGGTACCCCCATGGCCGCACAGTTTCCGGCAAATATCTCGGCCAAAGATTCGGCGACAACCGCCTCTATGCCAAAGCGCATCAGCGCCTGTGGAGCATGCTCCCGGGAGGAACCACAGCCAAAGTTACTGTTGCTAATGAGAATATTGGCGCCTTTATACTCCCTTTCATTGAAGGGGTGTCGGTTCTCCTGCCCATTTTCATCAAAGCGGACATCGTAAAAGGCATACTGCCCCAGCCCATCAAAGGTAACCACCTTCATAAACCTGGCTGGTATAATTTGGTCGGTATCGATGTCGTTTCCCCTTAAGGGCAGGGCAGTACCAACGATGCGGCTTACCCTCTGGGTGTCATGTTCCTTTGCGTGAGCCCTTTTCTTCATACTCTCTCCCCTCCATGGTTCAGTCCGTACCCGGGGGTAAAATCCCGTATATCTACAACTTCCCCGGACACAGCCGCGGCTGCTACCATAGCCGGACTCATTAGCAGAGTTCTTCCCGTGGGGGAGCCCTGCCGACCGATAAAATTACGGTTTGAAGAGCTGGCACACAGCTCACGTCCCTGCAGTTTGTCGGGGTTCATGGCCAGACACATAGAGCACCCGGCGCCCCTCCACTGAAAGCCTGCCTCAGCAAAAACCTTGTCCAGCCCCTCGCGCTCTGCTTGGGCAGCCACCTGTGCAGAACCCGGTACCACCAGAGCCTTCACATCCGGATGAACCCTGCGTCCCTTGGCCAGCTCTGCCGCCTCGCGTAGGTCACTGATTCGACCGTTTGTGCAGGAACCGACAAAGGCAACATCAATTTTGCGCCCCCGCATGGGGCTGCCCTCCTCGAAATCCATATGGGCATAGGCTTTTTTCGCTACCTCCCGCTGTTCTTCTGCCAACGAGCTTAAACGCGGGATGTTTTCCGTTATACCAATTGCCTGTCCCGGATTGATGCCCCAAGTGACCATAGGCTCGAGCTCATCTACATTCAGTTCAAACACATCATCGTATTCCGCATCCTCTTCCGAGGCGATACTGTTCCAAAAAGCGACTGCATCATCAAAAGCGGAATTAGCCGGTGCATAGGCCCTGCCCTTCAGATATTCAAAGGTGGTGCGGTCCGGGTTTATGTACCCAACCCGTGCGCCCCCTTCAATGCTCATGTTACAAATGGTCATGCGCTCTTCCATCGATAATCGGCGAATCGTTTCTCCGGCATATTCGTAGGCATAACCGATACCACCGTGTACTCCCAGGGATGCAATTATTTTCAGTACTATATCCTTGGCGAAGACGCCAGGACCAAGGGTACCACTTACATCAATTTTACGAACCCGTGGCCGATTGATAGCTATACACTGGCTTGCGAGCACATCTCTTATCTGGGATGTCCCAATACCGAATCCGATAGCCCCAAAGGCCCCATGGGTGGAAGTATGAGAATCTCCACAGGCAATCGTCATCCCGGGCTGGGTCAGGCCAAGCTCAGGACCAATCATGTGCACAATGCCCTGATGTTCTGAACCGAGACCAAAGAACTCAATTCCATGCTTTTCAGTGTTTTGCTCAAGGGCCAGCAGCATCTCCTCGGCCAGAGAATCTTCAAATGGGCGAGCCTGGTTTGCTGTAGGAACTATATGATCCACCGTGGCAAAAGTGCGTTCCGGATACATAACCGGCAGCCCCCGCTCTTCCAGCATCTGGAAGGCCTGGGGCGAGGTTACCTCATGAATCAGATGCAGACCAATGAATAACTGGTCCTGTCCCGTAGGAAGGGCCCCGACTTTGTGAAGGTCCCAGATCTTATTGAATAGGTTTTTCGACATCTGTTCCTCCATCTGTTCCTCGATCCTCAGTAAATTCAGTTTGATCCTCAGCCTGCAGAACATTGACCAGCTTGTTCAGCTGCTTGAGAATTTGGTCGAGACAGTATTCGTCACCGGCCACTACTATGGTCATGGTTGAATAACGCGGGTCCTGTGACTCATTAACAGCCAAACTGTCTATATTATACCCACGGCGTGCAAACACCAGGGCGATACGAATGAGCACCCCCGGCTTATTCGCCACAAAAAGACTCAGGGTATGACGTTTTACCTCACCCCTGCAGGCTCCATGAATAACTGTGTTCATACTCTCTCCTTCGGTGCTTCAATAATCATTTCGGCATAGGATGCACCCGATGGTATCATTGGAAAAACATTATCCCCTCTCTCAACCTCTACATCGATAAGGCAAGGACCTTCACGATATTCAAGGGCACTGGCAATAGTTCTTTGCACATCTTCACTGCGAGATATTCGGTATGCCCGACAGCCGTAGCTCTCGGCAAGCTTAATAAAATCGGGGTTTCCCTGCAATTCCACTCCCGAGAGCCGGTTGTCATAAAAAAGGCTCTGCCACTGCCGTACCATTCCAAGATAGTTATTGTTAATTAGCAGAATCTTTATCGGAAGCTTGTGTACCACGGCCGTGGAAAGTTCATAGAGGGTCATCTGGAACCCGCCGTCTCCGACCACCGCTATCACGGTTTCACCCGGATGGGCAAATTGTGCGCCAATTGCCGCGGGAAATCCGAATCCCATCGTACCGGCCCCGCCGGAGGAGATCCAGTGAAACCGGTCATTTGTCTTGAAGTACTGGGCAGCCCACATTTGGTGCTGTCCTACATCAGTGGCTACATAGGCATGTCCGCCACTCTGTTGGTATATTTCGTCAATCGCATGCTCTGCCCGCAGCTTACCCGTTTTATTGTACTTGAGGGGGTAACGTTGCTTCCACTCCTCTACCTGCTCAAGCCACTGACGGGTATCACCGGGCTGTACAATTGAAGAAAGGCTCTTTACCACATGCCGGGCATCACCAAGGATAGTGCAGTCCATATGCAGGGTTTTGTTGAACTCCGAGGGGTCAATATCGATGTGCATCTTCACCGCATCGGGACAAAACTTTTCCAAATTGCCCACTATGCGGTCGTCCCAACGAGCACCAATGGACATAATCAGATCGCAATGCTGCACGGCCATATTCGCGTAGGCAGTCCCATGCATACCCAGCATGCCCAGACTCAATGGATGGGTTTCGGAAAAGCCCCCCTTTCCAAGCAGAGAGTTGGTTACCGGTATCTTCATTTGCTCCGCAAACAAAGCAATTGCCTGTTCAGCACCGGATATAACCGCCCCATGCCCCACTAGCAGCAGTGGTCGACGGGCTCTTTCGAGCAGTAAAGCTGCTCTCTGGATATCCTCACTATCTCCTTCGACCGGAACTGTGTAGCCCGGCAGCTGAAACGCCTCATCATAGTCGCAATCGATAAATGCAGCGGCCACATCCTTAGGGATATCAATGAGCACCGGCCCGGGACGGCCGCTTTGGGCAAGGTAGAAGGCTTCGTGTATTATTCTGGGAAGGTCTTGAATATCCTTGATAAGGTAGGAATGCTTGACCAGAGGAAAGGATATACCCGAGACATCCGCCTCTTGAAACGCATCGAGACCGAGATTATCCGTGGTCTGCTGTCCGCAGAGAATAATCATCGGTACCGAGTCCATGTGGGCTGTAAGAATTCCGGTGATCGTGTTAGTGGCTCCAGGTCCGGAAGTAACCAACACCACCCCGGGTTTTCCCGTAGCTCTGGCAAAACCGTCGGCCATATGGGCTGCTCCTTGCTCGTGCCTGGTGAGCACCAACTCAACCGGAGAATCCACCAGGGCATCGAAAATCGGAATGGCCGCTCCCCCGGGCAAACCAAATATGTACTCTACGCCATGATTCTGAATGCTTTCGACCAATACCTGGGCCCCTGTCTTTTTTGCAGTACTCATACACACTATCCTTTTCGCACACATACTCAGGCGATATTTAAACAAATATGCTTAAAACCATATGTTCGCCCCAGGGTGTTGTCAAGATAAAAGAGTAATTTATTACAATTTTTGTAATGTTTAATCTAAATTCAGTATCATTTAGCTTATCTATAGTTCTATAAACTGCAAAAACACCGATTGATTCTTTGCAAACCCTAATTTGTAAAATAGATTTGAATGGATAGCACAGAATATAGAGATTTTTAATTTCTGAGCCGCTAAATTTGCCTAAAAGACCGGTAATAGTCTTGTCCCTTTTTGTTCATTTTTGTATGCTCATATTGATATCTGCCAACAGGAAGTAAGAAACTATGGTAAAAACGAGTTTTCCTAAGGGAGTCCATCCTCCAGAAGAGAAAGACCGCACTTCAAACATTCCAATCACCGATTTACCTCTTCCAGAGAAGATTCTGATCCCCCTTTCACAACATCTTGGTAAACCTGCAAAGGCGACCAAAGGCCGGGGTGATACGGTGACAGTGGGTGAGCGAATCGGTGAGGCCGACGGCTTCATCTCTGCCCATGTCCACTCTCCAGTTTCGGGAAAGATAAAAAAACTGGTCCAGCTTCCGCTTCCCGGCGGGCGCATGGGTGAGTACATGGAGATCGAAGTTGACAAAGAGGCAACCGAGGCTTTCAGTTTCCCCGAGAAAGAGTTTGACCTAGAAAATGCCACTCAGGAGACAGTAGCACAAGCACTAAAGGAAGCCGGAATAGTCGGCATGGGCGGGGCAACCTTTCCTGCAAATGTAAAGTTTACTCCCCCGAAAGGAAAGACATTAGACAGCCTAATTATTAACGGGGCGGAATGCGAGCCCTATCTTACCTGCGATCATCGGATGATGCTTGAGCATGCTGCGGAAATTATGGCTGCAATCAGAATACTCCATAAAGCGTACGCCTTTGAACAAATACTCGTGGGTATAGAAGAGAACAAAAGTGACGCCGCACAGGCTCTTAAGGAAGAGGCCGATAAATATCAGGATCTTCCGATTCAAGTGATCACCACTAAGGTAAAGTATCCCCAAGGGGCGGAAAAGATGCTTATCCAGGCCCTTACCGGGCGGATAGTTCCCATGGGCAAACTCCCGCTTGAAGTGGGAGCGGTTGTATCAAACGTACAGACCGTGTATGCCATGTACGAAGCCTTCTACCGGGAGAAACCCTTGATAGAACGGGTTCTTACAGTTACAGGAGACGGTATTGCCGAACCAAAGAATATCCGCGCTCCCCTTGGCACTCCAATTGCAAAACTCTATGAGTTTTGCGGCGGGATGAAAAGCGAACCCCGAAAAATGATCGCCGGCGGACCTATGATGGGAATTGCCTTGCCGACTATCGACTATTCAGTGATGAAAGGTTCTTCGGGCTACCTTCTCTTTGACAGACCCTCGGTACCGGAAGAGGGGCCGTGTATTATGTGCGGACGATGCGTACAGGCCTGTCCTATGAACTTGGTTCCCCTACGTATCGCAGCACTGGCGAAAGCCGAGCAGTACGCCGATGCCAAGGAGTATGATGCTACCTCCTGCGTGGAGTGCGGTGCCTGCGCCTATGGCTGTCCGGCAAAAATACGTCTGGTCGCCTGGATTCGTTATGCGAAAAACTTTATCAATATACGTGGACTCTGAGATAGAGGACGCAGAAATGCCGGGCTGCATTCAGCTTAGGCGGCGGCCGAATCGGTCTTTGCGTTCTGACCTATGCACGCTCAGGAAAGGAGTTGCAATTAGATGACGGAAAAAAAAGAAGGTTATATTCTAACCTCATCCCCCCACCTATTCTCATCTTCTACTACCCCAAAAATAATGTATACGGTACTCGCCACCCTTTTACCGGTGGCCATAGTATCGATACTTTTGTTTGGAATGAAGGTGTTACTGTTGTATGCAGTTTCAATAGCTACAGCTGTGGCGACCGAGGCTGCCGTAAAAGCGGCCCGCCGCCAAAGCATCCACAGCATTTATGACGGCAGTGCCGTTATCACCGGGCTCTTGTTGGTAATGGTAGTTCCCCCGGATTTGTCCCCTGTGTTTGTTGCCCTCGGGGCCTTTGTGGCTATTTTCATCGGTAAGGAAGTCTTCGGAGGACTTGGAGCAAACGTATTTAATCCGGCCTTGGTCGGACGTGCCTTTCTCTCGGCCTCCTATCCGGTGCAAATGACCAGTTACTCCCAACCCCAGGCACTATTCCCCATTGCAGGCGGGGTAGATGCAGCCGGAGGGGCAACACCCCTTGCAGCGGCTCGATTCGAGGGAGTGGTGACACCACTAAAATCACTCCTCCTGGGTCAGATAGGTGGGAGTATCGGCGAAACTTGTGCTCTGTTGATTATCATCGGCGGTCTTGTGCTGATAGCATTGAAAATAGTTGACTGGCAATTGGTACTGGCATACCTCGGAACGGTCTTTCTGCTGACGGGCCTATTCTATCTAATCGATCCGGGTACATATCCTTCTCCGCTGTTTCATCTGCTCTCCGGAGGTCTGATGTTAGGGGCCTTTTATATGGCCACTGACATGGCTACATCCCCCTACACTCCCTGGGGCAACGTTGTTTTTGGAGTCGGTGCGGGTCTGATTGTAGTAGTTATCCGCCTGTTCGGAGGATTTCCGGAGGGAGTGATGTATTCGATTCTCCTTATGAACGCGGTAACTCCCTTAATTAACCGATACACCCGGCCTAAGACCTTCGGCAGCCCCTCCGGGAAAGGAGCGGTCTCATGAAAAAAATGATTATCGTTCTTACTACGGTGGCGATTATATCGGGTACTACCCTGGCAATCGCCTATTCGGCCTTCCTGCCGCTTATCCAGCATAATCAGCAGGTTGCCCTGGAGCGGTCTCTGGGTGCACTCTTCGAACAGGGAGAGAGCCCTGAATTTTCTGAAATCGAAACCGAGGGTCCGACGATCTATCGAGCCCGCGTAGAGGGCCAAGTGATAGGCTACGCAGTGCGAGTTGTAACTACCGGCTACGGTGGTGAAATCCGCCTGTTGGTTGGTATTGGCCCCAACCTGGAACGGATTACCGGAATGGAAGTGGTAGAACATGTTGAAACTCCCGGTTTGGGAGGTAAAATTGACGAGCCTTCCTTTAAGGAACAGTTCGAAGGACTACAACCTCAGCAGGATATTGCCTATGTGAAAGGCGGAGATACCCAGGCTAAAGAGAATTCGATAGAAGCGATTTCGGGAGCAACCATCTCTACCGATGCGGTTGTCAGCGGAATCAACAAGACCCTAGATTCCGCACTTCCGGCACTTACCGATCGAGCCGGAGAGGGAGAGGAATAATGAAAAACGAAACGCTATTGACCCATTTTGGAAAGGGTTTGATACAAAACAATCCGGTTTTTGTGCAAGTGCTGGGTATGTGTCCAACACTTGCAGTTACAACCAGTGCAGTGAACGGCCTTGCCATGGGGGCGGCTACTACTTTTGTACTTTTTTTCTCAGCTGCTATCGCCACTTTGGTCAATGTGATCGTCCCCAGTCAGGTGCGAATTCCGGTCTATGCGGTAATAATCGCTACCTTTGTGACGATCGCCGACCTGATCTTAAAAGCCTTTTTTCCTCCGCTATCGGCAGCACTCGGACCTTATGTACCTCTGATTGTGGTAAACTGTATGATTCTGGGACGCATTGAAGCCTTTGCAACCCGCAACCCCTTCCTCCCCTCGCTGGCTGACGCCCTTGGAATGGGAGCCGGTTTTACCGCTGCTCTGATGATTCTGGGTGCCGTCCGTGAACTCTTGGGAGCAGGTGAGATTTTCGGCGCTGTCATTCTTGGCTCTGCTTATCCCCCGATGCTGATCATGATTCTACCTCCCGGAGCCTTTCTTGTCCTGGGGATTTTGATGGCTCTCTTCAATCATTTGCAAGAGAAGGATTTACCGATTTTAAGGAAGGCAGGTTGATATGCAGATAGTTGCTGTTTTTTTTGTAGCGGTTTTAGTAAACAACTTTGTGCTCTATTATTTTGTGGGAATCTGTCCTTTTATCGGCGTCTCTAAAAAGGTCGATGCCGCCACAAGTATGGGAATGGCGGTTACCTTTGTAATGACCATCACCGCGGCGGTTACCTGGTTAATTAATAACCTGGTGCTGATACCCTTCGGACTCCCCTTTCTCGAGTATGTCTCCTATATCGTAGTAATTGCCTCGTTAGTTCAGTTTTTGGAAATGTTCATCAAAAAAACCTTTCCCGAACTTTACAAAACCTTAGGTATATTTCTACCTCTAATTACCACCAACTGTGCAATTCTGTTTGTTGCACTCATCCAGGCTATGCGTGCGTACGGGTTTATTACCAGTATCGCCTTTGGCTTTGGAGCAGGGGTCGGTTTTACTCTGGCAATCGTAATTATGGCTGGCATTCGAGAGCAACTGGAGGTAGCCGACATCCCACGGCCCTTCCGCGGTGCGGCAATTACTTTGATTGTCGCCGGAGTGCTTGCATTGGCTTTCATGGGATTTACCGGACTGGTGTCCGCATAGTTATAAGGAGTTAGGTATGATCATCATACAAGCAATACTTCTCATGGGTGTTCTCGGAGTAGGCTTCTCAGTTTTCCTGGGATTTGCCAATAAACGCTTCCATGTCGAGACCAACCCCAAAGTAGATGAAGTCGAAGAGGTGCTGCCTGCGGTAAACTGCGGCGGCTGCGGCTATCCTTCCTGTGCCGCCTATGCCGAGGCAGTAGCGGAAAACGGCGAGGATATCGACCTCTGCGTTGTCGGCGGTGCCGAAACAACTACTATGATCGCCCATGTGATGGGGGTCGAGGTCGCCGGCGAAGACAAAGAGAAGCTGGTGGCAGTTGTCTTCTGCCAGGGAGATTCCGAGGCCGCCGGTTTTCCCGGTGAGTACCACGGCATACTCGATTGTGCGGCTGCGGTTTACTCCCAGGATGTAGCCAAACGTTGTAAATACGGCTGCCTGGGTCTCGGTTCATGCGTAAATGCCTGTCCCTTCGATGCAATACATCTGAGTGAGACGGGCATCCCCTATGTAGATGCGGAAAAATGCACTGCCTGCGGTAAATGTGTAACCGCTTGCCCGCGCGACCTTATTGAACTTCATCCGGTTACCCATGAGGCCTTCGTGTACTGTAAATCGCAAGACCCCGGTGCTATTGCCAGAAAGGTATGTAAAAAGGCGTGCATCGCCTGTAAAATTTGTGTAAAGGCCGCCGCTGCGGACGATAACCCCGAGGCCGTTACAATGAATGGGAACCTGGCAGTGGTAAATACCGAAAACTATACGGCTAAAGCTGAGTATGGCCAAAAGTGCCCCACCGATGCCTACAGTAGCCGCAAGAACAGCGTAAACTATGAGAGTTTCGTCAAGGATAAGCCAAAAGAGAAAGCCCCTGCCGGAGAGAGCACTAAAGAATGATCGAAGAAAAAGCCGCGGTAGTTGAAGTCGGACAGGAGCAGGTGGTTTTTCAGGTGACTGGCGAAGAGGCCTGTGAAAGCTGTGATTTGTCGGAACAGTGCTACCGCGACGGCGGACTGCTGCGCATTTCACGGTCAGGCTTAAAAGGTATACCTGCAGACGAACTTACACCGGGTAAAACAGTAAAGCTGAAGATGGAGAACACCAGCCTGCTCGGTTTAACTGGAATTGTCTACGGAATCCCGCTGGCTTTGTTTGTGAGCGGGCTGCTGATAGGTAATTTTCTCTTGTTCCCCCAGGCAGCGGAAGCCGGGCGAGCCCTCGGCTCCTTTGCCACAGGTTTAATCTTGGTTGCTGTCTTCTGGCTGCCGATAGTCCGCCTGGATAAAAAAACGGCCGGCCGCGTGCGCTACCGAACCGAACCGCTTTCAGACACGGAGAATGAACATGACTATTATTACCGTACCTACTCCGACGAAAAGCCGGATGACAATTAGTCTGGATTTTCTTTGTTTCGGTTGCCGCTACACGGCAAGCGAAACTAAATAACTTTTAAGTCCTTTCCCACCTTGGTGAATGCAGCCACCGCTTTATCAATTTCTTCCCGGCTATGGGCGGCTGACAGCTGCACCCGAATACGGGCCTTTCCCTTCGGTACTACCGGATACACAAATCCGATCACGTAGATGCCCTCCTCCAGCAGAGCATCGGACATAGACAGGGCCAACTGCTCATCGTACAGCATAACCGGTACAATCGCCGTCTCGCCGGGTACAATATCGAAGCCTGCTGTTCTCATCTGCTTCTTAAAATACTCGGCATTCTCAAGTACCAGTTCCGGCAGATCGGGGTTCTCCTCTACCAGCTCCAGCGCTTTTATAGTACCTCCGACTACAGCCGGGGCCAGGGTATTTGAAAAAAGGTAGGGCCGCGAGCGCTGTCGCAACATCTCGATAATCTCCCGGCGTCCGGAAGTACAGCCACCGGAGGCACCGCCCAGGGCTTTGCCAAAGGTGGTGGTAACAATATCAACTCTATCCTGTACACCGTAGTAAGCGGGGGTGCCCCTTCCTCCGGGCCCGATATAGCCGGTGGCGTGGGAATCATCCACCAGTACCAATGCCCCGTAACGGTCGGCTAAATCGCATATCTTATCGAGTTTTGCAATGTCCCCGTCCATTGAAAACACACCGTCGGTGCAAATTATCTTCCGCGGGGCCGAATCAGCCTCTTTAAGGGCCTGTTCCAACTCCTGCATATCCGAATGGGAGTATTTAAAGCGTTGTGATTTAGTAAGTCTCACCCCGTCAATGATAGACGCATGGTTCAAGGCATCGGAGATAATCGCATCTTCCGGACCTATCAGCGGCTCGAACACCCCTCCATTGGCATCAAAACAGGCGGCATACAAAAGGCTGTCCTCAGTACCCAAAAACCACGAAACCTTCTGCTCTAAATCCTTATGAATTTGCTGGGTTCCGCAGATAAAGCGCACCGACGAGAGTCCGTATCCCCATTTTTCCATTGTCTCCTGGGCGGCCTTAATAATCCCCGGATTGTTTGACAAGCCTAGATAGTTATTCGCACAAAAGTTGATTACCCTTGTACCGCCGGCGACCTCAATAGTGCCGCTTTGCGGGGAAGTAAGCACTCTCTCGTTCTTATAGAGTCCCTCACGCTTCAGCTGTTCGATTGCGTCCTGTAGGCTTTTTTGTGTTTTACCGTACATCTCATCCCCCTTTTCTTTTTTCCAGCGTCCCCAACATATCCTCGGTCATCATCTCCAAACCAAAGTCCGGGGCCCAACCCCACTCTACCCTGGCCGCATAATCTTCCAGACTGTTAGGCCAGGAGTTTGCAAGGGCTTGCCGTACCGGATCGATGTCATAAGAAATTTCAAAGTTCGGAATATGCTTACGAATATAGGCAGCCTGATCTTCCGGGCAAAAACTCATGGACGTCACATTAAATGCATTACGGTGGCGAAGCGAAGCCGGATCTGCCTCCATAATATCAACAGCCGCTTTAAGGGCATCCGGCATGTACATCATGTCCAGGTAGGTATCGCCCTTTAGAAAACAAGTATAATGCCCTTTTTCGACAGCCCCATAGTAAATATCCACCGCATAGTCGGTAGTCCCCCCGCCGGGAGGAGTTTTGTTCGAGATGAGTCCTGGATACCTTACTCCGCGGGTGTCGACACCGAATTTGTGATAATAATAATCGCACAACAGTTCGCCGGCTACCTTTGTTACCCCGTACATCGAACTGGGACGCTGAGGGGAATCCTGGGGAGTATGGTCTTTTATAGTAGTTGGCCCAAAAGATCCGATTGAACTCGGAATAAACACGGCGCAACGGTTTTCTCTAGCCACCTCAAGGACTGTATACAAACCATTGATGTTAATATCCCAGCCCATCTGAGGTTTTTGCTCGGCCGTGGCCGAGAGCAGTGCTGCTAGATGATATATCGTATCGATTCGATGAATCCCGATCAGTTCCGACAGTCCCTTACCATCCCGGCAATCTAGTAGTTCAAAGGGACCGCTTTCAATGACTTCCCGGTTTACATCATCACGAATATCCGTGGCAAGCACATTGTCCCGGCCGTAAAGCTGCCTGAGTAAGACGGTGAGTTCCGAGCCGATCTGCCCTAATGCACCGCTTACTAAAATCCGTTTCACTATTCTCCTCCCTTTTTAAAGCGAACCACCATATTGATGAGTGCCGTCTCTGCTCCGAAATTTTCAATATGGTGTTCCACATCCGCATGGTAGCGAATAAAATCTCCCGGTCCCAGTTGAGCCTCGTTCTCCCCCGCTTTCACCCTGATATTCCCCCGCACCACGGTTAGGAATTCTTCAGTTTTTGCAGGATGGGCTTGCGACAGGAGCTTCTGCCCAGGCTTAAAGGTGAGGGTGTACACTTCCAGATCTTCAGCCATGCTAAGGGGGCTAAAAACCCGAATGTGGACTCCCTCCTCCTCGGTATCAAAACGGGTAATTTCATCTTTTCGGCTAATGTCAAACATCGGTCGCTGTTTCTCTAAACCGGAGAGCAGAGATTGAATATCTATTTCAAGGCCCTCGGCTATTTTCCATAAGGTGGCAATTGTCGGATTGACTTTGTCAGCCTCAATCTGGGAAAGGGTGGCTGCAGAAACCCCGCTTTTCTGCGAAAGCGAACTTAAAGTAAGTTTATGGGCTTTACGCATTTTCTGAATACTGCTGCCGATGCTTGGATGGGAATTGTTCTGCATACGCCCCTCTGTTTTTCAATCTTTTTATTAAACTGATGTTATTTTAGTATACTGAATATTAGTATCGGTTTGTTCATCTGTCAAGAAATTTATAAATCAAAACCGCCATCCACCCCACAAGCTCTTTCCTGTTCAAGTTCAGCTTGACACGCACTGAATGGGGGTACTACTATTTACACAGTCATAAGGAGAGGCTATGGATAAAAAAGCTCCGCTTCACATTGGTAAGAATATTAAAAATATTCGTGAGAAACACCAGATTACCCAGAGCATATTGGCCGAAAGATGCGGGGTGAGCAAAAACATGCTCATTCAGATAGAATCAGAGAAAGTAAACCCTACAATTGCTACAGTCTGGAAGATTGCTAAAGGCCTAGATGTCGATATCGACTCGCTGTTAACCGGACAGGAGCACCTTCAGCGCAGCTTTCAGGTCAGCCGTAAGGAGTATATTACCCGTCTGGAAACCCAGGAGGAGGGAGTACATATCAGAGTCTTAAGTCCCCTCTCCATGGCTGAGGACCTTGAGATGTATATTCTTACTTTTCAAGCCGGGCAGTCCCTGCCTTCCAGTCCCCATGCCGCGCGCACTAAAGAGTTTCTCACCGTTCTGAAAGGGGCAATCAAGGTTTCAGCCGGCAAGAACGTAGCCGAACTATCTGAGGGGGACTTCATCCAGTATCACGCCGATATTGAGCATACCATCGAAAATATCCACGAAGGTGAGTCGGAAATATATATGATAGTTCGCTTTCAGAGCGAATAACACCTCGAATCGTCAGTACAGCTTACATGCACAGCTGCCTTATACCAGATTGCGGGGTATTCGACTGTCCCAACTGCGGCTAAAAACCCGGCTCGGCCCCTCATACGCATCTAAGTCTGCTCGGATGCGGAACTCGGTTTCGTTAGAGGTGAGCAGAGTGCGGGTAACCGTCCGAATTTCCCAGTCCTCCCGCTTGAACTTCCGTTCCCAACGCGTCTCACCAGAGAGAGAGTTGTATTCATCGTTGGTAAAACTATAGGTCTCTCGAGTCCGAGAACTGATCTCCAGATTAATTTCATCGTAACGGGTTGTGCCTGTATCGAGCAGCACCTCCATGGTCGAAATATCCTTCCCCAACTCTTTGATAACCTTCCAGGACTCTTCCCCCGGCCGAATCAAGGTAATGGGTAAAGGAGCTGCTGCTTCAGGTTCATCGAAGGGACGCAAGTCCGCATCTTCGCTGCGCGGAGCCCGAAGAGGGAGCAGAAAAGAACTACAAGCGGCATATACAGTAAGCTGTACCGGTTCAGGAGACGGCCACGCCAGGGGCCAGTAGCTGGTTGAAAGAGATAATCGCAGGCGATGCCCCTTGGGAAACCGCTGGGCTACTCCATTCAGCACTACTGACGTCGTATAGCGTTTTCCCGGTACGAGGGGCTGAGGGTTCTCATGACTTGCCCGATGGGTAAGGTTCAACAGTCCGTAGGTTACCCGTGTTGCTTTATCATCCGGGGCTACATCGGATAAGCGTGCAGCCACCATAGCCACCGGCCGGTTAGATGAGAACTCCAATTCCACTTTCGGCGAACCGAAAATTTCAAGGTCCGCCTCAAGCGCCTCACTTTCAAACACCAATGCACCGCCGTCCTCTTGGCGTTGATCATGGGGCAGATCAGGTGGAGCCTGATAGCTGCACCATTTTCCAGCAAACAACCCCACCGACAGGGGGGATTGAATTGTGAGCGGTTTTTCAGGGACCTCTTCCGTCGTCGAAGCTAATCTCCCTTGATCCAGAATAAGGGTGTGCTCAAGAATGTTCTTGCTCGGCCAACTGTCCTCAGCGATCCAACGGCCGGGCCGCTCCCGGTAACTGGTAGTTGGAGGAACGCTGTCCTGCATCCACACTCGAAACATTGGCTCATTTTCGATCCCGTTTTCCTCCGCCTTCAACCAGCGGTCCCACCACCTGAGAACCTCTTGCAGAAAGCCGATCGCAGGTCCGGGAACTCCTTCGTGGGGATACTTATGACTCCAGGGCCCAATCAGGCCCTTACGAGGAACCGAGAGATGTGACATCAGCCGAAACACGGTGTTGGAGTAGCCGTCCGCCCAGCCGCTTACCGCCATTACCGGACACTTGATGGCCGTATAATCTTCACACACCGAACCGTGCTTCCAGTACTCGTCCCTATGCTGCCGGCGCATCCATTTTTCCAGCCACAAACCGCTTTTCTCGAGCCTCTGCATCCACATTTCCCGCCATTTTTCCCCTACCAACAGGGGATCCGGGGGATGGGTATTCTGGTCAAACATTGTCGAAGCCCAAGAGAGGTTGTCTCCAAGCAGGCAGCCGCCCATATAATGCACATCATCGGTATAGCGATCGTCGGTAGAGCAGATACTTACCACTGCCTTCAGAGGCTCCGGCTGCAGAGCTGCTAACTGCAGGCCGTTAAAACCGCCCCAGGATATTCCAATCATTCCTACGGCTCCGCTGCACCATTTCTGCTGCGCCAGCCAGTTAATGACCTCTACCCCGTCGTCCAGCTCTTGCTGCAGGTACTCATCGGTTAATATCCCCTCCGATTCGCCGCTTCCCCGCAGATCAACACGCACTGACGCATACCCGTATCCGGCGATATATGGATGGTGTCCCACGTCCCGAGCGGCCGTCAGATCACGCTTGCGGTAGGGTATATACTCGAGGATAGCCGGGACCGGGTTGGATTCTGCATCCGCGGGAAGCCACATTCGGGCCGCCAACTGGGTTCCATCACTCATTCTAATGGTAAAATGTGCAATCTCATGCACCTTCCGGGGGAATTTATGCCTTATTTTCACTTAATTCTCCTGTTTCAATAGGCTCTATCTCGAATGTCAGCATCTCCTGGCAGCGAATATACTTATCTAGAAGATCTTTTTGATCCTCTCCGCCTATAAACAGGTAACAGATGGCATAACTGTAACTGTCCTGCTCTAATAGCTCATTTAAGCGCATGCCGGGACTTACCTGCGGCCGTATTACCGTACCGGGAATCTCACGCTCAACTCGCTGTATTTCCTCTTCGGTAGGTACGGCTTTTACAACTCCATTCTCAAATACTCGCCAGAAGAACTTGGCGGCCCGCGGAAATTCTCCCTTCTGATAGGGGAATTCCGGGTCACGACCTAACGCAACATCTACAGTTATGGACTGATTTGAAGCCCCGTCTACTTTTTCAAAAATATCGGAGTGGGATTCGCTTACTCTGGTATTAATTTCTAACAGCCAAATTTTATCTCTTCCCCGATCCCAGTAATATTCAATGTTAAAGGCGCTGTTATCGAAGCCGATCGAAGACAAAATTTTCTCGGTAATACGGATCATGCGCTCCTGAATTTTATACGGAAGGCTGGAGGGATACTCATAACGGAAGAAGCTTATTCCGTTCTCATACCTGATTGAGTCAACTATTCCGGTACTCTCTATCCAACCATTTAGGACATAGCCTTCCAGGGTGCATTGCCGGCCGCCGATAATTCCTTCGGCCATGCAGTAGTGAGGTTGAACCCAGCGTATCTCTGCCGGAAGCTGAAGCTGCTCTAAGACATAGCCAAAGGGGTCACTGATAAGTCCTATCTGCTCACGGATTAGGGGTACAGCTTCAAGAAACTCATTCTCATTTTCTATTCTGAATCCGAGAAAAGAGCCGGAAGATTTAATCGGTTTTATCCAGAAGGGGTAATCAAGCTGTATTTTATCTAAAGCATTTTCGTCAAATGGATCAAACGCAGTAAAAGGGGGAATGTGCTCCGGGATACTTTTCTGCTGTTCAACACGGCTCCAGTACTTGTGTTCACACTTCATCAAGGATTCGAGACTCGGTGAACGTGTTCCAAACTCTCGGCAGATTATTGGCAGCATGGTGCTTACCGGAAAATCGTTATAGCCGCAGATAGCATCTACCGACTGGCTGGTCCTTTTCTGAAACTCCCGGATCTGCTCGATACTGCGGCGAATCATATCTGCTATAGGAAAGTCGTAAGTCTCAAACAGATCCGCATGGCTGAGTAAACCGTGAAAAATATATTCCGAAGCGTGCGGGGTTCTTTCTAATAAACGGCGGTTTGCATCATCCAAACCGACAACGAAGACGTTTTTGTTTATCATACTCCAACTCCTCCTTTTTTTTACCTTTGCCCTTACATATATATATGTAGCCTTTACATTAAAATGTCAAGAATTAAGCAGAAATGGAATTAGGGGTTGAAGAAACTAATATATCTGATTAAATTTGAGTTACAGGTTTTATATGTTCACTTAGATATGGGGCTGTTATACATGACCGAACGTATGAATCTGTTATCTGTACATATTTTTAGGAGGTGTAGCATGGCTACCCAAAATTCTCAAGATAACTCACAAGGACAAGCGGCTAACTCACTAAGCACTAAGCAAACCATCGGTGCCGGTGTCGGTATACTGGTTCTGCTGGGACTGCTGGTG
>JAIPFV010000080.1 GCA_021736475.1 Spirochaetia bacterium | reverse complement strand
CTGTTTGGCACAATCGACACCTTTCTTCTGTATCGCCTGTCGGCGGGTCGTCTGCATGCTACGGATGCCTCCAACGCGGCTGCAACTTCCCTGTATAATCCCTTCGATCTTCGCTGGAACAGCCTGTTCTGCAGAATGTTTTCGATTCCCATGGGCATCCTGCCAGAAGTAAGGGATACGGCGGGGGACTTTGGCACAATAGATATTCCCGAACTGCAGCATTTTTCAATTCCTATCCGGGCATTGGTTGGTGATCAGATGTCGGCCTTGTTTGGCCACTGCTGTTTTTTACCGGGTGAAGTAAAGATTAGTCAGGGAAGCGGTTCCTTTGTCGATGTAAATGTTGGCCTGCGGGGCAAGGGTTCGCGACGGGGTTTGTTTCCTCTGGTAGCTTGGAAGCTGGACGGCCGGGCGACCTATATGCTTGAAGGGTCCGTAGCAACTGCGGGAAGACTGATCGATTGGCTGGGCCATGGAATCGGTTTGTCGGATACTCCAAAAGTGCTGAATGATTTTGCTGCGCAAACGGAAGATAGTAACGGGGTGGTGTTTGTGCCGACTCCGGCGGGTATTCGATTTCCCTATTTTAATCCTAAGGCTCGGGGCACAATTTTCGGCTTATCGCTTACCACCCATCGTCGGCACGTAGCCCGAGCGGTACTGGAGGGGATTGCTCACCGCATAGTTGATATTCTTGAAGGCATAACCAAGGATACTCACCAGCGCATCATTCGCGTGAAGGTTGACGGCGGGGTAAGTCAATCCGATATCCTGCTGCAGCTGATCTCCGATTTGTCCGGTTATGAGGTTGAGCGTGCGCCGGAGGTAGATATGACTGCAGTAGGAGCCGGTTACTTGGCCGGACTATCGGCGGGGGTGTGGAGCTCTCTTGATGAATTGCGTGATTTAGGAGAAGCTTACCGGGTGTTTAACCCGAGCATAGGTCCGGAAGAGAGGGCGGAAAGAGCCAGGCGGTGGCACAAAGCGGTGCGTACTGTAGTGAAAATGTACAAATAAGGTGAAGGCGCCGATGCCTCTTTATAGCTTGCGGCTAGTATAGTACAATTTAGTATAGACTTAGAACCATGAGGCGGTGTAATGGGAAAGATAGTTTTCACAGCGGTGTATGTGCTCTATTTCTCGGTTATTTTGCTATTGACGCAGGTGGTGTTTTTACTGCCCTATTTTTTACTACGTGTGGCGGGACTAAAGGCCACGGCCTTAAAATTAATGAAGTACGCCTCAATGGCTATGGGGCGAATGGTTATAATAGCGACCGGTACAAAGGTGGAACTTCATGGAAAAGAGAATCTGCCCCAGAATCACCAGCGTATTTGTCTTGTAGCTAACCATCAAGGTTTGTTTGATATTCCTCTGATTTCCGGGTACATACCTGTATCGGCCGGTTTTATTGCCAAAAAAGAGCTGGCCTGGATTCCATTTCTCAATTTCTGGGTGTTTGCTGTAGGTTCGGTGCTGATTAACCGTAAAAGTCGACATTCGGCGGTACAGGCTATTCGCGCGGGGGTGGAGCGGATAAAAGGGGGCCAGCCAATATGTATTTTTCCGGAAGGAACCCGCAGCCGCTCAATGCAGATGGGTACTTTTAAGGCAGGGAGTCTGAAACTTGCGCTGCGCTCAGAGGCGACTATTATCCCGATTACTATACGCAATAGTTTCAGTATGTACGAAGGGCCCGGTTATATGCAGCCCACTACCGTTTCTCTGTATATCCATCCTCCGATTGAAACTGAGCAGCTCGATGATGAGGGGCAGAAAAGCTTAGCTTGGCATTTGCAGGAAATTATAGGCGGGCCGCTTGCGGATGATCAATGAAACTACTCAGAGAATTCGGTAGAAAAACTTATCGTCCCATTTATGAAAAGTTTAAAAGTGAAAGGCAGGCACAGCTAATTGCCGTCTGCCCGTATGTGTTTTATGTGCATACCGCATTGCTGGTGCTGTTGCTAATCGCGGAGAGAGTCTATCTTAAAAATCCTATTCTATTGAGGCTTGAACTTGGAGTGGCCGCTTGGCAGATTATTGTAACATTTTCAAAGTGTAAGGCAGGCTCAGTGCTGCCGCGTTTTATTCATGTTATATACGCTTTAGAAGTTTTTCTATTTAGTGCGCTCTTTTGTGCCTACTCCCTGACAATTATCTATTTTAACTACCCCGTTGCCTGGCAGGCAGGAGCAGTATTGTTCCTGATGATAGTCGTTTCGGTTGAATTTCTTCCTGCCTTTGCGCTGCACAGCTTAATGCCCTTGTCAGTGGGAGTGCCGCTGATGCTGTGGTATGCCCTCGGGTATACCCTCACCGAACCGGAGCCCCTGTTTGTGGTGCTGGCTCTTTTTCCCCTAATCGCGTGGATAATCGGCAGCCTTACCGCACTCGTTATTGAAAGGGCCTACTACCGGGAGTTTCGCATGCGCTATCTGGCCGAACGTCGACGTGAAAAGGTGAAGGAGGAGCTGACTAACGTTGAGAGTTTGAATAGAAAACTCGAGGATACCAAACAGAGCCTGGAAAAAGAGATTGAAGAGCGTAAGTCAATAGAGAAAAAGCTGGAACAGTTTGCTGCAATAGATGAACTCACCGCAGTCTACAACCGCAGGGCAGGGCTTGAACTGCTGAAAGAGGCGTACCATTTTGCAAGACGCAAGCAGCAGCCGTTGACGATAGCCTTTGTTGATGTGGATAAGCTTAAAGTTGTAAATGACAATTTTGGTCATCAGACGGGAGACAGCTTCTTAAAGGAGGTAGTGGAATTGTTGCGTAAGCATTTGCGCAAGAGCGATTCTGTAAGCAGGTTCGGAGGCGATGAGTTTCTGGTAATCCTGTCTGAATGTACCCGTAGCGAGGCTCTATCTATTTTTAAGAGAATAGAAGAGGACATGGAGCAAATAAATAGAAGCGAGAGGCTGTTTACCTTTAGCTTTAGTTATGGTATCGCCGAGGCTAGTTCTACGTATGAAGAAAGTGTGCATCAATTGATTGCCGCTGCGGATGAAAGGATGTATGTGAACAAGCAACAAAAAAAATGGGGCTAACCCAGGAATCCTGAGACAGCCCCGTTGGTGTTAAACTGTATTTTTACGCAGCATTTACTTTTATGCTGCGGGGTTTTGATTCGGCCGCTTTAGTCAGTTCCAGACGCAGTATACCGTTTTTGTAACTGCCCTCTATCTGCTCTACATCAACATCTTTAGGAAGCGAGAAGCTTCTGGAGAAGTGGGTGCGGCTTCGTTCCTGTACCAGGTAAGTGCCTTTGGCTTGCGACTGTTCCTGATCGGCCTGGTCACCCGCTTGTGAGGCCGAGATGGTGAGCACGCTATTTTCAACCTGCACATCAATTTCCTCCTGGCTGTAACCAGGCACTTCCGCTTCAATGATGTAACTGTTTTCATTTTCAATTACATCCACAGCTGGGCTGCGGCGGCTGTCGGAGTTTACCGTACCGAATAGATTGTTCAGCATTGTGTCAAAATCGTACAAGCCTTTATCGTAGTTTTTCTTTGGATTATAATGTACCATGTATCTCATATCTTTACTCCTTGTAGTAATGTTTTCTACTTATATATGAGCAATATGTGTGCCAAGAATTTAGAAGAATAATTAATTGCTTATAATAAAAGAAAATAGATAGATAAAATAGCTTGTAGAGTAAAGGTACGTGCAGTTCTATAACCTATGTGAGGGTAATAATGATTCACGGTGTCAAAATATCCGTTTATATGTGTCAAAAATACCCAATAAGAGTTGGAAAAACTGTGTTGATGATTCAGAATGCGAGTATTACATTCTAGTAGTGAAGACGGGCTAAGGAGAAAGAGTGTGAAAAAGAAGTTATTGAAAGCAGCAGTACTGCTCATTTTTGCGGGTACTATTCCGGCTGCAGCGGAGTCTATGGTCACCGGTAATTTTGGAGTAAACTTATTTGGTTATGATACCACTTATCTCACTACCGGAGTTATGTACCAAAAGTCGGTGCAAACAGGTATGGATATGGTTTTCGGAGCTGATTTTGGTATTCATACTGAAAAGAATGCGTCGAATGAGGTAGAGGCGGATTTTCTTATACCCCTTCGCCTGGGGCTGCATTTTCCCTTTAAACAGAAAAGGGTTACCTACGGGTTTGGAACCGGTATAACACCCACATTTCAGTTAGAACAGAGCGAAGATTCTGCCGGATTTCTGATGGGCCCCTATGTGAATGGAAGTGTGCGGATCCAGGTGCATCCGGTGATGAGCGTGTTTCTACAATACCAACAAGACCTGCTGTTTGGAGAACCGGAATGGATTTACACGGGGTCCCGGTTTCTTGTAGGCATTTCTTTCTAAATTTGACTTTAATGGAGTTGCATGTATGACTCAGTTTATTGTTCTTTTAGCCCTTTACGTAATTATTGGCAGTGTAATTGTGCTTATCGTTGCAAAACGTAAGCAAACCCAGGAAGAGTTCTTTATCGGCGGACGGACTGCGCACTGGATTGTAACGGCTCTTACCTATGCTGCTACTACCTATTCGGCTTTTATGATGGTCGGCTTGGTTGGAATGGCATATGGTACCGGTATAGGAGCGATGATCTTCGAACTGGTATACCTGGCCGCCACAGTGTTAATACTGGTTGTCTACGGTAAGCGCATTTGGCTCCTGGGGAAAACCGAGGGCTATGTCTCACCAATGGAGATGTTTGCCGACCGTTATGGCAAGGTGACCGAGGCTTTAGGCGCACTAGTGGCATTTGTAGCTCTGATTCCGTATGCATCGGTACAGGTCATCGGTTTAGCCCTGGTGTTTGGAAATTATGGAATTGGATTTGTGGCTGGAGTGACAATCGCCTCTCTCATTATCTTTGTGTGGGCATTTCTGGGCGGACTTCGAGGTGTAGCTTTGACCGATGCTCTGCAGGGATTTTTTATGATGGCCGTTGCAATTGCTGTGCTGGCATGGACTGGTCAGGAGTTTCAAGGTCTTGAAATGTCCACCTTTCCAAACCAGGTATGGACTCCGCTTTTTTTCATAAACATTACCCTTCCCTGGGCCTTTTTTGCCTTGACCAACCCGCAGGTGGTACAGCGCCTCTTTATTATTAAAGACCCGGCGGGGATCAAAAAAATGATTATTCTGTTTGCCTCCTTCGGTCTAGTTTATACAGTAATTGTGTCCGTGGTAGGCTTTGCCGCCAAAGCGGGTACCCTGGATGGAGTGCTGCCGATGATTGAAGATCGCGATACCGTCATTGTGCAACTGATGGGCAGGATGGGAGCGGTATTAGCCCTACCCCTCGGCTTGAGTATTATTTTTGCTTCAGTATCTACCTCAAACTCAATTATTCTTACTCTGGCCTCGATGATGACCCGTGATGTGTTCAGAATGCGCAAAAACATGATCATTGGAAGGGTTTTTACCTTTGTAATGACCCTGCTCGTATTTCTTTTTTCTCTTTTGCGGCCTGACTATCTGGTTGAACTCTCGGTCTCCTCCTCGCGGATACTCTTAGTTTTTCTGCCGCTGTACATTGGTTTGTTTCATTGGAAGCTTGGAGGGGTATGTGCCGGAGTATTTACGGTAGTTGGAGGTGCGATAATCGCGGTATTAGTAAATGTCCTGGGTGCATCCCTCGGATCGATTTATACTTTTATAGGTGTTTTTGTACTTTTCTTTCTCGGAGCGCTGTGTGACCGGGCTCGCGACCGGGGTCGCGACAGAACCCTAAAAATGGAGTAAAATGGGATAGTATTAAATTGAAATTATATTGATACTTCTTTATTATTTTACATATGAATACTCCAGATTCACCTGCGCTTGGTAAAAAAGATCCATTGATTCTGATTGTCGATGATGTTCCTGAGAATGTTGAGATTCTTTATTCTGTATTGGCACAGAATCCCTATCGCTTTGCAATTGCTCTGAATGCCGCCGAAATGTATAAGGCAATTGAGAAAGAGGTGCCGGATCTCATATTACTGGATGTCATGCTGCCGGACGGCGATGGGTTTGCATTAGCCGAAGATATCTTATCAGTTCATAATGATTATTACCTTCCCATCATCTTTATCACTGCCCGGGCGCATCTTGAAGACAAGGTGAGGGGCTTTGAGGCCGGCGGGGTTGATTACATTACCAAACCCTTTGAGGATGCGGAGGTCAGCATTCGAGTGAAGACCCATGTGGAGCTGAAGCTAGCCCGGGAACAGCAGGCTGCATTGATCCAACAGCTGCAGCAAGCCTTGAAGGAGGTGAAGCAGCTGCGCGGGATTATTCCCATTTGTGCCCACTGCAAGAAAGTACGCAATGATGATGGGTATTGGATGCAGGTTGAGCACTATGTGAGCGAACATAGCGAGGCTGAGTTTAGCCATGGGTTGTGTCCCGTTTGTATGAACGAAATGTACCCCCACCTGAGCGAGGAGGAAGAAGAGTGAAAGGTAATTCCTGGGTTTTCACCGGTTTTGTATTAGCGTTGCTCATCTGCAGTCCCTTTATTACTCCTCTTTTTACTCAAGTAACTCAATATACTCGATTTTCTCAAGATACTCAAGAAAATGCTGAGCAAGCGAATGTGTACTTTGAACATATTGATAAATCCACCGGCCTTTCGAACATGGCAGTGTCCAGTATAGTTCAGGATTCTCAAGGCTTTTTGTGGTTCGGTACGCAGGGCGGTTTGAACCGCTATGACGGATACGAGTTTAAGACATATAAAAAGCAGCCCTTTGATTCAAACTCTCTGTCCCACGATCTGGTGCAGACCCTGTGTATGGATTCAAAGGATATCCTCTGGGTAGGAACTTACAACGGCTTAAACCGGTTTGATTTGAAGACCGGAGAGATTACCCGGTATGAAAATGTGCCGGGAGACCCCTCCTCTCTGTCGGACGATGTGGTTGTTTCGATTTTGCGGGATGACGACGGTCGTTTATGGGTAGGTACCCTCGATGGGTTAAATCTCTTTCATCCGGAGTCCGGCGGTTTTACCCGTTACGCCCATGACCCGGAAGATCCGAATAGCCTCAGTAACAACACCATTAGAGCAATTACCAAAGACCGTAAGGGAAGGGTTTGGTTGGGTACTTATGGAGGGTTGAACCGCTACAACCCTGAAAGCGACGATTTTACCGTGTATACCCACTCTGAAGAGGATCCGCAGAGCATTGGCAACAATAACGTTATGGCAATTGCTCAAAGCGAACCGGGGAAGCTGTGGCTGGGAACCTGGGGTGGCGGGGGGTTAAGCAAGTTTGACATAGAGACTGGCAACAGTAGCAACTACACCCTTCCGGACAACCGAACCTACGTGCTCAATACCCAAAAAGGGGGAGTAGTTTATGCCGGTACCTGGGGCGGAGGGTTGATAGAATTTCAGATTGAAAGCGGAGAATCCCGTCAGTACACCTCCTCCGCCTACGATAAATCTAGTATAAGCGAAAATATTGTATATTCCCTGCACTATGACGAGTCGGGGGTACTATGGATCGGGACGAACGGCGGTGGGATTAATAAGCTGCGGCAGCCCGACAATGACTTTACCTATTGGCGGAACAATCCCGATGATCCCGGAAGCTTGAGCGAGGGCAAGGTAAACGCGGTGTTTCAGGACTCCCGCGGGGTTCTTTGGGTAGGCCTCTACAATAGCGGGCTTGACCGTTACAATGCAGAGACCGGCCGTATGGCCCATTACCGGCACAACGAGGAAAAACCCCATAGCTTGAGCAATGATATAGTGACCGATATTTTCGAAGACAGCCGCGGGAATATCTGGGTGTGCACCAACGACGGGCTCAACCGTTATGATAAGGAAGCCGACCAATTTGAGCGCTGGTTCGGCCCGCAGCATGCCACCCCGCTCAAAGATCAGATAGTCTACGGTATCACCGAAGATATTGACGGATCGCTTTGGATAGCAAGCTACAGTAGCGGTCTGGCCCGCTATTATCCCTCCAGTGGACAGATGGAATATTACCGTCATAACCCGGAAAATCCACACAGCCTCAGCGACAGCCTGGTGTACGATATGCTGATCGACCGTAATCAGACCCTGTGGATTGGTACAAACAACGGATTAAACCGCTTTGACAGGAGTGACGGAAGCTTTATCAGATATTATCACGACGAGACCGATCCCGGCACCCTCACCAACAATACTATCCGGGAGTTGTACGAGGACAGTCAGGGGCGTCTGTGGATAGGTACGGTGAGCGGCGGACTGAACCTGTATCATCCGGACACAGAGAAATTTACCCATTATATGCAGGAGGATGGGCTTCCCTCCAATACTATTTACGGGATTCTGGAGGACCAGCAAAAGCGGCTTTGGATCAGCACTATGGGTCAGCTGGCGGTATTTGATCCGGAGCTTGAGCAGTTTCAAATAGTCGACGAGGATAACGGAATTTGGGCAGAACAGTTTTCCCGGGGACACTTTGAGTCCGAAATCACAAATGAGCTATACTTTGGTACCACCGAGGGCTTGTACAAACTTAAGCCGGGGGATTTTAGCCGGAATGAGCATGTTCCCCCGGTTCGCCTTACTTCCTTCAGGGTCTTTGACCGAGAGGTAGATTTCGGGCGGAGCCTGCAGTTGGTGGATGAGATTGAGTTATCCTATAAGGACAAGTTCATTGCCTTTGAGTTTGCCGCCCTGGATTATGTGAATCCTCAGAAGAACAAATATGCGTATAAGCTGGAAGGGTTTGATGAAGACTGGGTATATCCCGCAACCCGCCGCTACGCCAGTTATACTAACCTCCCTCCCGGTGAGTACACCTTTAGGGTCAAAGCCTCGAATAGTGACGGTATTTGGAATGAGGCCGGTTTATCGATTGGTTTACAGGTGGTGCCCCCGCTCTGGAGGACCTCTACCGCCTATGTACTGTACGGTCTGGTAGGGCTTCTGCTGTTGTACCTGATTCTGCAAATGATCAATCGTGAACAGCGACGAAGGTTCGAGCTAAAAACCCAGGAGCTAGAACGTCGGCGTCTTGAGCAGTTGGAGACAGAGATTCATGAGCGGCGACGGGTTGAAACCCAGCTGATCCAGGCTAAGGAGGAAGCGGAGCACGCCAACCGGATCAAAAGTGACTTTATTGCCAATATTAGTCATGAAATCCGAACCCCAATGAACGCAATTATCGGTTATACCCAGCTTATTCGCCGGCACAGCGAGAATGAGACTATTCATGGATTTTTGGATACCATCAAGCGCAGTGGTACTCAACTGCTGGCATTGATCAATGACCTACTCGACCTTTCCGCCATGGAAGTGGGTATGTTGAAAATTCACAATTCGGCGATGAACCTGGAAGAGCTGCTGCGTGACATCGAATCGATGTACGGCTACCGGGCAAGTGAAAAGGGGCTGGAATTTGAGGCCGAAATAGAAGCTGGGACACCGGTTGAAGTGTACGCAGATGCACACCGCTTTCGGCAGATTCTCTACAATCTGGTAGGGAATTCGGTTAAATTTACCGAGCAGGGGAAGGTGAGCCTCAGGATCGAAGGGATGCAGCGGAATGAGAACAGCGCGGACCTGCGGATTCTCGTTAGCGACACCGGGATTGGCATCGGCTCGGAAGAGCATGAACGTATCTTTGATGCTTTTACCCAGCAGCGGGCTCAGGAGGAGCGCTTCGGCGGTACCGGCCTCGGACTTACCATCACCCGCAGACTATCCGAAGCGATGAATGGACGCATTAGCGTGCAAAGTGAGGCCGGTGAGGGGAGTACCTTTATCGTACACTTTTCCCATCTGCCTTTGGCGGGTAGCTCCGCTCCCGGCAGCACCTCGACGGGCGGTCCAGGGAGGCCTGTTGAACAACAGATTGAACAACCTGCTGAACAACCTGTTGAACAAAGCGAGAGCCTTATGGTGGATTTTTCCCGGCCCCTTTCCTCTAAAGTGGAACTATTGGAGTGGCTTGCCGGACCTGGTATGCAAGAGTGGAACCGAATTGCGGATTCCCTGTTTATGGATGATGTACGGGAGTTCAGCCTGCTGCTGCAGAAGCGAGGCGAAGAATATCAGGCAGAGGCCTTAACGGAGTACGGAGAATTGCTTGAACAACATGTAACTCCCCTTAACCTGGAGGCTTTAAAGCGCTTGCTTTCCCAATTTCCCGAGCTTGTCGAAGAATTACGACACGCACCGGAGGCGTAATACATGCAACCTCGCAGTTATCTGCGCCTTTCGGGCATGATGTTCCTGTTTTATGTGGCTGCCGGTGCACATATACCCCTGCTCAGCCTCTACCTTAACAAGGTGCTTGGCTTTAGCGGCGTGCAGACCGGAACTATTTTATCGATGTCGGCTCTTTCGGCGGTAGCGGCACCGCTTATCGGTTCGTTTATAGCCGATCGACTGTTATCGGCAGAACGGGTTCTGGCGATTTCTCAAATCGGAAGCGCAGGGGTGATGTGGCTGCTGACCATGCAGGATCAGTACCTTCCTTTTCTTTTCCTTTTTATTCTTTTCCAGATGCTCTTTGGACCGGGGGTGGCCCTGACAAATGCGATCGTTTTCCATCAAGCCCCTGATGCACGCCGACAGTTTAGCAGCATTCGTCTGTGGGGCACCGCCGGCTGGATTGCGGCCGCGTGGTTCTTCAGTTTCCTGTGGTTAGACCGCCCCGGCGGCGTGGTGGGAGATGCCCTGCGCTTCACCTCCCTGGTGAGTTCTCTGTTAGGCGCCTATGCCCTGACTCTGGCTCCTAAGCCCCAGGCCGGACCACGCCGCCGGGAGCTAATACCCCGGGCTGCCCTGCGTATTCTTCTGCAGCCCCGGGTGTTGATTGTGGCTGTGGTGGGGCTGGTGGTACAAATGGTAGACAAGTACTACTACTTTGGTACCGGCCCCTTTCTGGATGCAATCGGAGTGTCCGAATCGGCCATCATGCCGGCCATGAGCCTGGGACAGGCCACTGAGCTGCTCTCGATGCTGGCGATGGCAGCTCTGCTCGCGCGTTTCAGCTATCGGCGTATGCTGTTAATGGGCATATTCATGGAACTGGCCCGCTTTGCCTTTCTTATCCTCAGCGCGGTTACCCAGAGTGCGGTTCCTGCTTATATAGGTATTGCCTTTCACGGGCCGGCCTTTGCCTTTTTCTTTTCCACCGCTTTCATCTATGTGGACAGCTTTACCGACTCCGAGTCTCGGGCAGGGGTGCAGCAGCTGTTTAACCTGTTTACCATGGGAGTGGGAAATTTCCTCGGCAGTTTGGTTGCCGGCGCCGTGTTCGATATTTCCGCGGTGAATGGAGGTGTGCGCTATACCTGGTTTTGGGGCGTACCGGCGGTACTGGTAGCGGCTATGTTGGGAGTATTGGCATCTTTCCGGCTGCGGCGCCGGTAAAACTCTAAAATATCAATACGCTTATTAAATCAGTAAATATGCAGCAAATGCTGAAGTGATTGAAACAGATAGGGAAGAAAACAGCTAAAATCGATTGACAAATAGGGGGGCGGTTGGAATAATGAGTATTCATGCTATATTCAAAAAAAGGAGTGTGTAGAATGAAAAAAGCATTTAATGTACTACTGATCTTTTTGCTTGCCTTCACCGTATTTGCAGGTGGGCAACAGGATGCAGGCCAGGCAGAAGTAGAAGCTGCCGAAGAATCAACTGAGGGGCCTCAGTCCGGAGGCGTTCTGGTTTTTGGTCGCGGCGGAGACTCCGTTGGACTGGATCCGGCCCGTGAAACCGACGGAGAGTCGTTTTACGCTACTACCCAGATCTTTGACAATCTGGTTGAGTTTAAGAACGGTACTACCGAAATTCAGCCGGCTTTAGCAAAAAGCTGGGATATCTCCGATGATAACCTCACCTTCACCTTTCACCTGGTAGAAGATGCAACCTTCCATGACGGGACTCCCTTTAATGCAGAAGCAGTGGTCTTCTCATTGGGACGACAGCTGTGGGAAGACCATCCCTACTATGATCTGGGACCCTGGAAATACTGGGGCTACATGGACATGAGCAATATCGTTGAAGATATTGTGGCGGTGGATGAGTATACTGTTCGTATCGATCTTCAAAAGGTAGAAGCCCCTTTCCTGGCAAACCTGGCGATGGACTTTGCCGCAATGGTAAGCCCCACTGCGGTTGAAAAATACGGTGAAGACTTTAAGAGTAACCCCGTCGGAACCGGACCCTTCAAGTTTGTTTCCTGGCAGAAGGACTCTAATATTGTACTCGAGAAAAATGAGAATTACTGGCGCCGCCCGGCATATTTGGACCGCCTGATTCTTCAGGTAATCCCCGATCCTACGGCCCGTTATCTGGCACTGCAGAAGGGCGAGATCGACGTTTTGGACTTCCCCTCTCCCGAGGATATCGAAGATATGAAGGCTGACCCGGACATCAAAGTTATTCAGCAGCCCGGTCTAAACGTTGGGTACCTGGCTATGAACACTCAGAAAGAGCCTTTCGATGACAAACGTGTACGTCAGGCCTTCAACTATGCCATTAACAAAGATGAAATAATTGAAGCAGTATTCGGTTCGGCCGGAACACCAGCTAAGAACCCGCTTCCTCCAACAATGTGGTCCTACAATGATTCAATTGAACCCTATCCCTACGATCCTGCAAAAGCTAAAGAACTGCTGGCCGAAGCCGGATATCCCGACGGGTTTGAAACCGACCTGTGGGCAATGCCGGTGGCGCGTCCCTACTTCCCTGACGGACGTAAAGTAGCCGAAATTATGCAGGCTCAACTGAAAGAAATCGGTGTTGAAGCGGAAATAGTGAGCTACGACTGGGGTACTTACCTCGACCGTACCGACTCCGGTGAGCACGAAACAGCTCTGCTGGGATGGACCGGTGACAATGGTGACCCCGACAACTTCCTGTTTGTACTGCTTTCGGCAGCTGCAGCTGAAGTTCCCGCCGGAAATATTGCGTTCTGGAAGGACGAGGAGTTTAATGAGCTGATTATTGAAGCTAAAGAGACCTTTGACCGTGAGCGTCGAACAGAGCTGTACATGGAGGCTCAGGAAGTATTTCATGAAGAGGCTCCCTGGGTACCTGTCGCTCATTCAATCGTTTCTGAACCGATGCAGCCCAACGTAATGAATTTCAAGCTCTCCCCCGTTGGAAAGCGCGTATTCTACAGCGTGTGGTTGGACCAATAAAATTTCTGAAGAAGAAAAATTCCGGGAAACAGGGGCCCTGCGGCCTCTGTTTCCTTTATTATGTGAGATAATGGATGCAGAATGCTTAAATACGTATTAAAACGAGTATCTTTATTAATACCGACATTGATCGGCGTCGCGACGTTGGTGTTTGCCATGGTAGCCCTTTCTCCAGGAGACCCGGCGCGGGTGATGCTTGGAGAGCGGGCCAATAAGGCTCAGCTGGAAAAGCTGCGGTCTGAACTTGGATTGGACCGGCCGTTAATCGAGCAATACGGTATCTACATGAAAAATATGGCTCAATTTGATTTTGGGGAGTCCATAAAAACCGGTCGTAAAGTAAGCGAGGAAATTAAAGAGCTTTACCCGGCCACCATAGAGCTGGCCTTTTTCGCGATGCTCTTTGCTACTACCCTCGGTATCATCATAGGAGTCTTATCCGCCACCCGGCGGAATACGTGGATCGACTACACGTCCATGGTGGGAGCCTTGTTCGGGGTCTCCATGCCGGTCTTCTGGCTGGCATTAGTTTTGATGATGATATTTTCTGTAGGCTTAAACTGGTTTCCTACGGGTGGACGGATAAATATTCGCTACTATTTTGAAGCAATTACCAATTTTTACATACTCGATACATTAATATATTGGGTTCGGGACGGTGACCCCAAATTCCTTATTTCAAGTCTAAAGCATATGATCCTGCCGGCGGTCGCCCTTGGTACTATCCCCCTGGCAATTATTGCCAGAGTTACCCGCAGCAGTATGCTTGAAGTACTGAAGCAGGATTATGTCAAGACAGCCCGATCGGCCGGTATAGCAGAAAAAAGGGTAGTCTACCGCTACGCTCTCAAGAATGCCCTGCTGCCGGTGGTAACCATTATCGGGCTGCAGTTTGGACTGCTGCTCTCCGGGGCTATTCTTACCGAAACCATTTTTGCCTGGCCGGGAATCGGGAAGTGGATATACAAGGCAATTGAAGCCCGGGACTACCCGGCAGTACAGGGTGGGGTTTTAGTAATAGCAACTTCCTTTGTGCTGATAAACTTGGTGGTTGATATCCTGTACTCAATCGTGAACCCGAAGATAAGGCTGCAGTAAATGAAAACCGGAAATGAACACGGAGAACGAAATATGGAAAGATCCGCCGACAGGCTTCCACCTATAGGTAAACAACTCGATGTACCCGATGAACCTACCTTCTTGCAGGAGTCTATTCATCAACTGCGGCGTAATAAGGCTGCAATTGCCGGTTTAATAGTGATTGCGTTGTTCCTGTTTGTCGGAATATTTGCACCTGTTATTTCCCCGCATAACCCCCTTGAACAGACCATTTCAATGCGCAAAGCTCCTCCTTTCACTGAGGGCTATCTGCTGGGAACCGACAGTCTGGGGCGTGACATGTTATCCCGCCTCATCTATGGAGCACGCATTTCCATGATAATTGGGGTTGTCTCGGTGGGGATCGCTCTGATTTTTGGGCTGTTGATAGGAGTTGTGTCCGGTTATTACGGGGGCTGGTTCGATAAACTGGTAATGCGAATTATAGACATTATGCTGGCTTTTCCCTACGTACTGTTGACCATTGTAATTGTGGCCATTTTAGGAGCCTCGCTTACTAACGCCATGATCGCAATCGGTATAAGTCAGATACCCCGTTATGTGCGCCTGGTGCGTGCTTCGGTACTGGCGGAAAAAGAGAGCGACTACGTAACTGCCGAGCGCTCCATCGGAACTTCGAACTTTGAATTGATGTTCGGTTCTATTCTCCCTAACTGTCTGGCACCAATTTCAGTACAGGCCACCCTGGGTGTAGGTGAAGCTATTCTAAGTTCCGCCGCACTGTCGTTCCTCGGTTTGGGCGCTCAGCCACCGACCCCTGAATGGGGCCTGATGATTGCCAGCTCGCGGGAGTTTATCACCAGTGCGTGGTGGATTGTCACCCTACCCGGTATAGCGACCCTGTTTGCCGTACTAGGGTTTAACCTGTTCGGTGATGGGCTGCGGGACATTCTCGATCCGAAATTGAGGGACTAAAGGTATGGATGAATCAACTTTGCTGTCGATACAAAACCTTGAAGTAAACTTTTACACCCAGCGCGGAGTCGTGCGGGCTGTACGAGATATTTCATTTGATATTCAAAAGGGCGAAACCCTGGCTTTGGTCGGAGAGTCCGGCTGCGGCAAATCGGTTACTGCCCATTCCATCAACCAATTGATACCGATGCCGCCGGGGAAAATTGATGCCGGAAAAATATTCTTTGAAGGGCGCGATCTACTAACTCTGTCCGAGCGGGAGATCCGTAAACTTCGCGGTCAACGCATCTCTATGATTTTTCAGGAACCCATGACCAGCCTGAACCCGGTGTTTAAAGTAGGCGACCAAATATCTGATGTATTTCTCACACATCAGAATATTACCAAAGCAGAAGCCCGGCAGCGGGCGCTGGAACTACTTACCCTGGTAAAGATACCGGCACCGGAGAGCCGGATAGACAGTTATCCCCATCAACTTTCCGGAGGAATGCGGCAGCGGGTGATGATTGCGATGGCCCTAGCCTCGCCGGAGCCCGGACTTATGATCGCCGACGAACCAACCACCGCCCTGGATGTAACCATTCAGGCACAAATCCTGGACTTGCTGGCCGATCTAAAGCAGGAGATCAGTATG
>JAIPFV010000079.1 GCA_021736475.1 Spirochaetia bacterium | reverse complement strand
AACATAATATTTCCCTCCTTTATTATCATAATAAAACAATTTATAGTATTTTTTTATCTTAATTCGTAATTATATGCCTATATTTTGTATATTATAATTTACCCTCTAATATACGTCAAGAAAAATTGGTTTTAATTTATGAATAATTTGGTATAAAATAGAAATCTACACAGTTAAATGGAGTTTTAGTATGGATTTCGACACTATAGATTATCAGTTGTTGCAGTTACTGCATGAAAACGGAAGGATTTCCAATAAGGAAATAGCCAAACATCTTTCCATAGCGGAAGGAACTGTAAGAAACCGGCTAAAAAAATTGATAAACAAAGGTATTCTCAAAGTTCAGGGTCTCACTAATCCCAGCCTCAGAAGCGACAAACAAGTCGTCTACGCACTTGTGAAGGTTGCTCTTCACAAAGGATGGGATGAAACAGCGCAACGTATTTCCGATCTTGAAGAAGTAACCTCCGTTAGCCTTACCACAGGTAGATTTGACCTACTTGTCGAAGCTTTCATTAATCCTCATAGTCTTTATGATTTTATCAACGAAAGATTAGGAAATATAGATACAATAGACGCTTCAGAAACTCTTATTTCCGTAAAGCACTATAAGAAATGGGTATGATAATTGTGAAAGTTTTTGTGAGATGCCGAAACTTTCGACGATACAATGAGACCTTACAATATACATTAGATAAGTTGTGCTGTGGGTAAGAAAGTAGGAAACAGGATCATCATCACATGATTTTTAAACTCGGCAGCCTGCCGAGTTTTTCAGAAAGCATCGACAAAAGGCTCCATGCCCCTTTTGATCATCGGTAATTCTGATACCCGTGTCGGACACCGTAGCTTTCTTGCACTGTTGAGTGTGATAGAAGAGCATATTCCGCAATTCGAGAGAAGCTATAAGGGCAGAGGTCGTAGCCCCCCCCAGGATATACCGATTATCAGGGCTTTTCTCGCGAAGGCTTTTCTGAGAATCGATTCAAGCTATAGGCTCCTGCAGCGCCTGAGAAGTGATAGTTCATTGAGGAAAATATGCGGTTTTACAACCGTACCGAGTCCGGCTACTTTCTCCCGTAGACTCTCCGAGTACGAAGATACTCATATTATTGAACAATCACTCTATCGTATGGTGAGGGAATATCACCGGGGACGTCTTGTTGCTCATATATCCCATGATTCTACGGAGATAGAAGCTCGAGAGAAACCGAAAAACAAGAAAAACGAGGTGAAGCAAAAGTACTGAAGGGGTAGAACTCGTAAGGGCGAAGAACGATCGCGAAAGAGAAAAAAGCGACTTGAGCGCCAATTTTCTAATTCATCAGGATTTGCTCTGAATGAACTCTATAAGCAGTGTTCCTGGGGTTGTAAACAAAACAGTCAGGGCAATATACAGTTTTAGAAAGGTTACAAGCTACACCTTGAAGTGATCGATATAGGAGTTCCGGTGGCAGCGGTAGTAACCGGTGCGAATGTGCATGATTCACAGGTAGCAATTCCGTTGTAAAAACTCACAGAGAGGAATGTTACTCACCTTTATTCGCTTATGGATACGGCCTACAATGCTCCACAAATCCGTGTCTATTTTGAAGTAAAGGGTCGAGTGGCCATTATTGATCGAAACAAGAGACACAAAGCATCTTGTAGTCCGATGGATGAGGCAGAGGCCAGGCGATTTCGTATACTCTCGACCGTGGAAAGGTCAAACGGACACTTGAAAGACTTCTTACTCCCGTCCAAACTCACCGTACGTGGCTACAAAAAGGTCAATTTTTTGCTTCTCAATGGAGTTGCAGTGCTGGCATCAATGAAGATTCTCCAGTATTTCATTCTACCGGTACTCGAAAACGCCGGCTAAGCTAAAAGAATGAAGATGGCCGGAATGCGATGGTCTATTGATAAAGCGCACTCCTTAATCTGGCTCTGGTGCAAGTACTTTGAAGACCAATGAGACTCAACCTGGAAGCAGATGGATATGTGCGCGTCCTAAACTGGAACCCTGATGAGGAGATGAAGAAAAGTGCTTAGTTTCGGCTACTCCCCCACGAAATTAAACCGCCACCTCTATACAATTCATCGGAGTTGAAAAGGAAAACTTATTGACTTTTTAGCGGGTTTAATCTCAAATAGTGTATAAAAATATAAAGGAGATGCCATTAAAGGAAGTAAGTTTTTTGTGCTCGTGGCGATGGTCCTGATGACCGCGCTGCTGTTGGCTTCCTGCGGAGGAAAGGCCGAGGGAGCAGAGGGTGACCAGTCGCAGAGAATGAGGTTTGTGACTATCGGAACCGGCGGATTGACCGGCGTGTACTATCCTGCAGGGGGCGCTATTTCGCGCACCGTCAACAAGAAGCAGAGCGAGTACAATTTGAAGGCCACTGTTGAATTTACCGGAGGATCCGTGTTCAATATAAACGCCGTAATGTCGGGGGATCTGGAGTTTGGTATTGCCCAGTCGGACCGTCAGTTCCAGGCGATGGAGGGAATGGCCGAATGGGAAGGAAACCCCCAGGATAAACTACGCGCGGTCTGCGCCCTGCACCCGGAATCGGTTACCCTGATCGCAGCGGCGGACGCCGGAATCGACTCGATTGAGGATTTGAAGGGCAAGCGGGTGAACATCGGCGACCCCGGTTCGGGAAACCGCGGAAATGCCATCGACGCTCTGTCCAATGCCGGCCTCGATTGGGAATCGGACATTCAGGCCGAGCAGGTAAAAGCGGTTGAATCGGCCAAACTGCTGCAGGACGGGCGCATCGACGCCTACTTCTACACAGTAGGCCACCCCAACGGTTCGGTAAAAGAGGCCACCGCCGGAAAGCGGAAGGTAAAGATTGTACCTATTACCGATGTGGATGAACTGATCCGCACATACCCCTTTTACGCAAAGTCCGTTATCCCGGCCAGTCTCTACCCGACCGCCGAAAATGACGGTGATGTGGTTACCTACGGGGTAAAGGCGACCCTGGTTACATCTGCGGATGTTCCCGAGGACATTGTATACACCATCACTAAGGAGGTCTTCGAGAACCTGGAAGATTTCAAGGGTCTGCATCCCTCCTTCGCCGTACTGACAAAAGAGAACATGCTGGAAGGCAACAGCGCCCCCTACCATGCCGGGGCCATGAAGTACTTTAAGGAAGCGGGACTTATTTCCGAGTAAGCCGGCGGGAGGTTAGTGTGCAGAATGAGCAGAACGATTTGAAGGACGGGAAGCCGGACATCGACAAAAACCCAGACATTAATGAGGGCTCCAGAGCGGCGATTAAAATTGCTGAAGAGGCCGAACTGGGGGTAAAACATATCCAGGGGAAGGCCGCGTATCTGATACCCATTATTGCAGCGGCCTGGTCGCTCTTTCAGCTTTCCCTGGCCAGCGTTCTGATTCTGAACTCTGTACTCATCCGCTCTATCCACCTGAGCTTCGCGATTACCCTGGTGTACCTGAGCTACCCTATGTTCAAAAAACCGAAGAAGGGCCGGCTTGGAAGGTACTTGTCCGCCCGGGATCGCATTACCACCCTCGATTTTGTCCTGGCCATGGTGGCAGCCCTTGCGGCCCTGTACATCGTGATCGATTACGCCGGCATTAGCATGCGTCCGGGGGCTCTGATTACCCGGGATGTGGTCATCGGGATTATCCTGGTGGCGGCGGTGCTCGAAGCCGCCCGCCGTTCCCTGGGGCCGGTACTACCGATAGTGGCGATTGTGTTTATTCTGTACAGCTTTCTCGGGCCCTACATGCCCGGGGTGATCGCCTTTAAGGGGGTCTCCCTCTCGCGCTTTATCAACCAGATTACCATCAGCACCCAGGGTATCTACGGGATCCCCCTGGATGTATCGGCCACGATTGTCTTCCTGTTTGTCCTGTTTGGGGCAATGCTCGACCAGGCGGGGGCGGGCCGCTATTTCGTGCAAATGGCCTTTAGTCTCTTGGGCAGGTTCAAGGGCGGCCCCGCTAAGGCGGCAGTTTTGGCCAGCGGGCTGACCGGAATGGTCTCCGGTTCCAGTATCGCCAACGTAGTGACCACCGGAACTTTTACCATTCCGATGATGAAGAAGGTGGGCTACCCGGCCCATAAAGCCGCGGCGGTAGAGGTGGCCTGCAGCACCAACGGCCAGCTTATGCCTCCGGTGATGGGGGCAGCGGCCTTTATTATCGCCGAGTATTGCAATATCGATTACCTGATGGTAGTGAAGGCGGCTTTTATTCCGGCGGTGGTCTCTTATATCGCTCTGATGTATATTACCCACCTGGAGGCCGGCAAACTCGGCTTGAAAGGCCTCAAGAAGGAGCAGATCCCCCCCTTCTGGAGAACCTTTCTGATGGGAATCCACAATATTATTCCGATCCTGTTTCTTATCTACGAACTGGTGTTTATGCGCCGCTCCCCGGAGCTGGCGGTGTTCCGGGCTATCTCCGCCCTAACGGCGCTGATAGTGATACAGAACCTGATAGGCGCGGCACGGGATAAGCAGTCCCCCACCGAGGGGCTTAAGCGCAGCGGACTGCTGCTGTGGCGTTCCCTGGTGGCCGGAGGCAAAAATATGATGGGAATCGGGGTGGCTGTGGCCGCCGCCGGTATTATTGTGGGAGTGGTGACCCTGGGCCTGGGCGGCATTATTACCGAGGTAATCGAAGTAATATCCGGCGGGAATTTTATTCTGATTCTGATAATCACGGCCATCGCCTGCCTGTTGCTGGGGATGGGGCTGCCCACCACCGCCAACTATATTGTAATGGCCAGTCTGACAGCCCCGGTTATTGTAACCCTGGGCGCCCGTTCCGGAGTGGTATTCCCCCTTATTGCTGCACATCTGTTTGTGTTTTTCTTTGGGATTCTGGCCGACGACACCCCACCGGTTGGGCTGGCTGCCTTTGCCGCCTCGGCAATCGCCAAGTCGAATCCTATCCGCACCGGGGTTCAGGGCTTTACCTACGATATCCGCACAGCCCTGCTGCCCTTTATGTTCATTTTCAACACCGATCTGCTGCTGGTAAACATCACCACCGGGTGGAAGATCGGCTGGATTTTCTTTACTACCCTGGTGGCCATGTTCAGCTTTGCCGCGCTCACCCAGAACTACTTTGTTACAAAAAACCGCTGGTACGAAGGGGCACTGCTGCTGCTGACCACCTTTATTCTGCTGCGGCCCTACTACACCACAAATTTACTCGGAATCGCCGAGAGTTACCGCTATGTGGTGTCTGTCGTGGCGCTGATAGTCTACGGCCTTGTGTTTCTGCTACAGAGGCAGCGGGCACGAGATCCAGTAGCGGCGGTGTAGCTGTTATGTACAATCCCTTAGCTCGATTTTACGAAGAAATTTTTCCTGTAAGTGAATCGCAAATTCATTTCGTTGAATCCACTCTAACAAAAAACCGCGAGCAGCTGCGGCCTAGGCTGCTGGAGGTGGGCTGTGCCGTCGGTGACCTGGCCGCAGCAGTGGCTGCTAAGGGAATAGAGGTGGATGCGATTGATTTGAACCCGTCGATGATCCAGCAGGCCCGTAACCGACACGACCGACATACCAAAGCCGGCCTCCTGCGCTTTCACGAGATGAATATGCTGGATATTGATTCAAAATTCGAAGCAGACAGTTTCGATACAGTCGCCTGCCTGGGGAACACCTTGGTGCATTTGCCCGGACCGGTGGAAATAGAGCGGTTTCTGCAGGCCGCCGCCCGCCTTCTTCGGACCAGTGATATTAGCCGGGCCGGGGAAACGGGGGGCAAGAGCTCCCACCACGGCAAACTTGTGCTGCAGATTTTGAACTACGACCATCTTCTGGAAGAGAAGCCGAAAAAGCTGCCGTTAATAGAAACTCCGCAGCTGCGTTTTGAACGAGAATACAGTTATAACACCGGTTCGGGCATCGGAAGCGGTGTTATAAGGATCGTTTTTACAACCCGTCTAGAGCTAAAACAGAGCGGTAAAACCTATGAAGATTCAGTCGAACTGTATCCTTTACAGCGCCGAGAACTGGAATCACTCTTAGAAAATGCCGGCTTCAGCCGAATACAGTTTTATGGGGGCTTTGACGGTACGCCCTTTACACCTGAAAGCTTTCCGTTGATTACTGTGGCCGAATCTGCTCCACGGGTTTCATCTTCAACCAGATAAAGGACATTCCTCTCATCATTAACCTCTACTCACGCCCATAAAGCCTACATGCCGGTAATAAAACAGGACCTCCAGCAGTTCTCGGTTGTGCAATGGGTTCTCCGGAAAGAAGAACAGATGGGAGTTACAGCGGCAGTCGCTGCAGCCAAAGCCGTCGACCTCCGCTGCAGCGGTTTTTGAAATATCTCGGGCAAGGGTGCATTCCAGATCGGCGGCGGTACGGATAGGAAAGGCCTTCACCGATGAACTCTGCTGAAGCAGGTAATCGATATGCCAGTGCAGCTTCTTTCTCTTACGCAGGTGCCGGGCAATTCGCTGCTGCAGGTTGGTTTTGGCACTGCCCACATAGATATACCAGCCCGGCTGCAGCTCAGGCGAGCCGATACGTGGTAGTGGCATTATCGTGGGGACATCCAGTCGAATGACAAGCAGGTATACCCCGCTGTTGGCTTTGGCCAGCGCATCCGGAGTCTCCGTATCGATGGGTATGTTATCGTCCACCACCCTGACATACCCCTGCCGGTCGGTTGCCACCGATACAGCCCTCACCGGCATTAACTCTCGAGCCCTGTGAAGGGCTCGGCAGAAAAGCGGGTCCGTATGGGCATTGGGCATAAAGCGCTGGGTATCTTCATGGGAGAGAATAAACAGAACCTCCGCCGCGCGTCCCTGGGTGGACAACTCGATAAGTTCCTCCACATGCCGGCTGCCCCTAGCAGTCGCGGTATCGGGAAACATCGCAACCCCGTACTCGGAAAGGCTGCAGGATTTTACCTCCACCAGCAGCTCCGAAGCACCTCGAACAAGAAAGTCGAAGCGTGAGCGGCCCACCGTCCACTCAGGGACAATCTTCTGACGGGGATGGAGCCCGGGAAGCACCAGAGACCCGGCAATATCATTGGCCTTTGAAGAGTACAGAAAAATAATTTTTCCCTTATACTCCACCGCAACGGCGGTACAGTCGGTACTTCGTTCAGGCTTCCGGTGCCGCTCTATCAACAGCGGCTGGCCGGGCAGCAGAAACTCGGTCAACTTTCCCGGATTCGGACAATGGGCTCGCAGCTGGACACCGTCTTTATCCCTTACAATCATCACAAACCGATTCGGCCTGTACATCAGCCAGGCCGGCTCGGGATGAGAAAAAATCTGCAGGGAACCACCCTCCACTTTCTATTCAGTCCTATCAACCCGAGAATAATACCCGGACACCAGAGCTTCAAGCACCCGGTTCGTACGCGCCCCGCTAGTAGCTGTACTTGGTGCCTTTGAACCGCCTCGGATTTCATCGTTGATCAGCTCTATGAGCGGCTGATGGACATGGGGAGGAAACGGTTTCTGTTCCATTTCCTTCGTTTCCCCGTCTTTGATAATAAGAGCCGGTGCATCATCAAAACAGGAATACTCAATTGTGCCCTCGCTGCCGCGAATTACAGTACGGTCAGTCTCGCGCCTTCCTGTAAAATCCCATAATGCAGTTCCAATTGTATAGATGCTCTGGCCGGCAGACTTTTGAGACACTCCTCTCACTGACCGGGTGGTAAAAGTTGCCGCGACAATATCTTCTGCGGTATAGTCGCCGGCAAGATTGCCTGCCAAAGATGAGACAGGAGAAATTGGACCGAGCACCCAATCAACAAGATCGAGCATATGACTGCCCATATCTGCGATTATCCCGGCACCGGCTGTAGCAGGATTCACCCGCCATGGTACTTCGCCACTTACGGCTCCATACCGTGCTCTATCCTGGCTCAACTCTACCACTACGCTTCTCGGTTCGCCGATGCTGCCGGAATCGATTGCCTCTTTTATTTTTACAAACTTCTCTAAACCCCGACGGTAGTAAGCCACCCAAAGAGCAGCTCCGGTTTCAATAGAGCATTCTATCATTGCATCGCAATCACTAGCAGAGGTTGCCATCGGTTTTTCAACCAGGACAGGCTTTCCCGCCCGCATCGCCTGCTCCGCAAATTTTCGGTGGAGATGAGGTGGAGTTGCAATATACACAGCATCTACCTCGGAGTCATTTATCAGCTCCTCCGGCTTAGTATACCAGCGCGACACATTGTGCCGCTGCGCGAAATCTGCAGCCGCTTCTGAATTTCGCTTGGTAATAGCCACAAGTTCTGAGCCGGGGGACTTGTAAAAGCCGGGACCGCTTTTTTTCTCGCAGACATCGCCGGCACCGATAATGCCCCATTTTATTCTTCTCGCTTTATCCATTCTATTCATCCTTTGGTTTTGGTGTTTTGATGCCGGCAGAAACGCAGAGGTCGCGGATCTTGTTCATGATAGCGTCGGTTACCTCTACCCCCGTCTCGAGTTGCTGCTTCTTTCTTGCCAGCGCCCGATCTCCGGGAACCCGAACCTCTTCATACCCCGGTCTTGGTTCTGCAGTACGACATGCCTCAGAAAGCCAGTCCATCTCCGCTTCCAAGGCAGCCAAGCCGGAAAAGGCCTCCGGATTGAATATCTGCAGATACACCGAAGTTCCCCAATTATCGGGCTTATCACGCCGCCCGTATCCCCCGAGCCCTGAGGTGAGAGCCTCAATGATCACCCCTAGTGCATAACCTTTGTAACCGGCATCAAGACCTCCAAGAGGCATCATCGAACCGGAGCGACCGCCAGCTGTTGCATTGGGGTCATCGGTCGGATTCCCATCGGCATCTAACAGCCATTTTCCCGGCAGAGGAGTTCCGTTTTCACGATGCCTGTTGACTACACCACCGGCGGTTACCGAAGTACTTATATCGACAATTATCGGCCCATGAGGTCCGGAGGGAATTCCGGCGGCAATTGGATTCGGTGAATATACCGGCGTTTTGCTTCCAAAGGGGGCAACCATCTGTGCACTTGGATCCGATGCAGCAAGTATCCCCAGGCGGCCTTGAGCCACTATCATCGGCATATACGCAGCAAGACATCCGATATGATGGGCACGCCGAATTGAGTAGGTTACAACCGGCAGCTCCTTCGACCTTTCCAAAGCCTCTTGAATTGCCAGGTACGTGAGGTAGATGCCGGACATATATTTTCCGTCCCACACCACAGCAGAACCGCTATCCTGAATAATTTCTAACGATTCCTGTGCCCGCATACCTCCTGATACCAACTCATTTACATATGCCGGCATGAGGTTAATACCGTGGGTGGTGTGACCCATTAGGTCAGCTTCTACGAGTATCTCCGAAACCACCTGCGCCGCTTTCGCCTCTAATCCGGCGGATGATAGCAATTTGACAACAGTTTCTTTCAGGTCCTCATACTTATATATACTTGTATGCATTATTCTCTCCAATCGTAGGATATTTATGTGGTTCCGCGAAGTATAAGCTCGGGATAGATTAACGTTTGAGGTGAGATAGGTTGACCACTAAGAACATCTCCCATTGCCCTGGAAAGCATAATTCCGGTTATCTCTTCTTTATTGTCAATCACCGTCATTGCTGGAGTTGAAACTTGAGAAAAAAGGGTGTTGTTAAACCCTATAACTGCAACATCACCCGGAACACGGCGACCATACTTCTCCAGCTGCTGCATTGCACCAACACTGGTTATGTCGTCGCATCCGATCACTGCGGAAAAATCAACCCCATGCTTTGTTAAATCTTCGATAGCAGCAACTCCGCCACTTAACCCGCTTTGTGTTCTAACTACGCGTTTTTTCAGATACGGAATACCGTACTCCTCAAGCTTCTCCCGGTATATTTCATGTTTTTGATACACCACAGGGGTGTCGTAATCCAAAACCAAGGCGATATCCTTGATGCCCTTTTCTTGGACGAGATAATCAACAGCTAACACAATACCGTAGGCCTCTTCACTGGAAATGTTATAGATGTTATCACCCCGCAGACTGGTATTGTGCATCACCACCGGTGTGTTACTGTGGTAACGTTGAATACTCTCGGCGGTTTGATCACAGGAAAAAATTGAACCGACCATTATTACCCCGTCTACTTGCTTTTCCGCAAGCACACGCAAGTAATCTTTCATCTTCGACTTATCATTTCCGGTATTGCATAAAATCACATTGTATCCGTAGGTACTGAGTTTTTGTTCAATTGTAAAGGCGATATTCGCATAATGGATATGACGTATATCAGAGGCAAGCACACCGATGGTCTTGGTAGCCTTGTTCACCAGGCTTTTTGCGACTGAGCTAGGAATATAATTGCTTTTCTTCAAAACCGAAAGAACATTTTCTTTAGTCTGTTTCTTTACATTGGGATGGTTGTTCAATACCCTGGATACGGTAGATATCGAAACTCCCGCTTCTTTTGCTATATCATAAATATTCACGACTCTCCCCAATTTACAGATCTACGACGCTAAGTAACATCGGTTCCACTTATTTTTACAACTACCTTTTTTATAGCAGATTTCTGCCCTTTTCTACACGCCGGTCGGTGAATCTCCCCGGGAAAAAACACTACAAAATCACCGCTGTTCAGGGGAATTTCAACCTCGGTATCCATGGTATCATAGAAGCCGATGTCCCGCTCAGCAAACTTATCTGTTGTTACCTTATGATCGGTTGGTGCTACCCTGCAATGTATAGTCTCCTGTCCACTTATTGAATAATGTATATCCAGGTTCTTCCGATGCACCTCGGCTTCTGTGTCGCGCTTGTCTTTTGTGGTTACATCAATCACCTGAACAGAAAACTGTTCGTTTGGTTGATACACGCCAAAATCAAACTTCTCGAAGTCGGTCTCGGATAGATAGCTAATGGCTTGCTGAAGAACAGCAGGAAGTGGATGAAAAGCTGAATGCGTTTTTACATTTCCATATATCATGTGTGTATACTCCTATAAGAAATGAGGCAGGACTCATAAGAGCCCTGCCTCCACTTGTGAGTGATGAAAATGAGACTACCTATTGCGCTGCAGCAATAACTGCATCGATCAGGCCATTCTGATACTTTTCTTCATACTCGTTCCACAGAGAGCTGGTTGCTTTTCTAAATGCATCTAAATCTTCCACATCGTTGAACTCAACACCCTCTTCTTTTAGTGCTGCAATAGCCTCTTCGGTGTTTTCGGCCCAGATGCTCCGTTCATACTCTACCGCCAAAGTTGCCTCTTCTTTAATAATTTCTTTCTCTTCGTCTGAAAGTTTGTCCCAGGTCTTCTGGGAAATTGCAAACAGATCCGGTGTCATAAAGTGACGTGTCCAGGACACATAATCGGTAACTTCGTACAGACTTAGGGTATAAAGAGTAATCGGACTGTTTTCCCAACCATCAAGAACACCCTGTTCCAGTGCTGAATATACATCGGCCTGACTCATCGGGGTTGCAATTGCACCCATGCGGTTCACACCTTCCAAAGTAATGTTGGTCGGAATTGTCCGAATCTTCAGACCGTTAAGGTCCTCAGGACGGTTAATCGGTCGAACGTTGTTCATCAGACTGCGGGAGCCTCCGTAGAAGTACCCAAGCGGAACAAATCCTTTTTTGCTGAGGGCATCTGCAAGAATATCACCAGGTTCACCATTCAGAGATGCATAGAGGTGGTCTTCGCTCTGGAACAGGAATGCTAATGCAAGCACTTCCATCTCGGGGACATAGTTTGCAAAGGCACCGGCAAACTGGTTACACATATCGATTGTACCTAGCTGCACGCCTTCAACCATCTCTTCGTTTCCACCAAGCTGACTGTTCGGAAACAGCTCAACCTTGACCATTCCATCAGTCCTCGACGCAACACCCGCTGCGAATTGTTCCAATGCCATATTCATCGGGTGACCCATCGGCAGGGTATTGGTTACGCGTAAAGTTTGTACTTTCTGTTCAGCAGCATCTTCACCCTGTCCCCCTGCGAAAACCACTGTTCCTACAAGGAGCAGCACCAAGACAACACATAGTTTTTTCATAAAACCTCCTAAAAAAATCATCTAATATAACCTGTTAATTCAGGTATCCAGAGCGACAATGAAGGTATAAAGGTGACCAGTAGAACGACTAAAATCATTGCACCTATGTATCTTACATAGGTCCCCATTATGTCGCTTAACTTTGCACCGGATATACCTGTGGCAACAAACAGTGCAACCCCAACCGGGGGCGTGCATTGCCCTACTGCCATGTTCGTGATGGCCATTACTCCAAAATGAATTGGGTGTACACCAAGAGCCTGTACCACGGGCCATATAATCGGTACCACAATAATTATGATAGCCGAAGGATCGAGAAATGTGCCGAGCACGATAAAGAATATGTTAATAAGAATGAGCAGCACCCATTTACTATCGCTAAGAGACACGAGAAATGAGGCTATTTGAGAAGGAATCTGTTCCGCCGCCAGCACCCATCCAAAACTCGAGGCAGCTGCAATTGTTAAGACCACCACCCCGGTTGTGAGAGAGGCCTTAACTAAAACTCGCGGAAGATCCTTGAACTTCAACTCTTTATACACGAAGAAACCGATAATAAAGGCGTACAAGGCGGCAATAACGGATGCTTCAGTTGCGGTAAATATACCGGCTGTAATTCCACCTACTATTATAATGACCGTGAACAGAGCCAGAAAAGAATCAAAAAACGAAACCATAATTTGCTTAAAACTGGCCCTCGGTTCCGGATCAATTTTTCTAATTTTGGTGTATATGATGTTCAAGGCCATCAGGAACACTCCAATGAGAATCCCCGGGATAATTCCGCCCATAAACATCCCGCCGATCGAAATACCTGCAGTAACTCCAAGAATGATCATAGGAATACTTGGCGGTATGACAATACCTATTGAGCCTGCCGTTGCCATTACACTGGTAGCGAGGTCTTTTCCGTACCCCTTCCGCTTCATCGCAGGAATAAGCAAACTTCCAACGGCGGCTGTATCGGCTGCAGCGGCACCGGAGAGACCGGCAAAAAACATTGCAGCCATTACACTGGCATTGGCTAATCCGCCCCGAATGTGGCCAATTATGTTGGATGCAAAGGTAACCAGTCTCCGTGAAATTCCGCCGTTCTCCATAAAACCGCCGGCAAGAATAAAAAACGGCACGGCTATGAGACTGAAATTACTGCTGGCTCGAAACATCTTCACTACAATTGCAAACAAATCTATGTCACTGAAGGCCGCCATGGAGACTACTGTTGAAATAAGCAATGAAAATGAAACCGGCATTTCGAGCATGAGAAGACCGATAAACACAATAAATAGCGTTGCAATCATTCGTCGTCCTCCAGTGGTTCAGGTTCGATATTAAGGATAACTTCCATCGTTTTTTCAATGCTGTGAATAAAAATAAATAAACCGGCAATCGGCATTGAGAGATATGCCCACATCATCGAAATTGGCAGTATATTCATCCGCTGAATAGTGTTTGCAATAGTTAACCGTGTTCCCATAACTACGAGGAAAAGCGAAAAAATACAAATAAGGGCCCATACAAAAACCCTCGCCCCCTTCAAGACCTTCGGGGAAAAGTGTTTAGTGAGCAAATCCACCGAAAAATGTGAATTTGTGTAAATCGCCGCACTGGCGCCGATGAAACTTGCCCAGGTAAAGGAATAGGTGAGCAGCTCTTCCGACCATCCGATTGGCGCTTTTAAGATGAAACGGGAAAATACTTGTAAAAAACCAAAAATGAGCATCCCTACCATGAGGACAACCAAAATTGTCTTCTCGATAACCAGAACTACGTGGTTCACTTGTCCAACAACATGTACCACCGAATCGGATCGCTCTGACATAAACCCTCCTACTGTTGGCCTTTCAGGTATTCATAAATGGATCGTGGAATTTCGATTCCATCAGAAAGTGACCTTTTCATTGCTTCGTGTTCTATCTCACCGGGAATTTTTACTTGATCGTATCCGGGTGCCGGCGGCTGTGCATGCAGGCCGTCAATCATAGCTTGGGCCTTATTATAGACTTCCTCGCCGCCAAACAGAGTAGGATCTATAATAAGATGGAAACTTGAGAGGTTTCGGTAGGACTCAAGCTGATCGTACATCGGTTTTACATCCGGGCCAAACACCCCGCCCACCAAGAGTCCTGTTAAGGCCTCTACCATCATATTGATTCCATACCCTTTGTATCCGCCAAAGGGAAACAAAGAAAAGGCAGCATGAGGATCAGTGGTAAACTCCCCATCTTTGGTCACAGCCCATCCCTCGGGAATTGCCATATCTTTTTCTCGTGCGTAAAAAATCTTACCAAAGGCGACCTCACTGGTTGCCATATCCAGCAAAACCGATTCGTTTTTTCCGGGAAAACCGAAAGCAAACGGATTTGTACCAAAGAAGGGCTTCTTACCGCCAAAAGGGACAACTACTGCGTCGGTATTCACTGAAACCATAGCCATCATATTGGCCTCAAGGGCCATATTTATGTAGTACGCCAATGCACCGCAATGACTGCTGTTTTTAACACCGACAAGTGCAACACCATGCTCTTTGGCCATCTCGATAGCCTTTTCCGTGGCGAACTTAGCCGCGATGTGCCCCACACCTCCAGCGGCATCTACAAATCCAACTGCCGGTTTAATACTCTGTAATGAAAGGTTCGGGGTGAGGTTCATTCCGCCCTTGCGTACACGATTTGCATAGTGCTCAACCCGCAAAACTCCATGAGAGTGGGTCCCGCGTAAATCCGCAAAAACCAGTACATCTGCAACTGTACTCGCATCTGCCTGCGGCATCCCAACTTCCATAAGCCGTTCTATAACCAATTTTTTTAGTTCATCCGATTGCACCGTAACTGTTTCATTTGCCATTTATCTAACTCCCTCTTTTGCTGCCTCATCGGACAACTTATTTTTGGTAGCGCTTTCATAATTTTCTTTATAAGGGATGATTGTAATACGGTATTCGGCAGAGCACAAGCTTTTTTTACACAAATTTTCAGGCATTATTAGTTCCATATCGGTTATATTTTAGTTATAAACTTCAATTTTAAGCCAAAGGGCTAGTATTGAAGACTGTTTTTAGTTTTTCAGGTTGCAATTCTTGAAATAATCCTTCATTTTTATAGAAGCGCTTTCATAAAAGGAGATAATAATGGATGCTCATGTGCTTCATGGACCACACGATTTGAGAAGAGAAGCTCGTGCGAAGAAACAGCCGACCCCTGAAGAGGTCGTTATTGATGTCAAACGCGTTGGAATCTGCGGATCCGATGTTCATTACTTCGAACAATTCCAAATTGGACAATTCATCCCTCAAGCACCTCTGGTCCTTGGGCATGAGTTCTCCGGCAAAATAGTTGAAGTAGGCAGCGGCGTTACAACCCTGCAAATCGGTGACCGGGTTACTGTAGAGCCTTCCATTGAATGTGGTCACTGCAAATACTGCCGCACAGGCCGCTATAACCTGTGCACAAACTTAAGATTCATCGGAACTGCCGCTACCATTCCCCACATCGATGGTGGATTTGCCGAGCAAGTTACCGTTCCTGCTAGTCACTGTTACATTTTAAGTGACTCCGTCGACTACGGCGCCGGAGCGCTGCTTGAACCACTAGCGGTTGGTGCTCAGGCAGTAAGCCGTGCCGGCTCTGTTGCCGGAGCACGAGTTCTTATAACCGGCGGCGGCACAATCGGTCAGATGGTTCTTGCCGTTACCTCCGCTTTGGGTGCCACCGATATTACCCTGGCCGATCCCGCAGAGTTCCCACGCAGCTTTGCCCTCTCCCATGGGGCACGCAAGGCTATAGATCCAACTGAAGAAGGGATAGCATCAGAACTATTTGCCGCAGGAGGCTTCGATGTTGTATTTGAAGCCTCCGGTTC
>JAIPFV010000007.1 GCA_021736475.1 Spirochaetia bacterium | reverse complement strand
ATGCGGTCTTTCTCACCGGTAAGGACATTGGTAACAAAGGTTTCCAGCGCCCTCTTGCGTACACTTGGCGAGAGGCGGTTCTCTTCTATGGCCCGGTTTATCGAATAGAGCAGGTTTTCCATGGCACGGCAGCGCATCATCTGCACTTTCTCCGGCGCCTTATCCGTGTTCTCCTCTACAAACTTCTTGTAGAGAACCTGTTCTCCCTTTCGAATAAGATAATTCCGGGCAGGCTTAAAACGAACCAGCCGATCCAGCACTTGAACCGAACCATTGTTAATTAAAGTGTCTAGTGTAACATTTTTACTCATATACAACTCCCTATACATTTAGTAATGCTTTGCTGCCTTATTTTTACTTTAAATTTAATAATTGCAGCAGCGAAACGTAAAGCCGCTCTGCTCATTTTGCGGACAATTCCCGGATAATTTGCGGAAAAACAGGTATATCTGTTATGCTTTAATTAGTAGATATGAGAGTAGAAACCGGATTTATACTAATTGGTCGCCTGACCCTCAAATTTTTAATCACCTATGGACGGCTGACTATCATGACGGGACAAGCCCTCTTGGCTTTGCGGCGTTTGCCCCGTTATCTGGATCAAGTTATCGAACAGTATATCTACATTGGTAAACGCTCGCTGCCTCTGATATGCGTGGGGTCTATATTTATGGGACTGCTAATGGGGGTCCAGATTGGTACTCAGATAAGCGAAACTACTCCGGTCTGGGTGGAGGGAGGCTTAATCCTACGGACGGTTCTTCTAGAAATGGGCCCGATTATTATGGGAATTGTGTTGGCCGGCCGGGTGGGCTCGGGGATTGCCTCCGAGCTGGGGACCATGAAGATAACCGAACAGGTAGATGCCCTGCGGACCATGGGGATAAACCCGATTGAATATCTGGTAATGCCGCGCATTTTCAGCGGGGTGATCGCTTTTACCATGATGATAGTGTTTGTTGATTTTCTGGCTCTCCTGGCGGCTTTTGTCTCTTCCTACTTTACGGTTGATATGACGTGGACGGGTTTTGTAAGGGGCATGCGTCACAGTTATGTACAGAGCGATGTGTTTACCTCTCTTATTAAAGCATCGATTTTCGGGTTCATAGTGACGGCTTTCGGTTCCTTCTTTGGCCTGCAGGCCTCTGCAGGGGCAAAGGGAGTTGGTAATTCGACGACAAAGGCGGTAATTTGGTCCTCCCTCTCTGTTATCGTTCTCGATTACATCATCTCAGCTACTCTTTATATGGTGTGGTAAGAGGGTGAGAAGAAATGATTGAAATCCGTGAGCTGAAAAAAACATTTGAAAGCCATTCTGTCCTCGACGGGATAGACCTCAATCTGAATAAGGGTGAGACATTGACGGTGATGGGTATCAGCGGCTGTGGGAAGACAACTCTACTCAAACTGGTAATCGGCTTGCTGTCTGCCGACTCGGGTTCTATCAAGGTAGACGGAAAAGAGGTTACCGGCCTTACAGAAAAAGAGTTTAACACCACTATTCGCAGAAGAATGACCATGGTCTTTCAGCAGGGTGCTTTATGGGATTCTAAAACGGTGGGTGAAAATATTGAGTTGGCCTTGAATATTCGGGAGGGGATATCAGAACCTGAACGCCGCGATATGGTTATTGAGAGCCTCGAACGGGTGAGTATGGAGGGTACTGAAAATATGTATCCTGAAGAGCTCAGCGGCGGGATGATAAAACGTGCGGCAATCGCCCGGGCAATAGCTGCCAGGCCGGACTATTTGCTCTATGATGAGCCTACCACCGGACTCGATCCGGTGCTGTCGCGCCGGATTTCCGAGCTAATTATTAAGCTGGATGAGGAGCTTCGGACCAGTTCCCTGGTCATCAGTCATGATATCTCGTCAATTCCCCATTTTTCGGACCGGGTTGCAATGATGCATGGTGGTAAAATTGTGCTTACCTGTGAAGCAGGTAAAATATGGGATCAGGAAGATGAGGTTTTCAAGGATTTTTTACATGGAACTTTGGAGAATGTATGAAACAGAAACGAAGTGAACTTTTTATCGGCATTTCCATCACCATCGCGACTCTAATAGTTATAGTGGGGATGCTATTCTTGGAGCGTGCAGCCCTCTTTACGAAGGGAATGCAAGTCCATATGGTGGTAGAAAATGCACAGGGTATTGGAAGGGGCTCGGAGATTCATTTTCGTGGTGTCAGGATAGGCACAGTGACGGGAGTAGATGTCACACAGGAGTCGGTGGTACTGCAATTGAACCTTGAAGAGGTAACGGAGATACCCTCTGACTCCAAATTTGAAATTGGCAGCACGGATCTTTTGGGGGGAAAGGTGGTCAAGATTAAGCCCGGCAACTCAGCTGAGTATCTGTCTGCGGGCGCACGAGTCGAGGGGGCTGCCGGCGGCGGTTTGGTGCAGGGACTGACCGGTTTTACCGATGAGCTAAGTTCACAGCTCACCGGGCTAGAGGGTCAGCTTACGGAACTGCTGAAAAATGTGAATGCCCTGCTTGGAGACGAGACCCATAATGAACTGCTGTCTCTACTGCAGGAATCAAGGGATGCGGCAAAGGAGGTTGAGTTGACCTTTGCCGAAAACCGGGGTCAACTGCAAAACACACTAATTTCCCTGCGGACTCTATCCGAGGCGAGTCGTGAACCTTTAACCGAGACGCTGGAGCAGCTTGAACGGGGAACTGAGAACTTAGACGGCACTCTCTCGCGAATCCGTTCGGTAAGCGGCCGTCTGGATAAGCTGCTGCAGCGCATACAGACGGGGAAAGGAGCCGTGGGCAGCGTCATGACGGAAGAGGAACTGTATACCCGGCTTATCAGCTCGCTGGAGGAGCTGGAAAACCTTGTGAAGGATGTGAAAGAGAATCCGGATAAGTATATGACCATCGAGTTATTTTAGTTACGAGAGGATGACACTTTTCTGCGCAGTTAAGTTATCAGCGAATATGATTTAAGTAGTATTGTTCTTTTTTATGTATATTTATATCATGCGGCTATGAATAAGACCGTTAGTTTTAGTTGTAACGACATTTGGGCTGCAAAAAAACGGATTGAGCCGCATATTTACCGGACGCCTCTTCTGTTTTCAAAAGCTTTAAGTGAAATTTCGGGGGCTGAGGTTCACCTTAAGATGGAGAATTGGCAGCTCTGCGGCTGCTTTAAGGTGCGGGGGGCTCTCAATAAGATAGGTGCTTCGAGCGAACAACAGCGTAAGGCGGGGATGGTTACTACCTCCAGTGGAAACCATGCAATTGGGGTTGCCTATGCCGCGCATACCTACGGAAATATTTCCACCCACATTTTTATGCCCGAAGGTACCGACGAGACCCACATCCAAAAGGTGGAGATGTGGGGAGGTAATTGCATTCTTAAGGGGGCCCATTATCAGGAATCCTACGAAGCGGCCCAGGAGTTTATAGCCCGGAACGGGGGTACCTATGTACATTCCCATGCGGATGTAAAAGTAATGTCCGGCCAAGGAACTATGGGGCTTGAGATACTCGAAGATTTACCGGATTTAGATGCACTGGTAGTCCCTATCGGCGGGGGCGGCATGATTTCGGGTATCGGGACTGCCGTAAGATCTTCTTCAACAAATGTACGAATTATCGGGGTTGAACCGGAAGCGGCTCCGGCGGCGTATCGCTCGATGAATGAGGGAGTATGTTGTACGAGCTTAACTCCGGCCCCCTCCATTGCCGATGGCCTTCTCAGCGGGGTCAATGAAATGACCTATAATATTTTCAAGCACCTGGTAGAGAAGGTGGTGCTTGTGGGTGAGGCGGAACTTAAGGAAGCGGTCTCACTTTTTCAAAAACGGGAGCAGCTGATGGTGGAAGCCTCAGCGAGTATTGGACTGGCGGCCTTGCTGCACCACCTGCAGGACTTGAGAGGAAAAAAAGTGGTGTTGATAGTGACCAGCCGCAATATCGATGCAGTCCGCTACAACCAAATAGTGCAGGCCTAGCTGCTAATAGATAAACAGAATAGCTGCCCCGCCGATTGCAATAAAGGTTCCAAGAACTACTCTCGAGGTTACCTTCTTTTTCAGGACGAAGTAGTCGAAGGGGAGTAGGAGGATCGGACTGACCTGCACGAGGGCGGTGACGATTCCTACGGGGGCAATGCGCAGGGCATAGAGGGTGAGCAGAACCCCCATGATGGGGCCTACGAGCGCAGCCCCGGCCAGGATAGCGGTGAGTCTGAGGTTACGCATTTTCCTGAAATCGTCGATGAAACTTTTCTGCAATAGAGAAAAAACAACCAGTCCGGCCAGACCGGCGATTATGCGGAGAAAGGTTCCGGAGATGGGATGTATATCGCTGTACATACCGGCTTTGGAGAGGATGTTTGCCAGAGCCTGGGCTAGGGCACCGGCTAAAGCAAAGGGAACTCCCAGGTTTTTGTTTTGGTTTATCCCTAAGCTCACACCTACTGCGCTTGCTCCAGCTGGACTTGCCCCTCCGCTTACCCCTAGGTTCAACTTTTCCTTGTTTCTTATTTTACCTTCCTCGTAAATTACCCACATAACCCCGCCGGTGGTAACCAGAATACCGGATATTTGCAGATAGGTGAGGGTTTCACCCAGGGCAAACCAGGAAATTATGGTGCCCAGAATTGGAGCCAGGGTAAGGATAACCAGGGTTTCGCGTACACCTATTAGTACCAAAGAGCGAAAGATAAACAGATCAGCGATGGTAAAACCCAACAGACCGGAAATGAGGAACAGGACTGTGGCAGTGCTGTCGAGGTGAAGGGGAAGTGCAACTCCGGTCATGAAAAAATGCACCACTATAATGAGAGGTAGGGCCAGCCAAAGGCGGATGTGGGTGACCGTGTTTGAACCGATTTGCTTTCCCACATACGACCATACGGTCGAAACTGCGGCAAAACATGCTGCGGTAAGTACTGCCAGCAGCTGTCCGAGTATTGCGCTCATAACTGTCTGTGCCTCCACTTAGAATTAAATATATTGAGAATGTATCTCTATTATGCATAAGAAGACCCCGGGGAAGTACAAACCGCCTCGGGGCTATAATAAGGGATTACTGTTTATGGGTTGACCCAAAAATCCGTATTGCTGTTAATCCACTCCATGTAGTCCTCAAAGGATTTTTCCAGATCGTAGATCGGAGTGTATCCGAGATCATTTTTTAACCGTTCGATGCGCATCGGGTTTCTATCTCTCTGACCGAAATCGGTAATGTCCGCTGCTGCAGCATCATCGACTATAGTATAGTCGAAATTAGGAAATGCCACTTTCAGTTTATCACACCAGGCCGTGCCAGACCAGATAAATCCGGAACTTAAATTGTACACATCAAAGCAGAGGGTATCGGCGGTGAGCATTTTAACCAGCGATTTGGCAATGTCCCGACTGTATACCCAGTCTTTGCTGTCGGGGCGCAGTACCGCGGGGTGTTCTCCCAGGTATGCGGCGCGGGTGGCGAAAAAGGGACCGCTGAGGGTGTCTCGTACACCGGTGTAGCGCTCCCATGCACCAAAGACTCCTCCGACCCGTCCTATAACCACGTTCATGTCGAAGATTTTCTTGTAGCGGAGTGAGGCCTGTTCCCCGGCAAACTTATTGATGCCGTACAAGGCGTTGGGCCTGGGGTAGGTTTTTTCCTCGTCCAGCCACTCATCCTGAAAGGAGGCGTCTCCATAGGTGGCACCGGAACTGGTGTATACCAGCCGCTGGACCTTGTTTCTTTTGGCAGCCTCGAGAACCTCTATAGTTCCCATGTAGTTTACCTGGGCAATGAAGCGGCTCTCCTCTTTCTCCCTTTCTTCGTCGGGAGTGATAACCGCCGCATGTACAATCGAGTCTATATTATACTGGGTGATAACCCTATCGAGACCTTCCGGGTCGAGAATATCCCCTTTGAAAAAAGAGTAGGTTCCCTTTCTACCGTCAAGCGATTTTTCCATTGCCGGCAGCAGGGGTTTGCGGGCTAGTAATATCACATTGATGCCTAGATCGGTTAACTCCTCTGCCAGGGTCATCCCGACAAAACCGGTTCCTCCGGTAATTAATACGTTCATACCTTCCTCCAAAGTTGAAGATAATTGTATGTCTAGTTACTTAATTTCCTGGTACCAGTTTTCAGGATAGTCACCCTGCTTCGCAACTTCTCCAGAAGAGGGAAGGAGTACATCGATTCCCAGTATTTCGGTCACATAGAAGGCCATTACACCTGCCACCTTGGTACCTTCTACCAGGTGTCCGCCGATTGTGGGAACATCCCAAGCCCCTCCGGTTACGAAATGCAGTGCGACAAAGGACTCTTCCTGACCCTCATAGTTTTTCTTAATGCCGATTTGCCCTGCACAGGCCAGGAGCATGTTGAGGTTCTGAATTTCCATGGTCTCTTCATGGTGCCAGTTTTCAGGGTTGCTGGTGTCGGGGGTCCATACCAGAAACTTGGCCGGGCGAAAGGCTCCCATGTAGGCAGCATGTACCTTTCCAAACCGAATATTTTTCTCTTTTGCAAAATTCCCAATGGCGACCACGGGGTCCGAGTCGTGGGGTAGGCGCAAAACGAACTCACGACCTCGTTGTGCCTCTACGCTGTAGAACTGTCCGGGGTATTCCGCCGGCATTTCCCAATTATTTCTAGTTTCCATCTAATAGCTCCTTGTAAAATTAATGTTCTGTTTATTTCCGGGCACCGATACTATGGTTGCGGTCGCCCGGAAAGCTAATCTATGGGCTTATCGCCCTATTCAATTTACAGTAATACCAAGTGTAGAGTACCCTTGAACTTTATTGCCGTCAAGAACAAAATTGAAATATAAAACCATAATGCGGAATATCTGATAACAAATTATTTTTATGAGGGTGCAATTTTGCAGCTTTTAGCTTGATCTCCGGCCGAACTCTATATATCTTTAACAGCATATGGAATATCTAGAAACAATGACTACAGACTTTTTTGAGAAGGGAATGACTGTCGAGGAGTATCTAAAAGAGCTTCGCCACTATCGTTCTCTGGTACGCAAATTGATGGATCAGGCCGGTACTGCGGACAGCCCAGTCCAGTCTGATATCGAGAAGCTGCGGGTTGCCGTAGACGGCTTCCCCCAGCCGGTACGGGCGACTGTGAATACTGAGGACTGGTGCGGCGACTGGATCTGCAATATGCCCCTCCTGGACCGGCTGTTCAAGAGTGTTGAGGTACCCTTCCGGATCTTTCGCGGATCGGAACACGGTGAGCTGAAGGCACGCTATGCGCGGGACGGGGATACTCACATTCCAACAGTATCACTATGGGACGGCGAGGGCAATGAGATTTTGCGCTGGATTGAAGCTCCTGCAAAGGTGGCCGAGATGAAGGACGGCTGGAAGGCAGAGAACCCCCAGCTGATGGAGCTGTATGCCAAACAGTCCGAGGATAAGGCCGCGGCCAGGGAGTTTGCCAAACTCTACCGAAAGTTTCTTGAGACTATGGCCCAGTGGTATACCGAGGGCATGTGGAATGAAACGGTAAAAGAAATCCTGACCAAGGCCCAGCAGGCCGCTCAGGAGCGCAGCTAAAACAGTACCAGGTACTGCTCGTACCCCTCGGAAGCCATCTCGTCTTTCGGCACAAACCGCAGAGCCGCCGAGTTCATGCAGTAGCGTAATCCCGTCGGCTGGGGTCCGTCGCGGAATACATGGCCAAGGTGGCTATCGGCATAGCGGCTGCTTACCGCAATCCTGACGCTGAATAGAGATCTATCCTCATGGTAGGTCACATGGTCCGGATCAATGGGACGGATAAAACTTGGCCAACCGGTTCCGGATTTGTACTGATCGGTCGAGCTAAACAGGGGTTCACCGCTGACAATATCGACATAAATGCCATCCCGTTGATTGTCCCAATATTCGTTGTTGAAGGCTCTCTCGGTACCATTTTCCTGGGTTACCTCATATTGGATCGAGGCGAGCTCGGAGAGCCGCTGCTGCTTATTAAAGTTGTTCCACCGGCCGGCCTTTGTCTCTAATCCTTCCGGCGTTTTTGTGCTGCTCCACAGCTCGGCGATAAAACTGCCCCGTCCGGACCCTTGGTAGTAGCGCTTGTAGGCATCAGCGCTCTTCAGATAATAATCCTGGTGGTATTCTTCGGCAGGGTAAAAACGGCCCGCCGGGAGAATCTCCGTTACTATCGGCCGGTTGTAGCGTCCCGAGGCTTCCAGTTGCTGTTTTGACTCTGCCGCAAGTTGCTCCTGCTGTTCGTTGCGGACAAATATGCCGGTAGCATAGTGACTGCCGCGGTCGACAAACTGGCCGCCCGGGTCGGTGGGGTCGATATTCCGCCAGAATACCTGCAATAGCTGCTCGTAACTGATAACTTCCGGATTATAATAGACTATAACCGACTCACGGTGATCGGTAGTTCCGGAGACCACCTGGCGATAGGTGGGGTTCTCCCTGCTGCCGCCGGTGAAACCGGAGATAACCTCGGCCACTCCTACCAGCTGCTCAAAGGGCTGTTCAAGACACCAGAAGCAACCACCCGCAAATACGGCAGTGTCGTAGGGCTCAAGAAATTGCAGCTCCGCCTCGGAGAAGGGGTCAATCTCCTGCTCGCTTCCGCTCTTTTTAGGAGAGCTGTCTGGATTGTCTTTACCGGGTTCTGTCGATTTCATGAAACCCGTCGAATCCTCTTCGCTGCCGGACTCCTGGCTTCCGCCTGCACTCAGCGGCATGAGTGCCATACCTGCAAAAAGCAAAATGGAAATACTTATATATACTACTCTACGGCGCATAACAACCTCCTTAATATAGTGATTTAAATATACTGTTTATGGATAAAGATGACAAAAAAAATCATGTAAAAGACAAGAAAAAGAATAAAAAGAAGTGCCTCGGGCCCCACATAGCGCCCTACATAGCATAAATAGTTTTAAATCCGGTCAGCTTTATAGTAAATTAAAAGTAGGAGTTGAAGCATGGAACAAGTGCAGGAGATTATCAGAATGCTGTTTACCCGCGATTTGAAAACCTCACCCCTGGAAACGGCAATTTTTCTGATTGTTGTATTAGGGTTTTTTGCCTTCCTAGCGGTGACAGGGGTTATACGGAGGCGGAAAGAGCAAAAACGAATAAGAAATTTTCTGAATGACAAGTGGGACTCCCTCTGTCGAATTTATCAACTAAACGCTGATGAAATCGCTCTGCTGGAGGATATCAGCGCGTACCTAAAAAATCCGGAGAAGAAGTATCTGTTATTGGTCAATTATCAGGCCTTTCACGACAGCCTGCACGCCTATTCCCGGGAACACACGCTAGATAAGCAGCTGCTGGAAAGCATTACCGCTAAAACAAAAATGGGTAAAACCGAAGCCCTGATGGAGGAGCTTCCGGTGCAGCGCAGAAAAAGCACGCGAAAGGCGGTACAAGTTACCGGTTACGTGGCACCCATCGAGCATAGCGATGCGCATATCGAGGCCAGAATTTATGATTTGAGCCGCGGCGGCTGTAAGATGGAAAATCCGAACAAGCGCTTTTTTCAGGGAGATGATATTAAAATATCGTTTAAGCTTGGAGAAAAAGAGTATAGAAACATTCCCGCCGAGGTTGTGCGGACCAGTTCCTTTGGAAAAGTACTGCACGTCTCTTTTGGCCATGTTTAATCGCTTAGAAGAGTTATTCCACGAGGGGCAGGTAAATATCAATTCGGGTTCCCTTGCCAAGATGAGAATTTATTTCCATGTACCCAGAGTTTTGGCGGACAGTTGAATAGACAGAAGAAAGCCCCAGTCCGGTTCCCTTTTCCGGCGGTTTGGTGGTAAAGAATGGTTCAATTGCCTTATCGGCGGTTTCCCGACTCATGCCATGACCGTTGTCCTGAATCTGTAACAAAAGGTACTTTCCGGCGATAACCTCATTGCCGTTAATCAGACTCGACGGGCTCATATGAGTGCGGCTGCTGTGAATGGTGATATCTCCGCCCTCCGGCATCGCATCTACGCTATTTAGGACCAAATTCATGATTATCTGTTCCAGTTGAATTGGGTCAATCTTGATCCGGCTGTCGGCACTATCATGGTGAGTATGCAGGGTAATTTCCTGCGGCAGCAAGCGCTCGAGCATCTGCCGGCTTTTGGTAATAATCGTATCCGCGTTGATAATTTCTGTCGACAAGGGTTCGTCCCGGCTAAAGGCCAGCAGTTGGCGTGTGAGGCTGCTTCCACTTTCGGTAGAGTGAATGATTGTATCGAGTATTTCCTTCTCTTTGTCGCTCATGCACTCGGAGTAGGCCAGAAGCTGACTGTTCCCCTGGATGGTAGCCAGAATGTTGTTGAAATCGTGGGCGATACCACCGGCAAGGCGGCCGATCGCGTCCATTTTATGCGATTGCAGTAGTTGGTGCTCGAGTTTGCAGCGCATATACGCATTGATGATAGCATTTCCGATAGTCCGCAGCAGGAGGAAGTCTTCTTCGCCCCAGGCTGTCTGCTTCCGGGTAGAGTCGAAGCCCATGTAGCCTCGCAGCCGGCCGGTATAAAGCATTGGGACAATAGCCAATGATTGAATATCCTGGGCCCCTAAAATTTCTTTCTCCGCCGCCGCTGCCGCAGGAAGATCGTTCAGGTCGGCTATATTAATATTTCGTTCGGCTTGCAGCTCCTCTACAATCCAGGGAAACTCTAACACCGGCAGCTCCTGCAGCATGTCGATCTGCGGGCTTACCCCCTCGGCACACCACTCGTGGGTATTGCTCATAGTTTTTTCATCTTCGGAGAACATAAACACATAGCTGCGATCGGCTCCGGAAAACAGACCGACCGCCTGTAATACCCGATAAATTGCAGTATCGATCTCTTTATCGGTAGCGTTGATAAAATTTTGTGAACTTTCGGCAATAATTCTTTCCAAAGTAAGCCGCCGCTCGAGCATAAGCTGGTGCTGTTTATGTTCGGTGATATCAATCAACGAGACAATCGACCGCCGGCTTGAAGCCATGAAGGTGATAGTTAAATGTACATGGTGGGTTTTATTGTAGCGATCTACAAATTTGAACTCATAGGAAGTAGGCGGAGTACCCGTTGAGTGCATTCGCTGTTCATGACGCTGGAGGAGCAACTGTTTGTCATCCTTATGGATAAAGTTGGTCCAATCCAGGTTTCCCTCTATGTCCGCTTTGCTAAAGCCGGTCAGCCGGACAAACTCCTGGTTCACCTTGAGCAGGGTGTGATCCGCGTCTATCAAGGCCATTGCGGTACCAGTATGTTCAAAAATTGTGTGGTATTCTTCAGGCTTATCTAGGGTCATTCTAAAAGTACTGTATGGTGAATATTGGGTTCAGGTCAAGTGAAACTTGATCCTAGGCGTTGAAAAAAGAGCGGCTCTTGAGTATGGTAGGAGCGTGAAAAAGAATATGTGTGACCTAAAAGCGTTCCTCATGAGCACCCTGATGGTGCTGGTTTTCTTGGCGGCGGGCCGGCCGGAAAGCCTGCCGGCGGACGAGGCCCAGCTCAAATCTCAGCCCCAGGAACAAAGCCAGCCCCAGGCCCAAGAAGTGCTGCAGCTCTCGCCCCGGGCCAAGCTGACCATGGTCACCATTTTTCCCGGCCGGGCCCTCTATTCCATGTTCGGGCATACGGCCATTCGGGTGGAGGATCCGGTCTACGAAATTGACCTGTTGTACAACTACGGCCAGTCTTCGGTTCCCTTTGATGCCACTTTTATTCCCCGCTTTGTAACGGGGGATTTGCCCTTTATGCTGGGGGTGGTGCAGACCCGCCGGGCTTACGATTTTTACAGCCGCTACGAGAACCGCAGCATCTACGAGCAGGACCTGCTGCTCTCTGCCGCCGAGCGGCAGGCGGTGTTTGAGTTTCTTGAAATAAATGCCCTTCCGGAAAACCGGGTGTACATCTATGACTTTTTTTATGATAACTGCACCACCCGGGTAAGGGACCTGCTGTGGAACCTCTTTGGCGAAGATATCAGCTTTAAGCTGGGAGAGCGTCCGCCGGTAAGCTATCGCAAGGCAATTAGCCCGTATCTGGTGGACAAGCCCTTTGTGAAGTTTGGCATTAATTTGATGCTGGGCAGCCCCACCGATGGAGTACCCGGGCGCGAACGCCGCCTGTATCTGCCCGGGCAGTTCATGGAGGCGGTGGATGCGGCCCAGTTAGACGGCCGTCCGCTGATGGGAGAGACGCGCTTTGTCTACAAAGGACGCAACGGCACCGATATCGTGCCCACCGCCGGCCCCTCTCTGGCGGACAGAGCCTGGTCCCTTTTGCCGTCGCTGCTGCTGTGGATCCTCTTTGCCGCCGTGCTCCTGCTTACAGTCTCCCGCTTTCGCTGGTCCCGGGCTGCAAGGGCCCTGGATGCGCTTGTTTTTGGAGCTTCGGGGTTGGTAGGCACGGCAAGCCTGCTGTTGTGGATTTTTTCGGGATACGTGATGACTACCGCCAACTACCATCTGCTGTGGGCCTGGCCGGTGCATGTAATTAGTGCATTTTTGTTAATAAAAAAACGGCGCCCCCAGGGGCCCCAGGGGCTGTCCCAAGGCCCCCAGCGCACTCCATTTATCCGTTGGTATGCGGCCATTGCCGCTGCAGCTGCGCTCCTTGCCCTGGGACTGTTTCCGCTGCTTCCGCAACAGCTGCCGGCGCCGGCCGTACCGTTGCTGTTGATCATTGCCTTCCGGGGAGGGGTAAAAACTTAGCTCATTTTATCCGGATGCGGGCCGATCCGGGTGTCGCTGTCCAGCGAGTCTAAGCGTGCCATCTCCAGGTCGCTCAGCTGAAAGTCGAAGACCCGGGAGTTCTCGATAATCCGCTCCTTATGCACCGACTTAGGAATCGTTACTACCTCGTGCTGCAGATCCCAGCGCAGCAGTACCTGGGCCGGCGATTTGCCGTGGGCCTCGGCGATCTCGGTCAGCACCGGCTCGTTCAGAAAGCGTCCCCGGGTTAGGGGGCTCCAGGCCTCCTGCTGAATACCCTTGGACTTGCAGAACTCGTACAGCTCCTTCTGAAACAGAAAGGGGTGCCACTCCACCTGGTTTACCGCGGGCACCACATCAAAGTCGGACAACAGATCCTCCAGATGGTGAGGCAGAAAGTTGCTCACCCCGATCGCCCGCACCTTCCCGTCGGCATACAGCTTCTCCAGTGCCTTGTAGGTCTCCTTAAAACTGTGCTTCAGAGGCCAGTGCACCAGGTAGAGGTCCACCATATCCATCTGCAGCTTTGTGCGGCTGCGGTCAAAGGCCTTCAAGGTCTCCTGGTAGCCCTGCTCGGTGTTCCACACCTTGGTGGTCACAAACAGCTCATCCCGGGACACCTCCGAGGCGGCAATCGCCTTGCCAACTCCCGCCTCGTTCTCGTAAAAACTGGCCGTATCGATATGCCGGTACCCGGTCTCCAGTGCCCAGCGCACCGCGTTCTCTACCTCCGGGCCTTCCTGCGTCTGAAACACACCAAAACCTACCCAGGGCATCTTAACCCCGTTATTCAAAGTTGTAGTTGATTTTAAATCCATATTAATCTCCTTTAAAAAATGCAATCCCTGAGTCTCAAGTATACTAATTCCGGCGGGGTCAAGGCAAACGCGGCGCCGAGTAAGGGCCGGTTCGGCGCCCGGGCACTCTTTAGGGCTGCAGCAGAAAGGCGGCCAGCGCACTGGCCAGGGCCAGCCCCGCAGCTATCAAAAACAGTCCGTTCAGCCCCAGTCCGGCGTACAGCGCCCCGGCGGTCAGGGGGCCCACCGTCTGGCCGATGCGGATAGCCATAGCATTTACGGTAATAGTTGAGGCCCGCAGCTCCAGGGGAGTACGGGTGGCAATGGTGCCCTGCACCGCCGGAATAATAATGCCCTGCCCAAAGCCGTACAGCACCGCCGCCAGAGGAATCAGCAGCAGACGGGGCAGCAGGACAAACAGGGCCAGCGCCCCGCCTATCAGCACAAAGGCGGCGCTCAGGCGCAGACCCAGGCTCATGCCGGCGGTTACCCGGCGGTTCTGCGAGGCCATCAGAGCCGTGGCCAGAGACATAGTCGCCATTACCGCCCCGGTGGTTCCGGAGCTTGCTCCAAACCGGTCGTTCAGCAGAAAGGGCACATAGCTCATGTAGGCCCCGTACAGCAGAATAAACTGCAGCAGCCCCAGCCCGAACAGCACCAGAATACCGGAAGCGGCGGCGTGGCGCAGCACCTGCCCCAGCTGCCCGCCCCGGGGCCGCTCGCGGCCCGGGGAATGGCTGCGGGCGGTGGGCGGGATCAGCAGGGCCACCGCTGCCCCCACCGGCAGGGCCAGTGCCGACAGCAGAAAGGGCAGCTGCCAGCTGATACCGGCCAGCACGCCCCCCAACGCCGGATACACCGCCGTGCCCACGCTCAGCACACTGGCGTTATAGCCAATGGCCGCCGACTGGCGCTCCCCGGAATACAGGTCGCCAATTAAGGTCACGCTCATGCTGGTCAGGGCGGAGGCGCCGGAGCCCTGTACTATCCGCAGTGCCAACAGAACCTCGAACCTGGGGATAAAGGCGCAGGCACAGCCTGCCAGGGCAAACAGCAGCAGCGAAGGAATGATAATCCGGCGGCGGCCAAAGCGGTCGGCCAGCATCCCCAGGGAGGGGGCCATTACAATCCCGGGTACGGTAAACACGGTAATCAGTAGTCCCGTTTGTCGGGGGCTCAGGCTCAGCTGTTCGGCAATGGCCGGGAAGGCGGGGGCAATCGCCGCCACCCCCATCACCCCTATCAGGGTAATGCCGAATATTACATACAGCCGCGAGTCCCGGCCTAAACTCGCAGGCCCCTCGTGTCTCTTCCCCTCCATCACAGCTCGGTGTAGTCCAGGGGAGTGTCCTCCGAGGCCAGGGTGGTGGCAACCGGCCGAATTTTCAGCCACCACTGCTTGGTGGGACGCTGCAGCTCTCCGTCGCCCAGTTCGTAAAACTTGTTCAAGGGGTTAAACCGAACCTGGCCGTTCACCAGGCCGCACATGTAGCTGCCCGGTTGGGATTTGCGTGCATCGCCAAAAATATGCTCCATACTGCGCTTAGCCAGGCGGGTGGCTTGAATGCGGTCGAAGGGGCTGGGGTCGCCGCCGTTCTGCTGGTGCCCCAGAATTGCCCGCCGCACATCGTACAATCCCTGGCCCTCCTGTTCAAAAATAGAGCGCATAAAGTCGGCGGTGTAAAACTCATTCACATTCTCATTGCGAATCATCAAACCCAGCCGCTTGCCCCGTTCAAAGCCCTTTACCAGGTTCTGGATATCCTCCTGCAGGTCCTTCAGGCTAACCCCTTCCTCGTGCAGATACGCCCGCTCGGCTCCGGTAGACAGGGCGCTCAACAGCGCCAGATAACCGCAGTTGCGGCCCATCACCTCAACTACAAATACCCGCCTCGAGGCCACCGCGGAGTGTTTAATTTTATCCACCGCCTCCATAATGGTGTTCAAGGCCGTATCCGAGCCCACGCTCAGCTCCGAGCCGGGCAGGTTGTTGTTGATAGTCGCCGGCAGGCAGATAATCGGAATGTTGAACTCCGGGTATTTGTCCCGCCGGCTGTGCAGCAGATGGGCTGCCGCATAGCCGTCCCAGCCGCCGATCATCAGCAGCCCGTTTATCTTTTTCGCCCGGAGGTGCCGGGCAACTATGGGCAACTCCTCTTCAGTGGGAATCCGGCGGTTGGTTCCCAGCTCGCTGCCCCCCTGGGAGGCCCAGCCGTCTACGCTCATCCAATCCATCGGGCTCACATCCCCCTTAATCAGCCCCTCAAAGCCGTTGTGCACCCCGTACATCTGGTGCCCGTTGTCTATGCCGATGCGCACCGCCGCCCGTACCGCCGTGTTCATACCGGGGGCGGGGGGGCCGCCGTGCATCACTCCAATGCGCAGCCGCTGCGCTTCGGGAACCGGGTTACGGGGCAGGGCGCTGATAAGGGTGCGGAAGGTGTCGTAGGAGTCGGCAAAACTGCCCCCGCGCATCTTCATTGCCTTGGCATACTCCTTGTGTTCTATTATCTCCTTGATGGAGCGGGTCTCCTGCACGCAGTCCATCAGGGGCGAAGCCACGTTGGAGTGTCTCCGCAGTCCAATCAACTGAGCCGGGTCATCTGCGGTCATTTCACTGATAGTCTCCACTGCCTTGTAGCCCTGCATGGTACTCATGTAGCGGTCAAACGCGCAGGGGGTTCCTCCCCGCTGTACGTGGCCCAGAATGGTAAGCCGGGTGTCCGGAGTAAGCCGTTCCTTGAGCACCTGTACCACGTGTTCTGCGCTTATGGGAGTGCCGTTACGGTCACGGGCCCCCTCGGCTACTACGGCAATACTGTAGCGCCGGCCGGCATCGCGCCCCTCTTTCATTACCTCCACCATGCGGTCTTCCCAGTTCTCCACATCCGGCGGGTTTTCGGGAATCAGTACCCACTGCACCCCCGCCGCCAGGGCGCTCATCAGGGCCAGGTAGCCGCAGTTGCGCCCCATTACCTCAATGACAAAGGCCCGCTGGTGGCTGGAGGCGGTAGCGGTAATTGCGTCGATCGCCTCGGTAATGCGGTGCAGGGCCGAGGCGGCCCCAATGGTCATATCCGAGCCAAACATATCGTTGTCGATGGAGCCCACCAGGCCCACCAGTTTCAGGTGCCGGTTGCGCTCGCGCTGTTCGGGGCTAATCTCGCCGCGCTCGACTAATATATCCAGATGCTCCGGCCACAGGCTGCGAAACTCGTTGGCTCCGCTCAGGCTGCCGTCGCCTCCGATGACAATCAAATTGGTAATATCCCGTTCCACCAGGTTACGCACCCCGCGGATCAGCCCCTCCTTCTCGCGAAAGTCCTTGGAGCGGGCCGAGCCGAGGACGGTGCCCCCGCGGTGCAAAATACCTCCCACCGCACCCCAGTCCAGCTTTTGGATATAGTCACCGCCGTCCACCAGGCCCTGGTAGCCTTCGAAGACCCCGTAGGGCACAAAGCCCCACTTAATGGCGGTGCGCACCACCGCCCGCACCGCCGGGTTCATTCCCTGGGCATCTCCTCCACTGGTCAAAATTGCCAAGCCCTTGCCTTCGCCGTTTTGCATAACCGTATCTCCTCAACTTATTTTATTCTTCCTCTAATGATAAACGGCGTGCCGGAGTAAGTACAAGGAATTTTGTGAAATAATAGGCTGTTTGTATGTACAACGTAAATATTTATTTGTATACTGTTACTATGAGGTTTGAATGGGATGCCCATAAAGCAGCAGCAAACAAACAAAAGCACGGTATCTCGTTTAATTTAGCTGCAGAAGTTTTCAACGATCCATTGCACGTATCAATATTAGATACACGGTTTAATTATTTTGAGGAGCGGTGGATTACTTTAGGAGCTACTCATAAGCTTTTGCTATTAGTAGTGGCACACTTGTATTTTACTTATGAGGGAGAAGAGATCATACGAATCGTGTCGGCACGGGAGGCGACCGCCAATGAGCAAAGACAATACGAACAAACCTGAGGATGTATTTGAGGTAGAGCCGGAATACGACTTTTCCGGGGGTGAGCGGGGCCGATTCTATACTCCCAAAAAAATTACCACTACCATCCGGCTTGACGACGACATCATTCTCTTTTTCAAGAAAAAGGCCTCGGAAGAGAAGGTGGGCTACCAGACCCTCATCAACAGCGCCCTGCGCCGCTATATTCGTGACTTAGTCCGATGAACGGTTAATGTCCACCATATCGTAGTAAATCAGCGAGATAATTACTGTCCAGCCTACAAAGTGGAACAGCACGTTGCCCAGGGTGTCCAGGCTGTCGGAGATGGTGTTGAGGGTGGCGCTGATCAGAAATACCGACGAGATTAACAGCAGCACGGAGATAAGGTGGGTATACAGGTGCATAAACAGGCCCTGCTGCTCGCCGTAGCTGGTGCTGGTCCATATGTGGATGAGGGTAGACCAGATGATGGGAATTGCCACAAAGTACAGCAGCAGGTTCTCCTCGGCGGGAAACACGTAGTCCGCCTTAAACTCGAAGAACCACACCCCGCCGATAAAAATAATTAGGTTGCGCACCAGAGCGACGACTTTTATCGTCGCTCCGGATAAACCGCGTCCGGTAAAATACCCTTTCATAGCTCAGCCTAGCCAGGCTTAGCGGATTGCGAAGGTCAGGCCGGCCCACACCTGAACGGGGTCGTCGGAGAAGGCCGGTTTGGGGTATAGATCAAAGCCCGGGGCCACCTCTATAAACAGCTCGCCCACGTTGTCCAGAAACATCAGGCTGAGGCCCAGGGGCAGGCGGGTGCCTCCTTCAAACCAATCCTCGGAGCTGCCGGCTTCGGGGTAAAACTTGGCGTAGCCGCCGATGCCGAAGTAGAAGTACAGGGGGCCGTTTATCTGGATATTGCCGGTGGGCCGCCAGTCCCCGCTCAGAAAGATAAACTGGTTGCCCTCGGAAAAGTCGTAGCCGAAGCGGAAGTCGAAGGGCGCCGGCCGATAGATGATAACCGCATTCGGGGTTCCCACCCCAAAGCCGATTCGGGATTGCCGGTATCCATAGGCACTTACATTCTGCACTGCAATTGCGGTCAGCAGTACTGCTATAATCAGGGCAATTACTGTCTTTCTATTCATCGCGTGTCTCCTTTTTTATTTAATCCCTTATTAATGTAACGCCTTTCGGCCCGCCTGCCAAGATCATTCGTCTAAATATCACAACACTCTTTGAGTCTGATATCTCCGGCTATGAAAACAGAAAACCCAGTACCCGGTCGACCGACTGCAGCTGCTCAATAAACCTTTTACGCTGGTCGGCATTTACTACCCCGTTCTGCTGGGCGGTGTAAAACTCGTCGGCCAAATGCTCAATTGATTCGATTGCCCCGGGGGTGTCCAAATCGTCGCTCATTTTAGTGCTAAAGAGCAGCGGCACCTCGTCTATCAGTTTCTCCACCGAGTGCTGGTTGCCGGGCTTATATGTTTTGTGTTCGCGGGCCGGTACCTCTGGGTTGTGTTCGCGCCGGGAACCGCTTTGAATAGCATCCAGCGTCTGCCGGATGGTCGAAAAGTGGCGGCAGCACTCATCAATCCGCTCTTCGCTTACGTTCAGTTGGTGGCGGTAGTAGGTGCACATCAGCATAAAGCGCACCTGCTGAGGGGAGCATCCGTGGGCGTAGGCGTCCTTCGGATACATGGTGTTGCCCTTCGACTTGGACATTTTCTCTCCCTCTACAATCAGATGCTCGCCGTGCAGCCAGTAATGGGCCAGCTCTTTGCCCGAATAACTTTCCAGGATAGCCCGGTTATAGTCGTGGTGCCGGTACACATTGTCTATTCCACCGGTGTGGATATCTATTTCAGGACCGAGAGTTCTGAGGATCATTGATGGGTCCTGCACGTTCCATGCGGGCCGGCCTTTGCCGATGCGGGTGTCCCAGGACACCGGATCTTCGGAAGAGGTGCCGTGCCACAAAATAAAATCGCCCAGGTTCCAGCGTTTGCCGTTGTAGGTGTCCCGGGAAAATCGCACTCGTTTTTCCGGCCATTGAGTCATGTCAAGTCCGAACACCTCTCCGAAGCGCGGATACTTGAGGGGATCAAAATAGACATTCCCCTCATGCCAGTAGGCGATTCCCTTTTTAAGCAGATCCTCAATAATCTCGACCGCCGCTTCCACACTGCCGGTGGCCTGGGGAATTTCATCCGGCAGGAAAATGCCCAGTTCCTTGGAGGTCTTTATAAACTCCGCTTTGTTGGGACCGGTGGTCTCCTCGAGGGTAAGCCCCTCTTTTTTTAGGCGCTTAATCGCCTTGTCCTCTATGTCGGTAAAATTGATGGCCCGCTCGACCCGGTAGCCGAGGTACTCGAGGTACTTGTGCAGCACATCCTCAAAAAGATAGGTGCGGTAGTTGCCCAGGTGCTGCTGCTGATACACCGAGGGGCCGCAGGTAAACAGTTTTACCACTCCCGCCTGTCGAGGTACAAAAACTTCGTTTCGCTTGGTCATAGTATTGTAAAATACCGGTGTCTGCTTTCTCTTTTCGTTTTCCATATACTCAGTATAAAAAAGATAGCGGAGAAACTCAAATTGAATCTACTAAAGGTATGAGTCAAAGAATAATTAGCTCTCTTTTTAAAAATCTCTCACTTTTACTGGAAAACCCATAACCCTTTATAACTACTCGGTGCTTCTGCTTTTTTGGGAAAACAATTTGCCAATCAGTTTTTTGGCAGGATCGTAAAAGAACAGCAGCATCAGGATGAGGAACAGCGTGAAGGAGATGGGGCGGGTGAAAAACTCGCCGAAGGCTCCGTCGGTTTTGATAAGGCCTATTCTGAGGTTTTCTTCGATCATCGGTCCGAGAATCAGGCCGAGAATGACCGGCGGCAGCGGCATATCGGCCTTTTCCATGAAAAAACCAACCAAACCGAATACCAGTACGATTCCGACATCAAACAGGTTGTTAGCCAGCGCATACGATCCGATGATCGAAAATACCAGTACCGCCGCCAGTACAATATTGCGGGGGAAGCGTAGTATTATCCTATAGGCTTTAATTCCCAGGGCACCGATGATCAGCAGAAATACCTGCGAAATCAGCCCGACTGTAAAAATCTGATTCACCAAAAAGCGTTCCTGCTCGAATACCAGCGGCCCTGGAGTAAGGCCGTACATCATCATCGCTCCGAGAAGGATAGCAGTGATGGTGTCGCCGGGAATGCCGAATACAAGCGCCGGAATCCAGGTTCCGCCTAAGGAAGCGTTATTGGCACTGGTCGGAGCAATAACGCCTTCCTCATATCCGGTTCCGAATTTTTCCGGGTGTTTAGAGGTCTTTTTGCCGATTCCATAAGCTATCCAGGCGGCCATATCGGCTCCAGCGCCGGGAAGTGCACCGACCAGATTCCCAATTATTGACGACTGGAGAATTAGGCGCTTGCTCTTCAGCAAAATTTTGCCAACCGAGCGAAATGTGATGCTGATATTTTCAGTGATCGAGGGAGTTTTCATATTTTCCGGGCTAATGATCGACCGAAACACCTCCGAGAGACCGAACAAGCCTATCATCACCGGAATAAAGCCAATTCCGCCCATCAGGTTTTCGTTCCCAAATGCAAAGCGCGGGTATCCTGTAGTAATATCCACTCCGATGGTGGAGATCAGTACACCGATTACAGTTGCTATCAGTCCTTTCAGCGTCGATCCCCTGGTAATAATAGCGCTCATCGAGAGTCCCAGAGTACCCAGCCAGAAATACTCGAAATGGGTGAAGGTAAGCGCGAACTCGGCCAAAAATGGAGCGATCGTCATCAGGATGAGAATCCCAATGACGCCACCGATTGCCGAGCAGCTCAAGTCGAGGGCAATTGCCATCGGTCCTCTTCCCTGTTTGGTCATCTCGTAGCCGTCCAATATGGCGGCTCCGGATGCGGGGGTGCCGGGAATACGCAGGAATGTTGCCGGAATATCGCCGGCGAATATGGCGGTGAAACTCACACCCAGTATCATTGCAAGTCCGGCAATTGGTTGCATATGATAGGTAATCGGTACTATCAGGGCAACCGCCATGGTGGCGGTTAATCCTGGTATTCCTCCTACAAAGATTCCCAGAAACATAGCCATCAGCCAAGGAAACAGTACATCAATTTGTAAAACACTAGTTAAATATTCCATAGTATCCTCTTATAGTATTCCCGAAAGTACGCCGTATGGCAGTGAAATAGTAAACAAATATCCAAACAACAACTGAATAACTATAATTAAAGTTGCCGTTGCGATGATGTTTTTCCACCATGGAACTTTGAGCCTCCACATTAAAATAAATAAAACAATAAAACTAGTAATGATGAAGCCCAAGATTTCAAAAAAATTGATGTAGAAAAGCATCAGCGCAATTACCAGCAGAATATTCAATCCTCCCCAGCTCTTGATGCCGTTCAACATTTTTCCCAAAGTAATCGCATCGAATTGTTCCTGTTTTTTAAATCCGATTACTATCTCCATGACTCCGAACACAATCAATAGAAGTGTCAGAACATTCGGGAAAAAATCCGGTCCGGGGGCACCTTTTGAGCCCATTCCTTCGGGAAACTCAGAGGTGAGCCTTCGAGTGAAGCCGGCGATGATGAGGCATATGATCCCGATAGCATGTTCTTGATTAAAATGTATTTTACGCACGGTGTCACCTCGCATAGGTTGATGCTGTAATAAGACGGGAGACGGCAACAGCTGCTGCCGTCTCCCTCTGTAGGAATTATAACCTTAACTTCCCTGGCCGTAACCTGAAATCTCAAAAATTTCTTCCAGACCGCGGTAAGTTTCCATCATAAAATCCATAAACTCTTCACCGACTCGGATCTTGATGCCGAAGCCGTTCTTTTTCATAAACTCTTTGTAGGCATCCGATTCAACCACTTGAAGAATGTTTTCACGTAGAATTTCCACTCTCTCCTTAGGAGTTTCAAGGGGTACTGCAAATCCTCTCCAGGTACCATAAGACCAGTCGATTCCCTGTTCTTTCAGAGTCGGAACCTGATCAAACTGCGGATTGCGTTCGTCTGCCATAATTCCGAGACATTTGATCTTGCCGGCTTTTACCTGCGGAGCGGCTTCAGGATAGCTGCAGGTAATCACGTCGACATGTCCGCCCATCATTTCGGTAATAGCCGGGGCTGCACCCTTGGTCGGGATGTATTTTACTCGGTCCGGATCAATACCGACTTCGTTGAGCAGTCCGATGCGGGCTAAGTCCCAAACTGTACCGGTACCGCTTCCGGAGAAACGGAAAGTTCCGGCCGGTTCATTGCGGATTGCTTCCAGCAGTTCGTTTACATTGTCATAAGGTGCATCGGCGTCTACCAATACAGCTGCCGCATCTTGGTTGAACTGCAGGATGGGGATGTAATCCTTAGGAGTGATGTCCGAGTAACCCAAATAGTTAAGAGTACAGACTTCAAAGGTCAGGTTGCCGACTGTGTATCCATCGGGCTTTGCATTTGCAGCTGCCTGATGGCCGACTGCACCGTTGCCGCCGGTTTTGTTGACCACCTTCACCGGCTGGCCGATTACATCGGTTAGCTCGTCCGCAATAAAGCGGGCCGTTCGGTCGGTTCCGCCGCCGGCTGACCACGGACAGACGATGGTGATGGGTTGGTTAGGATATGCTTCCTGTTGGCCTTCAGCGGCTGCCCAACCTCCAAGAATCAGAAGAGCCATGATGATAAAAATTGCACGTTTCATAAAATTGCCTCCATTTTTATAGTTAATTAGCACTACGTGCTAATATTGCAGACTTAATTGTGGTGTTTAGGATCGTATACATAGTTCACCAATTTCATATCAATCCCTTCGATTTCAATCTCCACCTTGTCCCCGTCCTGCATGGCTAAGCAGTGGTGGGGAGTCCCGGTGCTGATTACGTCGCCAGGGTAAAAGGTCATACACTGCGAAAGGTAAGAAACTATAAAGGCACTGCTGAATATTTGGTTGGCAGTGCTGTCCTCCTGCACTTTTTCTCCGTTGAGATAGGTGCGGATGGTTGCCTTTTCTATGTCTATCTCTGTATCCACTACCGGCCCGAAACTGGTAAAGGTATCAAAACCCTTACACCGGGTTACGATAGAAGGGGTATGGCTGATAATCCTTTCGGTGACATCGTTGAAGGGCATTACACCGAGTACGTGTTCCGGGACCTCTTCCGGGGTGATGTCGTAGATTGTGTCCTTGATGATCAGTCCCATCTCACCCTCATAATCAACCTGCTGGGCAACCCGCGGGTAGACTATGTTTTCACCGGGGTTGATCAGCGAGGAGGGCGGCTTCATGAAATGGGCCGGCTCTTTCGGTACTTCCCGGTTGATCTCTTTTATATGCTCGATGAAGTTCATACCGACACACACGATCTTCGATGGTTCGCAGGGGGTCAGCAGTTTGACCCCGTCCAGTTCGTAGTTCCGGCCGGTTTTGCTGAATTCGGTAAAGATCGATCCCTCTACCTCCAGGATCTGTGTTCCCTCGAGAATACCGTGGGCAACAAGGCCGTCTTTTTGTTTAAATCTGACAAATTGCATTTTTACTTCCTTACCCTGCTTACAGCATGTTTAGTTTTTTCAGTTCGCTTCGAATTGCCTCTTTTTCCTTGTCCGTGGCCGGAATAAACGGAGCCCGCGGGTATGCTTTTACAATTCCGCGAATCTCCAGCATTGCGTAGACTGCAAGTTGGGTCGATCGTGCCAGATACATAATCTCGCGTACACGATTGACGGTGAACTGGGTTTTCCGGCAGGCATCGTAATCATTCCGCATTCCCTCTGCGTACATTTGGGTGCAGATTTCGGGAAATGCATTGCCCAAGCCGGGTATAAAGGCCTCGCAGCCGAGTGCCCGTGCGGAGAGCCATAGCGCCTCGGTCCCGAGGGTAACATCGAAGTTGTCGTCTTTCAGTTTGCGGTGATAGTCCGCATGGGTGAGCAGATCGAAGGTGGCATCCTTCACGCCGTGCACGCCGTCCGCTTTCAGCTGCTGCAACAATTCTTCGCTCATCTCATAGCCCTGAAACTTCGGATTGTTATATACATACACCGGTATATCGACTGCCTTTATTAGGTCGCCGTAAAAGTAACGCAGGCTGTCATCCTTATGGGTGAAGTAGTAGGGTCCTACCGACGCAACCGCATCTACGTCGGCCGATTCGGCATGTTTAGCTAAATCGACCGAATGGTAATTGTTAGTAGTACCTACCATCACTATGACCGGAATTTTACCTCCGGCTATCTTCATAACTGTGTCGGTAACCAGTTTGCGCTCCTCCAAAGACATCAATGCTCCGCTGCCGTAAGAGCCGCATATGAACAAGCCGTGTACATGTTCGACTAAAAATTTGGTCAGTGTTTTCAGCCCTGTAATGTCCAGGCTCCCGTCCTGCGTGAACGGTGTCAACATCGGGGGAACAACCCCCTTCATCTTAAACATTGTAACTCCTCCTCTGAGTAAGAGAATTATTTAGGTCTTACGCGAGAAGACCTGCCTTTCGCGCCAGAAACAGCGCTCCTTTTATACTGAGGGATCCGATTTCGTCCTCAGTAGTAATTTTTTTTATGTCGGTTTCAATTCCAAGCTTCTCCCTGAACAGATACTCATAAATATTGCATCTGTGTTCTGAACCTATAAACAGATAACTCGAATTGGTTGGGAATCCCATTTCAGAAAACTGACTCAGGGCTTTACTATCTTCCGCGGCAATAACCGCTTCTACAAACAGCTTTCGTTCATACCATTTTGTGCTTAGCAGGGTATCGTAAAAGCGAGGCAGCAACAGAGCCCGTAAAAATCCGGCCGATTGAGTTATTTCGTAAGCGAAGTTGACAAGTTCATTATCAAAGTAGGTTTTGTCAGCGAAGTCGTCCTGGGCCCGAATCGATTTGCCTATAAAGGTCTCTTTGAGGATTGCCTCGTACACCTGTCCCGAGACGGTAGTCAGGCTTCCGGCAATTTTTTCTTCCACAGTGACGGGGATGCACTTCATATGCGAAGAGAGGACTATTACCGTTGTGGGAAGGGATAGCGAATAGGAACTCAGTATTCCGGCTACCTGAGTTTCTTCTCCCCGCATGAAATCCAGATATTGGGCTTCAGTTTTAGTGGTAGTTTCTGGTGAATACATGTTTTTAATTCCTCTGACAAAATAGACTGGTTTGTCGATGGGAAAGACACTTGTGTCATGAACTTTTGTAATGTTATCGGCCAGGTCCTGCATTCCCGCCGGAGCCCAGAGGTGCGGCAGCTCCTTCAGACCGAGTTCGGAGGTAATCATCCCCGATGAAATGATGAACTGTATGTCTTCAGATTCAAGTTCAGCCTGCGCTACTGCTGCGTAGTAAGCTTCTTTGAGTCCGTTCTTGAGTGTTTCGGAGTTGCCGGTAGCGGCGGTATCCTTTACACCAACTTTTTTGGAGGCTTTGCCGAGTACTTCGCCATGCTCGTTCACTATATATACGCGGGAATTCGTTGTGCCGCAGTCGATAGTTGCAATATACATCCTTTGCTCCTCAATACTTCAAATATGATAATGATTGACGGGTTGTTTTTAATCTCTCGGTTCCCTCCTTACCGCGCCGTATGCACAGGGCGGTAAAAAGCGTGCCGACAATAGTTGATTGCACGATTCGTGATACGATTGCATCGGTGCGGTAATTCATCTCCTCTACATGCGTGCACAGGGTAATATCGGCTGTCTGCGCAAGTGGACAATCGGTTGAGCCGGTGAGTGCGATTACTGTAGCCGTAGAGCTCGCTTTTTCTGCCTGCACAACTATATCTTTGGTCTCGCCGGTGTGGGAGATACAGAACAGCACATCGCCCTCGTGGAGGTTACTGAGCATGACGGCGTTGACATGTGAGTCGGTGGAAAAGGAGGCATCTAATCCGATAGCGTTGAACTTAAAAAAGGCATCGGCAGCAATTGCGGCTGATGCAGCGTATCCGAGACAAAAAATGCGCTTTGAGTTATGCAGCGCTTCCACTGTTTTGTTTAGGATATCGTCTTCTAGATATTCAAGATTCTCCTGCAGTCCGCGGATGGAACCCTGAAACACTTTCTTTTTCACTTCGGAAACATTATCGCTCTCAATGATGTCTTCGTAGGCGTGGTACAGGGACTTGCCGGCAATTTCCGTGGCCAAGGTGACTTTGAAGTCGTGATAATTTGAAAAACCCAATAATCGGTAAAACCGCACTAAAGTTGATTCACTTTTTATTCCTGTACTGGAGGCCAGTTTGGTTATCGACATTTTGAAGGCCTCTTCCGGGTGTTTGAGAATAAACCTGGCAATTTTCTCTTGAACAGGCGTCATTTCTTTGAGCTTTTCCCTGATAGTGGGAATTACCGGCGGCACATCAAAAGAAATATTTTTTTCTTTATTCATTTAATAAGCTATCCTGTGCAAAAATTTCTTTTCTTATTTTATGTTAAAACGGCTTTTTCAATCTGTCAAGAAATAATATATTAGATCAGCAATTCTGAGATGATCTAATTTCCTACTATTTCTTTTTGCAAAATCTCTCACTTTTACTGGAAAACCCATCCGCCTTGGGCTATTATCTTAGCAGTACTATGGAAAACAATTGTTTACTGAAAAGGAGTATAGAATGAGAGCCTGGTTAAAGAGAACTGTTATTTTGCTGTTGCTTCTCACTGTAGCGGTAGGTGGTGCGTTGGCCGTTGATTTTTCTCTTGGATTCTCCGGTGCCCTGTATATGAGCGATGAACAGTTTGACAACTCCTCCGGCAGGAGTATTTTAGAACGCTTTGGAAACGGCGAGGGTATTTTCTACGGGGTGAACGGGGAGATCCTGTTTGACCAGTGGGCTTTGGGCTTGTATACCTACTTCAGCTTCTACGAATTTGAATATACGTATTTTGACAGTACCTATAAATCCGGCCGGTTTGAGATGATGGATGTGGATGTGAACCTGTCACTCAGTTACCATTTCTTTCGGGCTAGGGCGGTGCTCGACCCCTTTGCAGAGTTCGGGGCCGGGGTTATTTCAAGTAACGTGAATGCGGTCTATGAGGACGGAGCGCAAATATACGGCTCTGCTTCCGATGAAGAGCCTCTCATGATTCTGGGTACCGAATATGTGTTTGCCGGCCTGGGTCTGGGGCTTAACCTCGGCGACCTTGGGCTGTTTACTAAACTCCAGTATCACACTCCCGTGGGCACCCCTGAAGGCGAGATTGATAACAAGGACGGCACGGTAACTAATTACGAGGTGGATGAATTCCCCCTTAACGACCTGAAGGTTATCCTCGGGCTAAAGCTGTTTTTGTAGAGGCTGCAGGACAGGTTAGGGATTTGTCTTAGTTATGAGGAAACAGGATCGAAAACTTTTTTCCGCGGGAAGTATCTATCGTGAACTTCCCGTCTATTTGTTTGGACAGAATGCGAATAAGGGTGAGCCCCAGGCTGTCGGCGTCTGCGGCAGAATAATTGTGGGCTAGCGCAATACCGTCGTCATAAACAAAGAGCTCTATCATGTGGTCCGCTTTTTCTTTTAAGCCGACGGTAACGGTACCAGTTATATCCTGGGGGAATGCATGTTTTTGGGCGTTCATAATAAGCTCGTTTAAGATGATTCCGCAGGGAACCGCTTTGGTTATGTCCAGCTTAAGCTTGTCTATATCAAGTAAGTAGGTAATCTCCGCCTGCCCCATAGGCGAATCGGTTTTTAGATGCCACACCATATTCTGGATATATCCTTCCATTTCAACTTCCGATAAATGTTCAGACTGATACAGGTTTTCATGCACCAGGGCAATAGAATAAATTCTCTCCCGACTTTGCCTAAAGGCTTCACGGGCGGTTTCGATGCTGTGAATTTTTTCCTCTGATAGATTAAGCAAGCTCACCACCACGTTCAGATTATTTTTAACCCTGTGATGTATCTCTTTTATTAAAACATTCTTTTCTTCTAATGCTTCATTCAGTTGAATATTCGCCTGCTTCCTAGCGGTGATGTCGTCATAGATTACCGCCACTCCGTACCTTTTTAAGGGAATGGGGGTGGCAATGGTGTGGAGCCAGGTTATATCACCGTTTTTATTTTTTAGGCCAATCTCGCTGTCGATTTTTTGATTCTCCCGTAACGCCCTCATTCCGGCATCCTCTTTGGGAGAAATACGGGTGCAGTCGGAGTTTACCCTTTCCCAGTTAGCCCCCTCATTCTCTGAAAATTTAAGTATCTTACCGGCAAATTCGTTATGCTCGATGGTTTTTCCGTCCCTGTCAGAGATTGTGATACCCAAAGGGAAGGACTCAAACAGTACGCGGTATTTCTCTTCACTTTCTTGCTGTGATAGTTCAATTAGGTACCGCTTTTCCTCGCGGTTCAGTAGAAGGCCTACCAAAAAAATCCCCAGAAAAATAGCCAGACCGTAGGGCAAAGCCATCGCCTGCATTAAATTCCAGCCGGTTTCCAAGTCCTCCACCAGCAGAAATCCGGGTAGAATGAGGAGGACAGCAAAAAGGGAGCTTAGGGCTGCATTGGCCATGGAGCTGAAACTATTTTCATAGCGGTGTAACACAATACCTGCGGCTGCGGCCAAAGCTATTCCAAACACACCTGCAAGCACACCCTGTCCTCCTAAAAAGACTCTAAAACCGCCTGCCAGTACAGCACTTATTAGTGCCGAGAGGGCGCCTCCATAGGCTCCACTCAGGGCTATGATGGCGTTTCTCTGATCAACTATCACCCCTTCAAATACAGGTATCCTGGCGTACATACAGCCGATTGCGAAAAGTCCGAAGGACAGTCCGAATATAATCTGTCGGTTATACCATCGGGCATGCTTAAACCTCTGAAGTAGATAGCTATAGATTGCCACCAGAGCGATAAAGAGTGCCAGGTTGTTGAAGAGTACAAAAAATAAGTTGAAACCGCTAACCATAGAAGAAAGTTTAGTAGCCACACAGAGGATTAGCAAGAGAGTTTAGATTGAAATGAGTACCGGTGCAGTTGTATTTAGCTCTGAACAAAACTAAAATGATATGGTATAAAAACTACTAATGAAACCGAGAATATTTATCGTTGAGGATGAAATGATCCTCAATCAGCATCTGAGTAATTTTCTTTCAAGTCATGGCTATGCCGTAGAAATGGCATCCCGCGGAGAGGAATGCTTAGAAAAGTTAAAATCCCACCCGCTTCCTGATCTTATATTGATGGATATAAATTTGGGAAAGAACCGGATGGACGGGCCGGCCACCACTAAAAAAATATACGAGCAGTACGATATCCCGGTAGTGCTGCATTCTGCTTATACCGATAAAGCAACTTTGGACTCCACCAGGGATATGGTAAAATATGGATATATTCAAAAAGTACCCGGAAATGAACAGTTTATTCTGGCAGGCATTGAATTGGCCCTCAAACTGCATGGCGCACAAAAGGCACATAAGCAGAGTGAAGCCAAGTATCGAAAACTGCTGCATCGCAGTCAGGATATCCGGGAAGAACAAAATGTGCACATTGCCAGAGAGGTGCACGACGAACTGGGACAAACGCTTACTTCCCTGCAGATGGGACTCGCCCTCATCGAAAATGATCTGAAGGAGTGCCGAAGTGAAGAGAAATGTGCCTCTGTTACGCAGATGATTGGTGAGATGCACGACACTATCCGCGCGGCAATCGACCAAACCCGCAGCCTCAGCTCGCAGCTGCGGCCGGCAGTCTTAGATACCGCCGGTCTGATGGATGCTTTAAAGTGGTTGATTCAAGACTACCAAAGGCGGATGCGCATTCCCATTACTCTAATGAATGAAAATGAACAGCTCGAACTAAGCCAGGAGAAGTCCCTGGCGGTATACCGTATCGTGCAGGAGGCACTTACTAATATCGTTAGATACGCAGACGCTTCAGAGGTAACGATTGAACCGCTGGTAGGAGACTCGCTGTTAGAAATTTACATTCAGGATAATGGAAAGGGCTTTAATTCAGAGGCTTTGGAGCTGAACAATTCTCTCGGAATTTTAGGTATGAAAGAGCGGGCGAATCAGTTTGGGGGCGATGTGATTATAAAAAGTAAAGCAGATATAGGTACAAAAGTGTATATGTATATGCAGCTGAAAGAGGATAATGAACTATGATTCGGATTGTTATTGCCGATGACCACCATCTTATACGACGCGGCTTCAGCCAGTATATTGAACGAACAAATGAGATGCAGATGGTGGGAGAGGCAGAGACAGGTGAGGAGCTTCTTCAGCTATGCCGACAACTTGCCTTTGATATTCTGCTGCTTGACATAGGGCTGCCCGATAGGAGCGGCTTAGATGTGCTTAAAGATTTGAAAAGCCTGCGCCCGGATATAAAAACCCTTGTAATTAGTATGCATCCTGAGGAACGGTATGCAAAGCGGGCTTTTGAAAGTGGAGCGATGGGTTACATAAGTAAGGGTAGTGGTCCTGATGAACTGGAAAGGGCTATTAAAAAAGTTGCCCGGGGAGAGCACTACATACCACCGGCATTAGCGGAAGTGATGGCCTCGGAGATTAGCACTCCCCATGCGAAGCTTCCCCATGAAAGGCTCTCGGACCGGGAATACCAGATTCTTATTAATTTGGGCTCCGGCCGTACTGTAAAAGAGGTTGCCCGGACATTTCACATAAGCAACAGCACCGTTTATACCTATAAAGACCGGATAGAGAAGAAACTGCATCTAAGCGGCACCGCCGAGCTGTTCCAATATGTACTACGCCATAATTTAATAGAAGAGTAATCTGTTCGCTTCCCTGTAGCAGAATTTGCTACAGAAAGATCATAATTTTTACTACATACTTCTTTACCTGCCTTCTATATTATAATTTTGTGAATATTTTAATTGCCGATGATTCGAAACTCATACGAGAAAACCTCAAAAAACTGCTCCGGCAGAGAATTGTAGATGCTACTATATCAGAGTCTTTTGATGTGACTTCTACCATCCACAAGATTGACTCAACATCGCCACAGGTGTTGATTCTCGATATACAGATGCCCGGCGGTTCCGGTTTGGATGTGCTTTCCCATATTTCTGAAGCCCCGAACAATATCCTTGTGATGGTGCTTACGAACCACTCCACAAACTACTACAGAGACAGGTGTCTCAGCGCCGGGGCGGATCATTTTTTTGATAAGTCGGAAGAGTTTATGAAGGTAATAGAGCTGTGTAGCAGCTTACACATATAGAGTTTATGCACTAGTAAGGGGAATGAAAGTGGCACAAATGAAAATGCGGACAAAAATTACCGGAGGCTTCATGCTAGTCTTGGCATTGTTGCTTTCTGTAAGTGTTGTAGCGGTACTTTTTCTAAACCGCGGCTCCACAGATTTTATTCAATATCGGGATTGGGCAACCGATTCTAATTTAATGAACGACGTCCAGGAGAGCATGCTGATGCTCCGAATGAATGTGAAGGACTTTCTGATAAGAGGCGATTTAGCAGAACAGGAGAAATTTGAAGAGCATTACTCCGAGGTCGACTCGCTGCTGAATACCGCCCAGGAGCAGATTCAAGATCCAAAAAGAGCGGCTATAGTCGACAAGATGGCCGTAGATCTAGAGACTTACAGTAAGTACTTCGAACGAGTGGTGGAGGCACAGCAGGACAGAGACCAGCGGGTGATCAACGGGATGGATGTTGTCGGACCGGAGATTGAGAATGATTTAACCGCCATTCTAACCTCGGCGGAAGCAGATGGGGATATGACCGCCGCCTATTACAGCAGCTTAGCTCTGAGGAATTTGATGTTAGCCCGTCTGTATGCCTTTAAGTTTCTTGATTCAAATACTAGAGAGGATGAAAACAGGGTACTTAGCGAGCTGCAGCGTTTTGAGAAGAATGTGGCTCTATTAGATAGTAATTTAGTAAATCCTGAACGCAGATCCTTGCTGGAGGAAGTACAGAGTGGGGTAGAAACCTATGCAACCCATTTCTCTGAGGTAACCTCAATCATATATCAGCGCAATGAATATGTGAATGATTACCTGGATGTGATTGGCCCGAGCATTGCCGCGGATGGGCAGCAGGTGATCGCCTCTATTCAAGCTGATCAGGACATACTCGGTCCACGGCTGCAGAAAGCAAACCAGACAGCCATCCTGATTGCAATTTCAGTGTCGATTGCCGCTTTGATAATCGGTATCTTTATGACGATATATATTACCAGCAGCATCTTAAAGCAGCTGGGTGCGGACCCCTCGGTTATCGAAAGGATCGCCGGCCGAATAGCTTTGGGCGATCTTGATATCGACATCAGTAGCAACGTCGTTGGTGTGTATCTATCGGTGAAACAGATGGTAGATGTACTTAAGTACAAGGCCGAGATTGTAGAGAAGGTAGCCAATAAAGACTTGTCCGTAGATATCGATTTGGCCTCCGATAAAGATCAGTTGGGCCTGTCCCTGGTCAAGATGAAAGAGTCGCTGAACGAGCTGCTGGGACAGGTGAACAGCTCAGTTGAGCAGGTAAACAGCGGTGCAGAGCAGGTGTCTCAGGCGAGTCAGAACCTCAGCCAGGGAGCAACCGAGCAGGCGAGCAGTTTAGAGGAGATTACCAGTTCTACCAACGAAATAAACAGTCAGTCTAAACAGAACGCTGAGAATGCAAAAGAAGCCCATTCAATCGCCAGAAAAGCAACCCAGGATGCGGATAGCGGAAATGATAAAATGGAAGAGCTGTCAAAAATTATGGTACGTATTAACGCCTCCTCGGATGAGATCAATAAGGTAGTAAAGGTCATTGACGATATTGCCTTTCAGATTAACCTGTTGGCGCTTAATGCAAACGTCGAGGCCGCGAGGGCCGGAAAATACGGAAAAGGTTTTGCAGTCGTGGCGGATGAAGTACGAAATCTGGCCGTAAAGAGTGCAGATTCGGTGAAAGAGACTACCGACATGGTTCAGGAAACGGTGAACAATATTAAGCAGGGAAGCGAGGCTGCTGAGGCCACGGCTGCACAACTGGCATCGATTGTTGAAGGCAACGGGAAGGTTACCAACTTCCTGGAGGAGATAGCCCAGGCAAGTACCGAACAGGCCCAGGCCATTGAACAAATCACCGAGGGACTGGACCAGATTGACCAGGCTACTCAGGCCAGCACCGCCAGCGCAGAGGAGAGTGCCTCAGCTTCAGAAGAACTGGCCGGACAGGCCCAACAGCTTCGGAGCATGGTGGCCCAATTTATCCTCGATGACCGTTACAACGGAGGGCGCCGTCTGTTAACTCAGAACAGCTCGTCAAATAACACCATGGCTCGCCAAAACCGGCAGCCGCAACAAGCCTCACCCGCTCAGGCTCAAAGAACTCAATCTCGGAGAACTCAATCTCAGGGCTCTCAATCTCAAGGATGGGGAAGACCCTCGGCCAAAACCGACGAGACCGGTATCACCCCGTTAGACCCGGCCGAGCAGATTAAGTTAGATGATGACGATTTTGACCGTTTCTAAGAGGGGGAGCATGTATGAGTGATAAAGAAGAGCAGGTAGACATGCTGTTTAATGAAGCTGATGAAGAGGCGCAGGAAAACAAGTATCTGATGTGTAAAATCGGAGGTGAAGTCTACGGAATTGATATTCAGCACGTAACCGATATCATTGAGCTGCAGAAAATTACCGAAGTACCGGATATGCCCAAGTACGTGAAGGGGGTTATCAATTTACGTGGACAGGTAATTCCGGTAATCGACTTGCGGCTGCGGTTTGGAATGGATCAGCGTGAATACGATGATAGAACGGTAATAACGGTGGTAAAAATAAAAGACAACTCTATTGGCTTTATTATCGATACGGCAACCGAGGTGCAGGACATCCCTGAGAAAAATGTCGACCCGCCGCCAAAATTTCAGGGTGATGCGGCTAAAAGGAAGTATGTATCCGGCTTGGGAAAGGTAGAGAAAGAGGTTATCATCCTGCTTGATATTGAAAAGCTGGTTGTACAGGAAGAAATTGAATCTATTCAAGCAGAGCTTGAACATACAAGCTAAGCTGGTAAGAAAATAGCCTTCGGCTATTTTCGTCGTTAAAGATTAGTTGAAGTGGGGAGAGGCGCCGGCGTGTGAGTCTGCAGTTTAGTTGAAAAACGCACGCAGCGCCCCATCCATGGTAATTTCTCCGGAAATAACCTGTTTATAGTAGCGCTTGCAGAACCGCATGTAGGCGTGGGGAAAGTCCAGATTGGTCGCGGACTGCTCCGCCGCCTTCATGTAGGTCTTTAGGACCGGCGAGTAGATATTATTGTACCAGTCCACTGTAAGCTCCTGGATATAGGGGGCACGACCGTAAAAAGCCTTTAGATGGGGAGCATAAGAGTGAATGAGCTGTGAATGCAGAAACGAATAGAATTTCTTTGAAGCTCTGATTGGAGTAAACTCGGGCACCAGTTCTTCAATTTGAGAAATCTCGGCGAAGCGCCGGTATTCATCCTCAGCCCCCAGAAAAAGGGATTTCACCTCCTTATGGATTCGCTGAAAGGGTGCCCGTATTAGTCGGAACCGTTGGTGTCTTTTTATAAATAATTCGTACAATTCACCTAACCAGAGGGAATCGGGGTTATCGAAGCTGTTCCACAGTTTTATCATCTCGATAAAAATATCGGTCTCTAACTTACCCGGAAACAGATAGGTGAGTGAGTTTTTTCGAATATATGCAACAGCATTTTGGTAAAGGTTTTTGTACCAACTCTGCAGCTGCTCCTCCATGCTTTCGGGCGGGCGGTTAAATTTACGAATAAACCAGGCCCGATTATATTCGCAAATTTCGGTAGTCAACCACCGCCAGGTGTGGGGGCAGCGAACATAAAACTCGTTTTCCGGAAGTACTTCAAAGACGTGTGTGTGCTGGTGAAAGCGGTTTTTTTCCTCCAGCAGCTTGAGGTTACCCCAGTGCAGATTACGGGGCAGGGAAAAGGGGAGGCTGTAGTGTACTACCTCAGCTGCAATATATTCTCTGTGCTGAAGCTTTGCCGCAGAAACGCGGTGGTTTCCGTCCCGTACAAAATAATAGCCCCCATACTTTATCCCTCTTATGGGGTCGAAAATTTTGCCTTCGCTCATCATGCGGTATATAGTGCACCAGTTACGCTTCATTCTTTTGTGCAGTGGGTAGAAATCTTTGGAATAATCACTGCTGCGGTTCTCTGTCCCGATTATCCAACGTACAGGTATCTCCCGCACCCCTAAGTAGGATTCACTTTGATAGGATGCGTGCTCTAATACAGCGGATAGGGTGAGGATTCGGTTATGCCGGCGTTTTCTCGGGCTAAGAGAAAAAATTTGCCGCCGGCCGCGTGTATGAGCCTTCTCAAATGCAGCTTCGGCTTGGTTTCGTTGATAATCCTCGTACATATATTCGTAGTATAAATCAAAGCAGTAGAAAAAGGAACTTCTGTAAAATGGAACTGGTAAAGTAGACAGTGGTGGTATCCCTTAACGCCTGCTCTGTCGAAGCTTTTGACAAAGCAAAGTTCCACAGTTTCGGCAGGGTTCTTTCACAAAAGCTCTTAATTCATGTATAGTGAGTCTCATGAATCCCGAGGCCACAGCACATAACCCCTGTCATCTTATTACAGGTCTCTTTAGAGCAAGAAGCAAAAAATATAATGCGCCTGTTGAGCAGGCTATGTTTTTTTATAAAGCCATGCTTTTTTCTACACTAGGGAGGGGCGAAGGTGAAGCTTGAAGGAGTAAGAGATAAGCTCAAGTTTGTACCACCCCGACTTAACCCTCTGGTGCTGCATCTTGCCCGAACCCTCGGGCCACTGTACGTGCGGTCTGTGTTGGGGCTGCGCATTCACCGGCCCGAGCACATAGACACCTTACTGCAGGAATATCAGCAGTTTGCCGGGGGCTCGAGTAAGCTCATAATTGTGTTTCGCCATGTGCATGTGCATGATGCGCAGGTACTCTTTTATACGCTTAACAATTTGCTTCCCAACTACGCCCGTGCCCAAAAAGTTCGACTCACAAATCGTCCTCACGCCCACTTTCTATATGGAAGAGGGGTTCCGGTGTGGGGCGGAAAGTGGCTGGAGTGGATATTCTCCCGGCTGGGAGGTATCCCGGTTCACCATCGTAAGCTGGATCGCAATGGGCTTGATGTGATGCGCACTTATATGCTGCAGGGAAAATACCCCATTGCCCTTGCTCCGGAGGGGCAGGTGACCTACCACAACCAAATTGTGCATGAACTTGAGCCGGGATTTGCCCAGCTATCCCTGTGGGCCCAACAAGACCTTCATAAACAGGGCCTTGATCAGGATGTCCGGATAGTGCCGATCTCCCAATTCTATCAGTACGGGAAGAATGAGCAGGAAAAGAGAAAAGTCCTACTCGCATTGATCCAAGAGCTGCAGGCTGAGACGGGTATGGAAATCCTGTCCGGCGACACCCTGCCGAAGGAAGTTCAGCCGATCCTCATCCGTGTGGGTGCAGATATATTCTCGAAAATTGAGCAGTATTATTCACAGAATTTTGGGATTTCGATACGAACAGAGGGAGCATGGGAGTGCAGCCGGCGCAGGGTAGATGGCTTAGTAGACGCACTGCTGCGTATGCAGGAACGGCACTACGGCATTCAGCACCCCCCGAAGGGCCTCACCCCACGGATATACATTGTGCGGCTGGCGGGGTGGAACCGGATTTTCGTGCAGGGGAATGCGGTTTACTCACAGGAGTCGCCGTTGGATAAATCTTTGAATGAGTATCTCGCCGCTGAAGCCGAATTGTATGCCCGCCATTTAGAAGTGGCTGATCTCCTGGCCTATCTGCATCCCGAGTATGCCCTAGAGAGTCAGGATACGAACCGTCATATTGAATTTTTGCTTAACTTACTGGATGCGGTAAATCGTTTGGAGGGAGGTACAATTGGACAACGCAGACAACCCCGCCCGTGTCAGGTGAGCCTGCAAGTAGGAGAACCTGTGTCTTTATCTAATTTGCGTACGCATATCCAACCCGGCTCTGAACGTACTATGCGAAAGTTGATTGTGAAGGCTGTCGAACAGCAGTTCAATGAAATGGCGGGGCAGGAACATCAGCAGGTAAGATGAAAAGCTCCAATTGTGTGTTTTTTTGATTTCAATCGATTGTAGTATTTAAACGCCCGATCGGTAGGTGCGGCTACAATCTCTATGCCGAGTTCTAAAAGCTTTTGAGTAGTGGCCTCCGGTATATGCAGCATTTCGGATGCACCGGTGCCTACCACCAGTACCTCCGGTTTTTCCTCAATTATTCGCGGAATGTCGTCAATCGTTAGATTATGACCTTCCCTTCGATACCATGGAGTTTCGATCGATTCAGGGTATAAGATGAGGTCCTGCGTGTATTCCCGGCCGTCAACCTTCATTTTTCCAAAGGAATAAGATTCAATTTCGTGACCAGCCATATCGTTCTCCCACCTACAACATACAACTTGTTCTCGCCTTCAGTCAAAGTATTTTCTTGTGAACTGAGCTGCTAAGTCCCACCCTTCGGGTTTGACATCTTCACAGAAAACAATACCATTCAATTCAGAGGGAGTACTATAGGTGAGTATAGCTATATTTATTGTCGATGATGAAATGATTCTTAATATGTATCTGCATCAGCTGTTGGAAGAGAAAGGTTACTTGCCGACGATGGTTCCTTCGGGAGAAGAGTGTCTACGGCGCCTGGCGGAAGGAGCGCGGCCGGGACTTATTTTAATGGATATCAACCTGGGTGCAGATAGAATTGATGGGCCGGAGGCTACTCGCAGAATTTATCAACACTACGAAATTCCGGTGGTACTCCATTCTGCGTATACCGACAAAGACACTTTGGAAAAGGCACGATCTATGACCAAATATGGGTATGTGCAGAAGGTTCCTGGAAATGAGCAAATTCTGCTGCTTAATATTGAAATGGCTTTGCGCTTGTTTCAAAGTGAAAAACGTCTAAAGGAGCGGGAACATTTTCTTGAGAATGTATTCGACAGTATCCGAGATGGATTGTGTGTAATAAACCGGGATTTTGAAATAGTTCGGATGAATGAGGTTTTGCACAGTTGGAGTACCCAGCAGGAGCCGAAGATTGGAAAAAAATGTTACGACTTCTTCAACAAGCGAGACCGGGTGTGTGAAAGTTGTCCCTTCATCAGCACTCTAAATACGGGCCAAATGCAGACGGCTCTTTTCTCACAGATGAAAGGGGTACTGCCGGAATGGATAGAAGTATCCTGTTACCCCCTTTCAGAGGAGTCTACCGGGGAGATTACCGGTGTGGTCGAGCATATTCGGGATGTGACAAAGCAGCACTATGATCAGCAAAAGATCAATGAAAGCCATGCCAGGGCGGAATGGCTGAATGCAATAGGAAAAACCGGGTTGGAGTCGTTTGACATCCGAGAAATTGCAGAATATACGGTAAATCTGCTGAGCAGCCATTTTACAGGCTATAGAGTCTCCTGTCTAAAATTGAGCTCATCACGGGTATTATATCCAATATACTCTAAAAGCCCTCCCGGCATGCCCCCGCTTCAAGGATTTGAATTGGATTTAAGCCTCATCCCGCAAGTAGAATCCGAACTGAGAGCCAATTGCGCGGTTGCAGTTCAATCTGTGAGGGATGATCCGCGATTTAGAGCTATACAGCACACTTGTTCGGCCTTTTCTACCGAATCTCTGCTGCTCGAACCCATAGAGTCAATTGCCGAGGAGGAGAAGCTGCTGCTCTGTTTTAGTGCAGACCAAGCCCATGCTTGGAGTGAGCATGAACAACTCAGTTTGCAGGAGGTGAGCGACTATTTGTCACTGCTTCTTTATAATGCATATTATCGACAAGAGCTGCGGAGCGGCGAGCAGCGCTACCGGCAGTTGTCGGCTCACTTACAGGAAATACGGGAAGAACAAAACGAATATATTTCTCGGGAAATCCATGATGATTTAGGCCAGGCAATGACAGCACTGAAAATGAATTTGTCTATCATACAGCGAGCTCTTTCACCCAAAAAAAGCAGCCCCGACATCCTTAGAACCCGCGATACCGTAGTTTATATGCAGGGTATTTTGGATGAAACGGTAGACAAGGTGCGGGAGATTTCCCGTCGACTTCATCCTCCGGTGCTCGATACTGCCGGTATTATTGAAGCCCTTGAGTGGCAGGTAATGGAGTTAAGGAAATACTCGGAGGTAACTGTTAATTTTCAGTGTAACTGTGAGGATTTTACAATGGAGCGCAGTCGTGGCTTGGCTGTATTTAGAATAGTGCAGGAAGCGTTGAATAATAGTATCCGCCATGGAGCTGCAGACTCTATTAGCGTGAATGTCTTCCGAAAACCATACTCTCTGCACATTGAGCTTCTGGATGACGGTTTGGGGTTTGATGTTGCAGATGCTATGACAAATGGTTCTTTTGGTTTAATGAGTATGAAAGAGCGGGCAGCACAGCTGGATGGCAGTTTGAAGATAGAAAGTGCAATAGGAGAGGGAACACGTGTATGCCTTACTGTTCCGTTGAAAGAGGATGCCTAATATGATACGGGTTGTTATAGCGGATGATCATGATCTGATCAGAGACGGATTCCGACGGCTTATTGAAGATGAGCCGGCTATTAGCTGGGCAGGAGAGGCAGGTACGGCGGAGGAGTTGTTTAAGGTATTGGAGTCGGTAGCCTGCGATGTAGTTCTGCTGGACCTCTCTCTGCCGGACCGGAGCGGGCTTGATGTAGTGAAGGATATAAAAGTATCTTATCCCCATTGCCGTGTGCTGATTTTAAGCATGCACCCTGAAGAGCGGTATGCCCAGCGGGCGCTGCAGGGCGGTGCAGCCGGATATATCAGCAAGGGAAAAGCATCAGAGGAATTGATTGAAGCTCTGCACAGTGTCGGTCGGGGTGAGCGGTATATTAGCTCCACCTATGCAAGGCAGATGGCCTTTGATAAAGCCGGCAACCGACCACCGCATAGGCTCTTAACTGACCGCGAATTTCAGGTATTGCTGTTGATTGGAGAGGGCAAAACTGTGGGCCAAATTGCTGAACATTTGAATATGAGTATAAATACCGTATACACCCACAGACGGAAATTGATGGAAAAAATGCACCTGTACTCTAATACAGAATTGGTTCACTATGCCCTCGAATACGGTCTAATAGAATAAGCAATCATCTCACAATAATTGTGAGGCCTAAATCACAATTATTGTGATATCTAACTGCTTACCTCTAGATTACTCTGTGACACATGAAGCTTTTAATAGCCGATGATTCTGAATTATTACGAAAGAGCTTGCGCAAGTTGCTGTGTGATGTGAAGGGCATTTCAGAAGTGTATGAATCTGAAAGTGTTGCGGACACGCTGCAGCAGCTTGCAAAAGTGCGGCCGGATATACTTCTGCTCGATATCCAGATGCCCGACGGTTCGGGTTTCGACGTGCTGCGGACAAAAAAAACTACCCCTAAGCTGACTATCGTGTTAACCAATTTTCCCACAGACAGCAATCGGCGCAAGAGTCTATCGCTAGGGGCCGACTACTTTTTTGATAAATCAAATGAATATGAAAAACTAATTGGAGTTTTTGAAAGCCTGTAATGGAGGGGTGAATACATGTCGTGGAAAAATATGAAACTGGGAACCAAATTCGTGGTTGGTTTTGGCGTAGTGATAATTCTAGTAGTCGTGGTTGGTGGATGGTCAATCGTGGGCATTAACGAGATTGTGGACAACGCCTCGGAGGTCATTGACGGCAATAAACTGCGCGGCACTATTGTACAACGGGAAGTTGACCATTTGAATTGGACAATCGATCTGAACAGCCTTCTAAACAACGATGAGGTTCATGAGCTGCAGGTTGAAACCGATCCGCGGCAGTGTGCTTTTGGACAGTGGTATTATAGCGATGAGCGGGTGCAAGCCGAACAAATGGTTCCGGAACTGCGGCCTATCCTGGAGGCAATTGAAGACCCTCATAACCGTCTGCACCAATCGGCAGTGTCTGTAGGAAATCATTATGAACAGGTAGATCAGGAGCTAGGGTCTTTTCTGCGGGAGATGAAGGTAGATCACCTCTCTTGGGCCCACCGGGTGAAGGATGTGTTTGTAGATCCGAACATGGATCAGTTTGTGAATGTTGAACTTGACCATACCCAGTGTAATCTTGGCCAGTATCTTTATTCGGATGAGGTTGCTCAAAAGCGCCGTAATGAGCCGGGCTTTGATAGTGCGATTGCCGGTATTTACGCCCCCCACCAACGGCTGCATGAGTCGGCAGCAGTTATTTCAGAAAACCTTGCCCAGGGACAAAAAGATGCAATGCGCTCCTACTACATGGAAAATACCAAGCCCCTGGCATACGAAACCCTGGACGAGATTGATAGTGTAATCGGCTGGCACGATGAAAAATTAAATGGCCTGGAGCAGGCGAATAAAATCTATGCGCAAGAGACCGTTGGCGCTTTGAATGAGGTGCAGAACCTGTTAGGCCGGATGGTTATGACTGCAAGTCAAAACATTATGACCGACCAAGTAATGCTTTCGGCGGCAGAGACTACCCGTCAGGGAGTACTAATTACCAGCATCATTTCGGTGATCCTCGGAATTATTCTGGCCTTTGTTATTGCCCGGGGTATCTTAAAGCCGGTGCTCAAGGGAGTCTCCTTTTCTCAGGAAATTTCGCTGGGCGATCTTGGAGCAGAACTTGAGGTACACCAGAAGGATGAAATTGGACAACTGGCGGATGCAATGAGGGGTATGCAATCGTCTCTGCAGTACAAAGCCGGGGTAATTCAGAAGTTCGCCGAAGGTGATTTCTCAGTGGATATACAAAAAACAAGTGAAAAGGACGGTTTGGGAGAATCTCTGCTTACCATGAAAGGGGCGCTTAACGAACTACTAAGCCAGGTGAACAATGCAGTTGACCAGGTAAACAGTGGTGCCGAGCAGGTGTCTCAGGCCAGTCAGAACTTAAGTCAAGGTGCTACCGAGCAGGCCAGCAGCTTAGAGGAGATAACCAGCTCTACCAACGAGATCAACAGCCAGTCCAAGCAAAATGCCGAGAATGCGACTGAAGCCCACTCTATTGCCAAACAGGCCACCCAGGATGCCCAGAGTGGGAACGAGAAAATGCAGCAGCTCTCTGAGATTATGGAAAGAATCAACGCATCCTCGGATAAAATCAATAAGGTTGTCAAAGTCATTGATGATATCGCCTTTCAAATTAACCTGTTAGCCTTAAACGCCAATGTTGAGGCGGCCAGGGCAGGTAAATACGGTAAAGGTTTTGCGGTGGTAGCTGATGAGGTTCGGAATTTAGCTGTGAAAAGTGCCGATTCGGTGCGTGAAACCACTGAAATGGTCCAGGAAACTGTCAATAATATCAAATCCGGAACCAATGCTGCCGAAGAAACCGCCACACAGCTTGGTTCGATAGTTGACGGCACAGGCAAAGTGGCAAACTTTCTAGAAGAAATTGCCCAGGCAAGCCGTGAACAGGCCCAGGCGATAGAACAGATTACCGAAGGCTTAGACCAAATTGATCAGGCTACCCAGGCCAGCACTGCAAGTTCTGAAGAGAGTGCTTCGGCCTCTGAAGAACTGGCCGGTCAGGCGCAGCAGCTGCGGAGCATGATTGCCCAGTTTACTCTCGACAGTGATTATACCAAAACCGGCGGAGCCCCCCGGATTGCCGCTACCTCATCCGCACGGGCCCCTCGAGCCCAGCAACTGGCACATCGGCCAACAACCGCGCAGCAGCAGAACACCGGCGGCGGTTGGCAGCAGAGTCAAGAGACAGGAATAAAACCGGTTAATCCTGAAGAAAAAATAGCTTTAGATGATGATGATTTTGACCGGTTTTAAGGAGTGTCAGGAAAGTAAGTACCTTATGTGCCTTCTCGGTGAATGGAGGTGTTGGTAGAAGAGAAAGGCTGTTCAGCGAAAGGAGGTCGAAGGATAGGTCCAGGTTGCATTATCGAATAAGATGTATTAAAGTACATCCGAGTGGAGGTGCGTATGGACTTTTCTTGGGGCTTGATTCTTGATTTTGGTATTATCTCCATTGCATTGTTGCTATCGACCTTCATTCGGTCTAGGGTGTCTTTCTTTCAAAAGTATTTAATTCCCAACGCCCTGACAGCAGGTTTTATTCTGCTTATTATGTACAACTTTGTGTTTCCCGCACTAGAGTTGACAACGGTTCGCTTTGGAGAGATGGTCTACCATCTTTTGAATGTTTCCTTTATTGCCATGACTCTGCGAAAACCACCTCCAAAAGAAGCCCAGGGCAATTCTGCAATTTTCGCTACCTCGGTGGCGGTACTTTCCCAATATGCACTGCAGGCGCTGCTGGGTCTGCTGATAACCTTTTTGTTTATGTCAACCCTCTTTCCTAACCTTTTTCCCTCCTTTGGCTTTCTGTTGCCCCTCGGTTTTGTTTTGGGACCGGGGCAGGCCTTCGCAATTGGGAACGGCTGGGAGCCCATGGGCTTTGCCGGTGCCGGAACGGTTGGCCTTACCTTTGCGGCTGTAGGATTTTTATGGGCCTGTTTTGGGGGCGTATTTCTGATAAACTACGGCATTCGTCGCGGTTGGGTGAAGCGTGATCAGATTGAAATTCTTCGCAGCCGGGGGGTACGCACAGGTTTATATCAGAAGCATGAAGAGAAGCCTGTAGGAAGCCGGCTCAGCACCGAAACCGAAGCAATTGACTCGATGACCTTTCATTTGGGTCTGATATTCTTCACCTATCTTCTCAGCTATTTACTACTAAAAGGGCTCACTGCTCTGCTCGGATTGATCGGTCCTTTAGGCTACGAATTAGCAGTAAACTTGTGGGGCATCAATTTTGTCTTCTCCGCCGTGGTGGCTATGCTGGTTCGCCTTGTGGCAAGCAAACTCGATGTAGATTATACCTTTGACAATCACACGCTTAGCAGGTTTTCAGGATTATCGGTCGATGTTATGGTCGCAGCCGCAGTCGGAGGAATATCCCTGGTAATAGTTGGACAGTACCTTATTCAAATACTCATACTCAGTGCTATAGCAGGTTCTTTAGCCTTATTAATTGTTCCGTGGTTTTGTTCTCGCATTTATACGGATCATCAGTTTTATCGAATGCTGTTGGTGTACGGGGTATCAACTGGAACCCTGCCAACAGGGCTGGCACTTCTGAGGGTTGTAGATCCGAACTTTGAGACTCCCGCCGCTTCGGATTATATGTTTTCTACAGGAATTACTTTTCTTCTGGCAATACCGTTTATACTCAGTATCAATCTGCCGGCGTATAGCGTAACAAATAATAATCCTCTGCTGTTTTGGCTTGCAGTTGCTGTGAGCGCTGCTTATCTGTTGTTTGTTGTGGTCGCTTTCCTACTAATTTCAAAAAGACGGGCTGTTCATAAAGCCAATCACATCTGGTATCCCCATCATAAGGATGCAGACAACCGCAAGAACGTAAAGGCAGGCTAATGCGAAGATCTACCACCCATAAAACTACACGTAAAAAGCGGACTGCAAAACGGACTATTACACCAAACCCTTTGTTTGTGAAGTTTATCCGTCCTATCATTCACATCATTCTAAAGCACCGGTACAACCTGGAAATTGAAGATAAAGTTGGGCTGAAGGATATCAAACCCCCTTACATCGTTGTGGGCAATCATGTGAACTATTGGGACCCTTTTTTTCTGGGCTCTTTTCTACAGCAAGATATTCAGTTTATCGCCTCCGATAGCGTGTTTCGCACTAGGCTTTTTCAAATTCTCATGAAATTATTAGGGTCAATACCTACAAGCAAGTTCATAACCGATACCACAACGGTGGCACAGATAATTCGGATTGTGAAGCGTGGTGGTGTGATAGGTGTTTTCCCAGAAGGGAACAGTACCTGGGATGGACGTTCCCTGCGCCATGTGCCCACGGTTTCAAGACTGATTCATAAATTAAAATTGCCGGTGATCGGTGTCGTAATTAGGGGCGGGTACCTATCTAAGCCTCGATGGGCACGGGGCCTCCGTCGCGGAAAAGTATTCCTTGAGTACAAGACAGTTTTTACTTCTGAAGAGTTGAGGGAAATTGACGGGGATACCTGCCGGCGTCTCTTGGAAGAGCGTACTGAACATAATGAACTGGAGTGGAACCGAACGCAGCGTATATGTTTTGTTGGAAAACACCAGGCGGAGTATATCGAACGGGCGCTGTTTGTGTGCCCGCACTGTAAAGCAATTGCATCGTTCTATTCTCAAGGTGATACAGCCGGCTGCCGGGAATGCGGCTACAGCTTTCGTTATGATGAATATGGTGTACTACAGTCTGTCAACGGTCCGCTGGTCTTTACATCAATTTCCGAATGGAATGATTGGCAAATTAAGTATTTTATCGAGTATCTAAGCCGGGATATGAGCACTGCCAGCCCCTTGTTTGAAGAGGGGCCAGCTATTCTGTGGCGAGGCTATCGGTCACAGCCGCTGAAGCGGCTGAATACCGGGCGAGCCTATTTTTACCCCGATCGTATAGAGTTTCACACCACAGTCGGCAGAACTAAATTCTTTCCAATTGAAGAGATCTTTGGGGAGAACGTGCAAAATAAAGAAAAGCTGGAGTTTTATCACAAAAACTCCCTCTACCGTTTAGATTTTCTTAATCTGCGGGCGTCTGCGTACATGTGGTATCAGGCAATTAGTCTGCTGCACCAGAAAGCCCAAAATATAGAAATCGACGGCAGGGCTCATGTAAATTAAGTACCGGCGTTTGGGGACTCTTCCGCGTTTGGGAACTCTATATAAAAAGTCGCACCCTCTTCATTGAAACAGCGTAAGCCTCCGTCAATCTGCTGTGTAAGGATATTGATCAGGTTCAAGCCGAGTGAACTCTGGCTGCTGATATCGAAGTTATCCGGCAGCCCGCATCCGTTGTCATGAAACCTTAGTGCACACATTCCCGCATCCTTCTTTCGGAGACTAATGGAAATGATCGCTTCCTGCTTTTCGGTAAAGGCGTGGGTGCAGGCATTTGACAACAACTCGTTAATAATTAAACCGATGGGCACTGCCTTGGTTATATTTAAAGAAAGATTTTGAATATCAAGCTTGAAATTTGCATTGTCTTGTGCAGAAAATAGTTCACGCTGTCTTGAGACGAGACTATGAACGTACGAGCATATATCAATTTCAGAAAGATTTTCCGACTGGTAGAGGTCTTCGTGGACAAGGGCCATGGTAATTATCCGTTTTTGACTCTCCTCAAAAGCAGTCTTAGCCGATTCTATATCGGTGATCTCATTTTTCTGCAGATTCAGCAGGCTGGTAACCACATTTAAATTGTTCTTCACCCGGTGATGTATCTCTTTTATAAGGGTTGTCTTCTCGTTCAGCTCTTCTCTGAGTTGTTTTTCGGCCATTTTTTGATCGGTCAGGTCTGCACCGATAGTGGTAATTGAAGTTACCTGCTGCTGATCATCATACAGCAGAACATTGTTCCATAGTACATATCTCTTTTCGCCTGACTTAGTGTAGATCAGATTTTCATAGTGTGAGGGCAATGTGTGGTCTATAATTGCGGTTTTGAAAGCAGCGATATCAAGGTGAGCTTTTTGGTCCTCTGATGCGCCTAATTCAAACCAGTTGCTTCCTATAATTTCTGCATGGCTCCACCCGGTTTTTTCTATAAAATATTGGTTGCAAAACAGAATTGTTCCCTCGGGGTTATAGGTAAGGGCGTACAGACGGACTTTATCAAAGGCGTTTTTAAAATAGTTCTCGTAACGCTGCCGTTCCTTGGCTTGAAGTTCGTGCTGCCTCTGCTGGTTTTGATACAGATTAGCCATAATAATTGCTGTCATATGTGCCGCGTTTCGTATAAGAGAATGGTCAGTTGAACTGATCTCAGACTTATCATAGCTGTAGCTCAAGCTTCCGAAGAAGTGCTGGGTTGTGGCAATTTCAATTGTAGCTGTGGTTCTCTGCGAGTCGTCTTCAGTAGGCTGGCCATTAATCGGACTGTTATTTTCTGGGCTTTCCCAAAAATGTACTTTCGGCCATAAAGATTGTAGTGCTTCGATAAAAGTTCGTTTAATTTCAAAAATACTTCTACGTTGTGATAAGTGAAGCATTAGTAAAAATAGCTCATGTTCTATGTGTGTGTCGGGCATATGTTTAGTAATTTAAGAACTGAGGCGCGTTATCTGCAAGCCAGATATCGGGATCCTGATAGTAGGGGTTTTCCGTAAGTACGCCGCTATTTAATGTAAAGGGATGGGTGCGAAGCACATTCATGATAGTTGCCCCATCGAATTTAGTCATGTTGTAGAGGCAAAGGCTGATCCACGGTTTGCCGGGAATAAAATAATTAAGTCTTGACTCGTACGCCATTAGGTGCTCAGTTCCCGGTATTGCCTCAAGCGCCCATACCATGTCTGCAGTGGCACGTACATTTCTGCGACCTGCTTTTTGGCTTTCCCGGTAGAACGCGGCTAGGTTCTCGTCCATTTTCCACGGAGAAAATGTTCCGTCTGGATAATACAGCTTTGCTGGACTGCTCACTTGGAAATGCCGGTCATTGTATAGATGTTCGCTGCACTGCGGATAGACTTCGGAATAGCTGTGCTGAAAATCATCGATACTGTGCTCAACCGGAGAGTAGAGTTGGAGATCGCCATCAATATCACCTTGATGAAGAAAACCCATAACAATCTCCTCCCGCTCAGCTTCAGTTTCGTAAAGTCCGGCAATATGTATGCCCCAGTTACACTGATAATTGCCGATTCCGAGGTTTAGTTTCTCTTGTGTAGAGGTTTGTATGTACATTACCTTCCCCGTTATGTCCAAATTGGTACATTAATCCTATTAAAAGTATAATAACCAAAATCATCTTTCGAAAGAGTATTGAACATATTTATACTTATTTTTCAAAAAATCATCACGCCGGCACGCCTACTTATAGATTGCTCCGCTATAAAAGCGTGCCAACTAAATCGAAGGCAATCATAGCTATGGTGGCTAACAGCACATAGATAAAATAGCGGCGAAAACCGGCCCCTGAGATGCGTCGAACGAGAAATATTCCCACCTGTACACCTAATAGGCTGGCAACAAGCAGAATTATGGTTAAGGGCAGACTAATCTTTGGTACATCTGAAAAACTCTTTTTTATCACAGCGGCCACGGAAGTTGCAAAGATAATGGCTAAACTGGTACCGGCGGCTTTTTGATGGGAGAGTCCATACAGGCCTAATAAAACCGGTACCAACATCACACCTCCTCCGATTCCCAGTAGGCCGGTAAATACGCCAATTAGGACTCCGACTAGGAAGGATCCGGGCACACTGAACCCATGTGAGCCCCACTCTTCAATTTGAAATCTAGGGGCAGGGCCGACTCTGGCTAAAAGGGGGAGCCGAGGGGTTTCTGACTCGCCAGGGGTGCGCATGGCAAAAATAGTGCCAATGAGTACTACAATGAAGATGGAATGCATAAATAGTGTAAACATTTCAGTGTTTCCACCGGCCAGTCCATACAAAAGGAACATCTGCAGAGAATCGCCCAAGACCGCCCCTAAAACACTACCTATAATAATGTATCCGGCAACTCGAAAATGCACATTCCCCAACTTGCGCTGCTTCACTAAGCCGGCAAAGCTGGTTCCGATAATAAAACTTAAGCTGCTGCCGACGGCAATCTCATAGTTTATGCCCAATAGCACATTTAGAATCGGAACTACTAAGAATCCACCTCCTACCCCAAAAAAACCGGTGAGTACCCCAATCCCCAGGCCGACTGCCAGTAACGCTGCATAAAACGGGAGTCCCGATAGGCTCGAATCCATGGTTGGAGTAATAACGCGGATGAGTTGTTGCCAGTCCATGTTCAATCCTTTTTAGTTCAATGTGCAAGTGGCCCTCACCTAGAAGCTGGGGAAATTTAGGTTTTCCCCCAGTTCTTTAACTGCTTCTCCGGCCTCATCTTTTAATGTATCGGCTTGCGTGTCGACTTCATCTCTAAGACGTTGCTTAATTTTGGCCTGACGGTTCTTTATCTGTTCCTGCTCTGTTTCGATTAGCTGTTCTAAATTTTCAGCCGTTTTGATTCCCTCAACAATCCGGCGGCCTTCCTGGCTAAGTTCTTCACTAAGCATGGAGTTAATTGCAAGCTCCTCTTCAAGATAGTCATACATAGCCGTTTCCATTTTTGCCGCTGCTACTCGAGCCTGCTCCTGCGCGTAATTTGCGATCCTTTGAGACAATACCTGATCGAGCTCTGATGTAACCTGCAAGCTGTTGAGCTGCCCGTCGGAAAAATTAAAAGCAGCTTCGAACGTAGTTGTTTCTATGCCGCTAAGAATATTCCGTAGAGCCTCGCCGATTACATGTGCATCTTCGCTAAAAGTAAACTCAAGTTTACTTAGCTCGATAAAAGCTTTTCCCTGTCCCGAGAGATCCGGCTGTACATTAATTTCTATTCGGTTGTGGCTGTCAGCTGCAAATGAGTTAATCGACAAAGTACTTAATCCCTCTGAAAGAGAAAGAGGGACCCTATTCAGAGTTATATCTCCGGTCAGCAGTGAGTCAGATTGCTCACGGGCATCGATGATAAGTTGAGTATTCATGCCGCCCCCGACTGTATCTGAGCTAAGCTCAACAGATGTAGGCCTTCCTAAGGTGTCCTGGTCTCCAGTAAGGTCGTGAATCTTCAATGCCTGTACATCTCCGGTGGCGGTTGTGCCGCTTGAGAGTTCAAAGTTTTTCAACAGAAAAGCCGGGAAGTTCTTCATTGGAAACCGTACAGTTGTACCTCTGCGACCTCTATCGGCAAATTTACTTTGCTTCTGGCTTGAGGTTGATTTTATTTGTGAAAATGTTCGCCCTATCCGCTCGCTATATTCAATGAGTGTTTTGAACTTTGTACGTAAAATGGGTCGCGCCGTGGCGGCTACCACCTGCAAGGTATCTGTAGCAAAGCTTCCTACTGCTGATTCCAGAAAGTCTATGTCCTTTTTAAGTGCCTCCTCAATCGAACTGCGGCTTTCTCTGAGGGAGCGGGTATCTTCTTGATAGGCGCTGTATGCTGCTTCAGCCGTCTCGCCGGCTGACTCTGCTATAGACTTCAGATTTTTCAGTTTTGTAAGGTAATCCTCGGCTTTTCCGATACTGTCAATAGAAGATACATCGGTTGTAAGCACCTGATCTGTACGGGTTTCAACAGAATCAACCTGTCTCTGGACAGTTTCAATTCGTTCTTCCCACTTCTGGCGGCTCTCCCGATAGCGGGCATTGACCTCTTCAATCAAATCAGGACTCTGAAGCGAGTCTTGGTATGACCGGATAATATTTTCAGCGCTGTCGCGGCCTATTTCTAACCCGAGAGCTCCCGCTTGCGCTATGGCACCGTCGGTTGTTCCAGAGAGGTTTTCTTCTTTGGCTGTGTTTGATTGCCCCTCTTCTGTATCCCTACGCTCCGATGCCGGTAATTCACCAGAGGTGCTGCGTGAAGTTTCAAACTGTATTTCTCGCGAGGATGCTTCGTTAATGATTAGTTTCTTTGATAACAGGCGACCAACATCGATTGATAAAGTGCTCCGGCCAATTTCGATCAGATTCTGCATTGGTTGGTCAGCATCGGCAATACTTAGGTGTTCGAAGGAAAGTGTCCCCGCCAGTAATGATAAATCAGGTGATTCAAGCTCCACCTGAGCCCGAAATATTCCCTGTAAATAGCTTTCTACGCCTGTTTTAATTAACCTGTTTTTAAGAAGATAGTTAAATCCGAGCGTTCCGGCTAAAATTACAAGTAAAATGGCCGCTTTCCAGCCAACTAATAGTCCCTTATTCTTTTTAATGGCTTTGCTTAGGCGTGTCAGCCGTTTCAAATCGTCTTTTCCCAGTTTCTCGGTATCAATTACATAGTTACCCTGACCATCCTGGGTGAGCTTTGAATTGAGAAAATCGAGTTCGCTCTGTACATGGATACGTCGGACTATTCGATGGTTAAACTTTTTGGGCGAAATTGGCTTTCTAAAAGGCTTAGGTATGCGTTTTTTGCTGTTCATAAACTCCACCCCTGATAGATAGCCGTGCTTTTTCGTATCGCCGTTGTTAGCTTTCTTATCCAGGGAACTTTTTCAAAGGTTTTTACTATTTTGCTGGAAGCCAGTTTATCACGAATGCCTTTGCGATAGAATTTTACCGCCACTCGCCCCCCATGAAAAAGTGGCAGCCACAATAACAGTCCCAATGCCAATCCTCCAGTTACTAAAGAATTGTTAAATTCCATAAGTGGAAGAACGGGAGTATTCATAGCTGTGGTGAAGTAGGGGGTCAGAGATGGCTGTGTCAGGATGCTGAGACCGAACGAATCAACGAGCGGATCTAAGACGCCAATAAATAGTTTGAACAATACAGCAGTAAACAGTAGCGTTCCTGCATTAAGCTTCAGTAAAAAGAAGCCTGCAAAAAGCATAAACCATAATAGATTTCCAAATGGAATAAGGGCTAAAAGAATACCGCAAGCAAAACCAGCGGCAACCTCTCCGGGACGGCTATTCGCATTCAGCGCAGCGATAAAGCGCGCAACTAAAGTTATCATAGTGTACTGATAATACTTTCTGCTATTGTTGTCAATTTAGACTGTCTCGAAGCTTATTGAAAATTTTCATATTTGAGTGAAGCACAGCCCCATTTTTACCCCTCTATATAGGTAAGACCACCAAAGAGGAGGAATAAGAGAATGATCACACCACCATTTTGTCCCTATAAGGAGTGCTCCCAGCACTTCGAAGGAAAGCACCGGTCATATTGGTATAGGTGCTATGGACACCATTGTACAGAGGCTTTTGGGAGGGTTCAACGCTACCAATGCTTGTCCTGCAAACGGACCTTCAGCGATCAGACCTTCAGTTTAAATTATTACGCGAAAAGAGTTATTTCCTACGAGCAGATCTTTCGACAGCTCAGGTCCACCGCCGGGATTCGTGATTTGTCCCGTAATCTGGAAATCTCCCGCGGCTCAGCCGAGAACCGGCTCTTTCGCATGGCTCACTGGGCTCTTGGCTTTCATGCGTTAAGCCGGCAGTTCATGCACCTCAAGGAGGACCTGGTAGCAGATGGCTTTGAGGGCTACCTGCACAGCAGGTATTTTCCCCACCACCTCAATATTCTAATCGGCAAGGAAACCCAATACTTCTATGCAATGGACTTTACCACCCTGCGCCGAAAGGGGCGTATGAGCCCGGCTCAAAAACGATTTCGGCAGTTTCTCGACCGTGTCTGCCGCCCCGACCCAAAGGGAATAGAAAAGTCGATGGCCAGGCTCGCCGAGGAGGTACTCCATCTGTTTGCAGGCCGTCATCAAACAGTTCTCAAAGTCTATACCGATGATCACCAGGCC
>JAIPFV010000078.1 GCA_021736475.1 Spirochaetia bacterium | reverse complement strand
CAGATAGCGGTATTCGGCCCCGGGCAACAGGCCGTCCTTATGCGAACTGCGGTCACTGAAATCCGGCGCCATAGTGGGTTTCAGCGGACGGGGAGTAATACGGAGCATATTCTGGTCTGCATGTACGCGGTATACGAAATAGCCTTTCAAATCGGCTTCCTGAGAAGGGTTCCACCGCAGCTGCACCGAACGCTTCTCGGGGTTTACTTCACCCTGCAGTCCCTTGACCGCCTCGGGAGGTTCGCTGTCATTCGGAATAATAGTGACCGCCCCGCAGTGGGGGCTTTCATTGCCGGCCGCATCCACCGCCGAGACCTTGTAGAACCAGGCCTTGCCGCGAACCATTTGAGTGTCGTAGAACTGGGGTTGGTCGAAGGGAATCGGCCGACGGTTGAGGCGCTCGAACTTGCCTTCCAGGCTGTCGCTGCGGTACAAATTGTACCCCCGCACATCCTCTTCAGGGGATAAGTTCCAGACCAACTGAACTCCTTCGGATCGGTCCACCGCCGTCAAACCCATCGGCACCAGCGGAGCAGAGGTATCTTTGAGCACCACCGGCTTCGAATATACAACCTGACTGGCCCGCCCGATCATATCCACCGCCTGCACGCCGTAACGGTATTCCACCCCCGCGCGGGCTTCCCGGTCGTAGTAACTTAGATAATCTTCCACCCGCAATACCGGGGCCGCATTGATGCGGACCGCCCGGCCATCCGCCCCGCCATCTGCCCCGGTACTGCGATAGATATGGAACCCGACTGTCAAATCGCTGCTGCGGCCGCGGTAAGAACGGTACTCCCAATCGATGAAAAAGTCCCGGCCCTCCTGCTTCACTTCAACCGAACGGGGCGCTTCGACGGCATCCGGTTCTTCCACGGTCACCCGGTGGTTTACTGTTTCGATCTCTTTCCCGCGGCGGTCGATTATTTTAATGCGATATCGGTAAGTCTTGCCCGCTGTGACGCTTTGGTCTATAAGTGTCCGGCCCAGGGCCATCCGCAAGCCGGGGCTGATCAGGCTGTAGGCCTGCGCATAGCTGCGGTTTACCTTGATCTTATTCCAGAGCCGGATTGGGTCAGTAGTATCGAATTTGCGACCGAGCCAATCAGCGTCCGACTGGTATAACTGGTAAGCCTTATACGGATCTTCGAGGGGGGTAACGGCGGTGGTAGTCATCGGTCGAAAGCTGTCCTGATCCGGTCCGCGCCGATAAGCCTCAAACCCGGCGGTGCCCGGCGGCTGGTTGTGCAGAATAATGTGCACCGCCTGCCCGTTGGTCAGCACATGCACCGGCGGCCCTTCCTGCCCGAACAAGCGAAGGGGAAGCAGTAAAAATAATAGCAAGGCTATCCGTAGTGTTTTCATTCCATGGCCTCCAGCTGTGCTGCTGCGGTCAGACCCGCTCCGTTCATCACCTGTACCTGGACTGCCGGCTGATAACTGGTCAAAGTCGGCTGGGTGGGGATCGGCAGAGTCAAGCGCAAAGAAACAGAACTCGGAGTTCCTCCCTGGCCGGATACTGCAATCCACGCGCCGCCACGGCGGTAGGCTTTAATGCCGGATTCCGGGTCGGCAGCGTTCAATTCAGCCTCGAAGGTACCCTGGTCCTGATCAACCGACAGAACCGCCAAGCTAAGCTCCTCGGGCGGGGTAGTATCGATCGTCAGCGGCCCGGCCGTAGATACGCTACTCAGTCCGACACCGTTGCTTACCCTGACCAACACGTAGTAGTCCTGCCCGTGTTCGAGCTGAAGGTTCTCCGGTTCGAGCTTGTATGCAGATTCGAGTTCACCCTGTTCGGCCAGCCGCCGGTAAAGGAATTCCTGTCCGGAGCCGAAGCTGCTTTCGTCTTTCTCGCCCTTCTGGCCCTTTTCGCCAAAACTTCGCTCGACTTCGGTCGTGAGTCCCGGGCTGCTTCCAATTATATAAGGCTCCTCGGCCCGACTGACCATTGTCCACCACTTGAAGTCGGGACTGTTCGGGCTGGTGCCGATACCGTACTCATAGCTTACAATGCCGGATTCAGGGTCTTGCGAGGCCGCCCAGCCTATCTGCATATAACTGGTATCTATGGAATAGCGCTGCGGCAGAAGGGCGATACTCACCGCCTGCGGCGGCGTCGAGTCGCTGTACTGTACCGTCACCGCCTGACTGCTGTCACTTGCTATTCCGGCTCGGTTGACACTGCGCACCGTGAGATACACCGAAAGGTCCTGCTGCACCGGCAGGTCCGCCACCTTTATCGTTCTATTTTCGCTGAACTGCGGGTCGGAAGCCACCGGTGTCCATTCAAACAGATTCTGTCCTCCCGGCGAGCTTCCGAGAGCGAATTGACAGGCCGCAATGCCCGATTCCGGATCTTCCGAAGGCCCGATTTCCAGCTCGAAAGAGTTAGGGTGTCGGTCGATTGTGCGCTGCTCGAAGGCTGCAATGGGGGCCTCTGCCGGCGGGGTGAGATCGACAATGAAGGGTTCAGAAGTACCGACACTCATTCTTCCGACACCGTTGGTCGCCCGTATCCGCAGGGCGTACTCCTGTCCGTGTTCCAGGCTCAGACCGCGGATATTCATCTCGGTGAGGGAACCGGCATCCCGCCAGTCAAGGTCGGGGAACGGCTCTGAGTAGGACCCGGAGTCCTGAGGATTCGTTGCGGGGCCGATATTCCCGAGCGCTCCGAAAAGCGACGGCCCCGTCTGTAATGTCCGCACACTGGTATCGGCCACTTCTGAGTACGGCACTACCGCATATTCGTAGCGCTGAATTCCCGATTCCGAATCTCCGGACTGCCAGGAGGCGTAGATTTGATCGGCCCGCGCGGTGTAGGTAAACTGCAGATCCACCTCCGGCGTGCTCGGAGGCGTGGCATCACTGCTGTCTAAAGCAGATTCATAGGCTGAAGTATCACTTTGCGGATCAAAGTAATCCAGATCGATCCGCCCCTGGCGAATACTGCTGGTCCCGCCGGCCCCGCGCGCCTTTATAGTCAGGGCGTAGACCTGGGGATCAAAATTGGCAGCTAAAAGTGTATCCTCTAAATCCGAAAAACTTCCCAGTGAAAACCAGGGGACATAGAACTGAATGCTCATATTCGTTAAGAGTGGAGTGCCGAACAGTGCACCCAAGAGGCCGCCCGAACTTTGCGAGGAATCTCCGCTGCTTCTGGAAACGGAGGGCATGTCGGATCCCTGTTCCAGCAGAAAATCTGTACTGGTTTCGATTTCCCCGGGTTGGACAACGAAGGGTGCCTGCTCGAATTCTTCCTCCTGTGCAGTATGCGGCTGCAGGCTCCAGCTGTATTCGACTACCTCCACCGGATGCTCCGCCAGAAAGTCTGCAGTTACGACCGCACTGTACTCATTTGAACTGCTGAGCATTCCGGTATACGACTGAAAGACCGGATTTTCGATATACGGTTCAATTTCATCCCGTTTGGCACTGAAGTAACTGATAACCGAGACCCAGCGCCAATTGGAACTGTCGACCCCGCTGTTTACGGCTGTGTCGGCGGTAGCGCCGCTGAAGGCAGTGCCGGATTTCCCCATAAGCCTTCCGGACGAGGATGAACCAGTATCTCCGACGAATCCGGCTGTTGTTCCGGCGGATATGGTCTGCAGGCTGGCAGACTCATACCTGTCGGCCGAACTATCCGCAGCAGCTGATACGGAAACCGCCTGGGCGCTTATACTTGCGGCGGCCGCTCCCGTCCGGAACCCGAGCCCGGACGCGGAATGCCCCTCAAAGCCGGCGGCGTTGCCGCCTCCAAGGACGGCTATATCACCGTTGCCGTAGCGCGCCAGTTGATCGTACATCTCATTCAGCAGGGCGTACAGCTGGCCTTTCCGGCTGTAAATTTGATCGACCAGCACTGAAGACTGCGACCATGTCTGCCGAAAGGCCCGCATATTCTGGCCGAACACACTGTCCAGCGCCGCGAGCCGCTCGTCGCAGTTTTCCTGCAGCGCCGTAAAACCTAGAACGGGTATCTTCCACCACAAGGTGAGTCCCCGCTCTGCAAAGCGGTCTTCGGGGCTTACCTGATCGAGTTCCTGAATTACGTTTGCGGGATCTTCTCCGCCGGAGGAGATGAGGTGCTGCAGGATAAACTCGCGGTCCTCTATCCATGCCGCCAGCTCGGTCTGTGAGAACTGCCCGATCACCTGCTCACTCAGCCCTTGGATATACGGCTCAAACGGCTGGGCGCTGGGTTTGAGCGCCTCTACTCCTGAAGTGATGGCATCGAATTTCGCTTGCGCGTACTCCTTCTGCTCAATCTGATGTTCAATGTAATCCTGCAGATAACTGTTTATACGCTGGTACTGTTCGGTATAGGCTTCATTCAGTTCGGATAGATTGTACTGGTCGTTGTACAAAATGCGGTCCATACTCCTGAGTTTGGCATCTATCCTTCCGCTCTGCTCGATAAAGGCCTCCTGATAGGCGGCAAAATCCTCTCGAATAGAGACGAGAGACTGCACCTGCTGCTCCGCCTTGGATATATCGAGGTCAAAGCCAACCTTCACGGTTTTGCTCTGGCCGTTTACCGTAACTGTTTCGGTGGTAAAACCGCCGAAGGGCGAACCACCCTGCCCCAGATCAGCCACCGAGGGCAAATCCTCTAAAACGAGATCCTCGTAGTTCTCAAAATTGTCAATCACATTGCTCTGAAGCTGATTCAGCTGTTCCAGACGTGCGCTGATCTCCGCCTGGGCAGCCTGCAGCTGCGACCGCTCGCTCGCCATCTGCTCAGCGTTCGGTCCGAACAGATTCGAGCGAATAAGGTCGAGGGCCGGCGGCAAGGCTCCCGGCCAGTGCTTAATTTCCTTGTTCTGATACACCTGCTCCCAGGCGGCAAATACACTGCTGTCCGCCTCGACCAGGGCAATTCCGGCCGCCGCCAACTGTTCAGGGGAGAGCTGCATCAGTTCCATCTGCGCGGCCTGCAGATCTTCCATCAGCTCGTCCTTGGCCGAGGCCATTGCATCGGCCATATTGCGGGCATCCTCGATCATTTGATCGTACTGACTCTTGGTATTGCGGCCCCCGTCAAACCCGCCTAAATCGGCCGTAACCCACATACTTCCTTTGAACAACGTGACACCCCGCACTTTCAGCCTTACCGAGCCCACCGCGTATATAAACAGAGAAGGCTGTGCAATCAGGGCCCCTTCCAGTTTGGCTTTTCCGGAGGCGATTTTAAGTATTTCTCCCTGGGCGGTCACCGAGGCATACAGACCGAATTTCGAAGAGGCCGGCTGCTGCCAGCACCAGAACATGCCCTCGAAGACAATCTTGCCGGAGACTACCTTCAAGTCCATTCCCTGAGTCACATCCATGCGCACCATCAGGCCCGGCGGGCCGATAAAAAGTTCACCGGTCGAGATTTCGCCGTAGTCCGGATCGTACATATACAGGTTGTACTCACCGGCTACGCCCCAGGTTTCGCTGTCATACACATAGAATGATAAATTTCCCTCACCCTTGAAAATGGAAAAGTAGTCCAGTTTGAGTTCTATATTCCCCTCGGCGTAGCCGGGATCCCAGCCGATTGTCAGATAGCCGACGCCCTCAACGGTATCGGCGGCGTAGGAGGCTTCCGCATCCAGAGTGAAATAGTTGGCCGTGATCGTAAGCAGGGCCCGCCCGGAGAGCATGTTATCGTTTCCCACATAAAAGTCCCCCATCAGCATGAGGGCAAAGCCCCCCGGATTTTCGGCATCTTCCGAACGATTTGCGCTTATCTCCCCGTCGAGCTCCGGCCGCTTGAAGCCGGCAATGGAGCGCACCAGTTCGATGTCGGCTTCCACCGGATTCACAAATACCCCGCCGCCGATTCCGTCCAGAAATACCCCGGGAGCGACGGTCATATTCAGACCGGTGGCCGCCACAAACACTCCCATGGTAAACTGGCCGTCCTGCCGCCCGAATTTTCCAACCACCGCCGCTTCGATGGTGTCGCCCGGGATTGTCATAGTCCCGGCCAGCCGCAGCAGCTGGGCCGAGTACTCCACATCGGCCATTATTTCGATGTCCACCGTCTCGAGCTGGGCCCGCCGCAGGACAAAACTGCGCCCGCCGTCTACCGGATCGTAGAAGGTAAACTCGTCGAAGCCGCCGCTCATGCTGGGATTGTCGGTATCTCCAACAGTAACCGAGGCGTCGGTGATTCTGAGATAATTTTGTACTGCAACAACCTTGCTGCCCTTCTGCGGGGCCTGATTGGCCCCTTCGCCGGTGGTCTCGTTGCTCTCAAAACTCAAGTCGGTGGGGCTAGTGCTCCAGTCCACGTCGCCCACCTCTACCTGCATCAAATCGGCAACCTCGAACTGCCCGCCCTCGATGGCATCAGACAAATTCGAAACGGTGCCGTCGACGGTAAGTATTAAGTTCTGAAAGTTGATTCCCCCAGATACCCCGTCCATTCCCATGACAATACTGCCGGTAATGGCGATCCCGAAGGGCTCGCTCTGTACCGCAATAGCCTCCATAGTCAGGTTTAGACCGGGCAGAACCAGCTGTTTATTCTGAAGCACCTGGGCATTGGTAGGACTGTGCCAATCAAAGTCCCCCTCCATATTGAGCCGCACCCCGCCTTCAAAATCGCCGTTTGCATTGAGCTCGCCAAAGGTGATCCGCTTCTCGTCATCCGAGCTTTCCTCTCCATTCTCACCCTGCACGTCGAGGTAAAAATCTACACCCAGCTTGACTTCACTAAAATCCTTGTCAAACACCCCGTCCTCATATTTGAAGACAACCGCCAGATAGGTCAGATCGAGGGTACCGATCCCCAGATCGTACTCAGAGTCATCGTCTCCGCCTAACTTATGACCTTTCTTATCCTTTTTTAGCTCCTTAATTGCCTCCACGCCCCCTGAAGCATTCCCGTCCTTATCAAAAGAAACCGTGAAGGCGGTATTGTTGGCTACATCCAGCGGCTCCGGCAGGTTCTTCAACTTGCCCTTCAACTTGAGCTTCCAATCGTCGCCCTCGCTCTCGAGCTTGATTTCGGTAAGGCTCAGTTTATCCGGTATCAGATCGAAGGATTCGGAAAAGGTAATCGTGCCGTCGATCTCCCCGTCCGAATAAATGGTAAGGTTCTGAAAGCTTGTGAGGGTATCTTTTTTTGTAGAAGTGCCCTTCTTCGATTCCATCTTAATGCTGCCGGACATGGTAAAGGAGTAGCGGTCGTTAGCCTCATCCTCAGCGACAATAAGAGCGTTCTTGGGAACATTTACATCATGAATACCAAACTCCATCCCGAAGGCGGTAAAACTCTTGGGATCGCTCTCCGGATAGGAGAAATTCTTGCCGTCGACTCCCCCGGTTTTGACTACCAGTCCCTCCACATCCATGATCTCTTTATTATCCAGCTTGGGGAGGGTCAGCTTGGCATCCACCAGGATCTTGCTGGTATCCTGTCCGTCGAAACTCACTTTCTTCACTTTCAGATAGTTGTCGGCCACTGTAACGAAGGTTTCTTCCTCCTCGGCCTCTTTTTCAACTGTGCCGCCCTTAATTTTGGGAACAGTCGGAGAATCATTGGAATACTGTACCTTCAGGTCGGTTACAGTAACCTCTTCAATCTCTGTATCTTTTAGTGAGAGTAGCTTCATCTTGGCGGTCCCGTTAAAGGTAAACTCCTGGTAGCCAGCGCTGGGTTGGCTGGTAACCTCAGCCTCTCCGTCAAAGTCGGACAGCTCAGCTACATCCTCCACTAAGGTCAATGTGTCCGGAGGAAAGGGCGGAGTTTGATCGCTGATGGTATAGGTCGCCTCACCCGACATTTCGACCGGAGAGCTAATTTCAGCTTTTACTGTGTGTTCGCCCGGATCATCCGTCGGAATCTGGCCTTCGATGTCAAAGTTGGTCTGTCCGTCCACACTTACTGAAAAAGTATTTTCTTCCGTCCAGTCGCTCTCGTCATCTATAAGAATCTGGCCGGTCACCTGTCCGCTGCCGGTGGCCTGAATCACCACCCGGGCGTCCTCGATCTGGTCGCCCGCATAATAGGGTGATGGGGGCAGCTCCACCTCCACCCCCGTAATCTGCAGGTCGGAAGGTAGCGCTGCGCTTACCGTCACCGGAATGGCGGCCGTCGCCTCCACCGGGTTTCCGTACGCATCACTGCCCTGGATTCGGAACCTTACGGTCAGGCTGCCGCTCTGGCTGCCGCCGAGGGCCAGGGCCCGGTCAAAAGAGGACAAACTCAAGGTTCTGGAAATAGTGGTACTGCCGCCGCCGGAAAGGGAAATATTCACACTCTCCACCGGTTCGGTACTGGTACTGGAATCGGGAAATGTTTTTTGAACTGAAATGCTGGTAATGTTTATGCTGCCGGCCCCGGTGGCCTGGATATTCAGGTCGACCGGCTTCTGAGTCTCCCCCTCCTGAAATTGGAGGGTAGATGGCGAGGCCGAAAGTCCGGCGCCTGCGCCTGCAACATTCAGGATAGTGGATACAGTCGAAGAGTAGAGCGACACATTGCCGGCCTTATCGGTTGCCTGCACCCGAAAATAGTATCTTGCGCCGTTCCGGCCGTCGAAGTAGCCTTGGGTTCTGCTTGTGCCGGAGTACCAGGTGTTCCATGCGCTCTGGTCTCTGCTGTATTGCACGGTGTAGGATTCAACCCCTGAACCGCCTGAATCATCCCCGCTCCACTCCACAAGAAAGGGATTCTCCGTCTGAATTGAGGAAAGAGCATCGATTGAAGCGGTTGGATTAATGGAGTCAACGAGGAAGCCGTTCGTAACCTTTTCAGGACTTGCTTCATCTGGAGGATAAGATGGGGCTGCAAGAGTCCCACGATTAACTAAGTATTCAACTTTTGAATTAATAATATTTCTGTAGTTTCTGTTCTCAGTAAGTGTATATGCATTTTGAAAGACAGTTGATGGTAGAGTTGGATAAATACTTTCATTTCTTTCTTGTGTACCATCTATAGTTTGCCAACTTGCGCCATTCCACCATTGCAGTGAAATCTCAAAAACAAGTCTGTCCCCATCAATCGGATCCGGGTCAGCACTACTCCAATCTATCTGCGTCCAGTTTGCGCTGTAACTAGAAGTATTGGTAGAATAATCAATATCGCTCCCGGTACCGTCATTCACCTGTGTTGGAGCATCTAAGGCAAGCAGTGGAACTAAGGGGAACCACAGAACCAGAACACCCAAGAGAAGATAATAAATTATCTTAGGCACTGGTTTCATTTTTTCTCTCTTTATATATTACATTGTTGAAATTGTACCACGCCTAAGGGTCTTTTCAAGAGATTTATGTTTTTTTGAAACTAAAAAAATATTCTATATGCTTTAGCAGTAGTGATTTGTAAACTTATTGTAACTAATTGATTTATTATAAACTTTACAATAAAAGTTTGATATGTAGTAAATTACAAGGTGTAAGTTCTAACATAGGCTGATTCTTGAATAATAATTTCGTTGTGCGTGCATGCCGCAGCACTGAACGCGTCAACAGCCCCTACCGATACCACACCCCAGCGGACAGGCTCAAATCTCCTTGTAAAGATTCTACAATATGAGTAATACCTGTGTAGCGCAGACCCGTCTCATCCTCCCCCGTATTCGGTTCACTGTCGTACCACTCCTGGGTCTGTTCGGTGTTCGCCCAGATATACTTCAACTGGGCCCTCAGGGACACATAGGGCTGGTAGTTTTCATTCTCTCCCCAGGAATAGCTGAGCACCGCATCCCCCTCCCCGCCGAAACCGAATCCCCGGGCGGTGGAGAGCTTATTTCGCAGCACATGGTCGTCTCGGTCCTGCAGGTAGACCAGCTGAGGCATCAGCCCCACACTCAAGCTTACCTCGCGAAAAGGGCTCCAATCAAACCGGCCGCCAAACCCAAAGCTGTGGTAGATAATTTTGTACTCCAGGGCCGTCAAATCGCTATCCATCGGAACTAATTCAAAGGTCGGATTTGTTTCCTCATCTCCCTCGGAAATAAGCACATACTGCCAGCCATTGAAGCCCAGAGCGTCCTGCTCTATCTGCTGGTAGCCGTACTTGGCCCGGCTGTAAAGGTGAAAGTCGGAGCGGGAGAATAGGCGTTTCTCAAAAGAAGTATTGATATCGAAATAGGCCATCTCCACTTCCGATTCGGTATAACTGAATTTAACCGGTGGATATCCGGAGAATACATACCAGTCGTGGTCTTTCATGAGCCCCCACGGACCGGCAACGGTAGTTTCGGCGGACAATTGAAAGCGCCACTCGTCGACCTCGCCGCTCTGCACGGCATAACGGTAGCGCCCGCCCAAAACCAAAGAATTCAGGGGAAACTTCAGTTTGCTCTTTATTCCGGTTGCTAAAAGCACATAGTTCGTATACCCGAATTTCACTTTTAAGTAGGGTTCAACGGTGAAGCCCCTGCGTGCTTCCCCTTCAGAAAACTCCCGTTCTATCTCCAAGGTATTGGAGGCTTGTTCCTGGGCCGCAAGTGAAAGAGGAACTAAAGAAAACAGCAACAGCAGCAATACGACACATAATTTCCATACATTCATCACCCTGAACCTTTCCTCAGACTCATTACAGATTAATGATTCCTTAAAACTACTAAAGGTTCTGGTCCGATGTCAATTTTTGCGGCTTTTTAGCGGGAGCTCCTCAGATAGGTTATCTCAAAAGCCCTGCAGCGGCGGGTCTCCTGAACGCTGTTCTGCAGGCTAAAAGCGTCTCTCCTGTCAAAGGGCTGAAAAATATCCAGTCCGCGGTCGAGTACGATCTTCCACCCGCTGTCAGCCGCAATGTAGCGGGCATGCAGAGAGGGATCGTCGCTGATGGTGTAGGAGAATCGTACGGCACTTCCCTCGAACTCTTCGGCGACTCGGCTCGGCAGATCCTCCTGTTCAATCTCATTCCCGGATGCTCTGCCGGTCAGGAAAGTTACCGAGACCTACTCTCCTTCCTCCTGCAGCTACAAGAGCATCTGTAAAAACTCGAAGAGGTTTATTACCTGGTGAAAGTTGCGTATGTAGGGATCGACGAGTTTTATCAATTTGGCTCCCCGCAGGTACGGGAAGAGAGGAACTTGAGGAGCCCGCTGGTAGTCTTCTCGATGGAGGTCCGGTCTCTGGAGGAGAGACCCTTGTCGATTTCGAAATACCTGCGGTAGTCTTCAGCATAGTCCAAACCGCGCAGCTGTTTCAGGGTCTCGGCAAAGTAGTCGACGATAAGGCCGTACCCATAGGTCAGCAGCTCGTTTCTGAGGATGGAGACCTCCCATCCGGGGAGGTAGAATTGGAGGCGGTCGATAAATGCCGCATCATGGTAGGCCGCCGTCAGTTCCTCGAAGAGGTCGGTGTGCCTCGGTGTGGCTTCGAATCGCCGCCTTTATTTTTTCATACATACTTGCTGCTCTCTTCTACTCTTCAAATGCTAAGCTGTAGGATATTTTACGGGCATGCTCGGTCTCTTTCCACCCCCGAAGACTATGGGTATAGTCCGATAACTCTTGTGCCGTTGCCTTGTTCCAGCGGTTTATCACCTTCTTGATTGTTTCGATTTCATCATCTGAAAATGAGTTTTTTTTGAGCAGCTTTTGCGCACAGACGCCGGCTTCGATTGTACTGGTTCCGTCATCGTAATCCCGTGTTTCGATAAAGCCGTTCCGTTCGGCTCTTTCGAGCAGCATTTTGTACTCCTGCGGGACCGGTCCATAGGGTAATCGTGCATAGGGCCATCCGCTTACACTTACCGTATACCTTTGAAAATGCTCGTAATCCACCAGAAATGCAATTTTAAGCAATTTGGTTTTGTAGACTTTTCCTGTTTGTACCGAAATGTATCCCAAGAACTCTTCCATCCTCTGGACATCAGGCTTTCGAAAACCTGTATATTCACCCGGATTTTCGTGGACTGATAACATTTTTTCTTCCAACATGTATGGACTCGGATACGCTTCAAGGTGATTTTCTATTTTTTTTCTCTGCGTCGGGCCTATGAGGTGCTGCCGCTGCAGGAACATTTTCTTGAATGTAGCAGGGTCTCCGGCTGCGCGAATAAGCACTGAGTTGGCTGCGGTGGGTACTTCCCCCTGTTCGTAGGTGTTGATGGTACTCTCGCCAAGGCCGAGAATTATGCCGAAGGGTTTTTGTCCTGCTCCGTAGCTTTCCCGTATCGAACGGATTTCGGATGGAGTCACTAGATCATGTTTCTTCCTGTAGCTTTCCCGTATATCCGTAAGGCTCTGCTGCGCCTGCACAGCCGTAGATAGTTCCTCTCCGCACACGGTGCAGACCGAAAGCTCATGGGGTACCGTTACCGACTCGCCCCTGAAGGTGTAGGTTTCCTCACGGGCAACTACCTCAACAGGCTGTACTTTCCCGCACTGCGGGCAGAGGGCCTTCCTGTTCATACCATCCCCTCCTCGTGGAAAGATATGATCTGCAGATAATCCTGATTATTTTCGCTCGTAAGAAATACCTTCAGATACATCTTTCTGCCGTTATACATAGGCGTAAAAATCCACACTTCTCCATCAATCCCCTTATCATGAAGTACGGGTCCTGCAATACGATCGCCCGGTTGTAAGCCAAAGCAGACATTTTTCACATCACTCATTGAAAGGCCCAGGGTTGACATCGACTGCAGGTTCTTCTGTCTTGGAGCCAATGTGACCCTCTCCGGGGTATTCCACATTTTCTTAAGGCGCAGTAGAAACAACTGAACCTGTAGTGTTTCACTCACAATATACTCCAAAAACCGGTATAAATCAATGCCGGTTTTAAATTAATTTACCTGGAAACTTGTGTGTACGTACGAGCTTTGGGCTCCCTCTGATAAAACAATAGCTTCAATCGCATTACCTTTGAAGCTGCTGGCCTGACTCTTCGGCCAAACCGTTTACCCGATAATTGCTTCGACTTCACTGATAAACCGGTGAACACCTGCTTCAGTAAAATGTTCTCCAAGTTTACGTATAGATAAGTCCACAGAGAACACTACACAAAAATAATTACCTGCGTATTCCTGAGGTTCACCTGGTAGTTGTTTTGCAAAATCTGCCTTCTCCTTCTTCGTGAACGGTTTTCCTCTCTCAACGAAGCCATGACTCAGGTCCGCACCCTCAGCCCAGATAGCATAGTCCCAATGGTCGTTCCCGCACTCAATCTTGATTTCTTGTCCCTCGGGATACTTGCTACGGGAGACGGACCATCCCGGCTTCTTTTCCATCTGTGCAAAGATACGATCACCAAGCTCCTGGCAAAGCGCTGCTTCGATGTCCTTCCGCCCGTTTATTACGTCGGCAATCGTGGCCATCGCCTTCGTGTCATCGACGACGTTTCTAGCAAAATACTGCACTATTACCATTTTCTTGCTCCTTCCTGAGAGATCTTTAATGATTTATCCGTACCATTCCACAATCGGTTTCACCGGCTCACAACCGGACATTGCTGCACCGGGTTCCAGAACCGCAGAATTGAGTGATGTACCGTCGTCACCGGCGTAGGCGATGCAGATGGGTATTATGCGAACTTTGTCATTTTCGGTCCACCCGATATATGAGGGGCCGTGGCCGGTGAGCGTGAGATAGACGGTTGCCGCCACACGATAGTGTCCGCCTTTGCCGAAAGCTCTGTTGGTAACTTCATAATAGTACCGTGGGATCTGCCGGTCCTGGTCGCTTGCATGGATCTTGTTCTCCACAATGATCGCGGTACCGGTTGTATGGTTTATAAGCAGAATATCTATCCATCGGAGCGCGCCTCCTGTTCCACGGTAAAGCCTGTCATAGTTTCGCAGAGTCCGCTCAGATATGGTCTGCGTGTAATCAATAGATCCAGAAACAAGCGTAGAAATGGTCTGTCCCCACCGGCCATGGTGTATGAGAACAGGTAAACCAGGGTGGTGGTATGAAAATCTTCCAGATAGTACTTGGGAAGAAGTTGTACCAGGTAGTTATCCGCGGAAACATGAACTTTCCGCAAGGCTCCCGGAGGAAATTTAATTCTTTTAAGTGAGTGAACCGAATTATCAATTGCATCCCTGTAGGCAGGTGGATTGCGTGCAGGGTTGGAACTATTTTTTTATCTGGCACTTGTATACTCCTACTTTACCTCTATTCGGGGTAGACGATCTATGATATCTCCGATTGAATAGACTGCTTCGCCGGCATCGAAAGTTTCGCCGGATGCGATTCTTTCGAATTGCAGCGCTTGGGCGTATTCTACAATAGCTACCTCAAAGGCCATATCCAGAAAGGTTGGAGAGTCAACCGATTTGTCGGACTGCTGTAAAGCAGAAGCAATTTGAGGATGATCGAGATTTACATAAATAGTCCGGGAATCATGATCGTATTTCGACCGTTTTTCCGGCTCTGTCTGATGAACGAATTCTATAGAAAAGACACCGCGTGAACGCTTTCGATTACCTGATTCCCCAAATTCAGTGCACTTTTGATTTTTAGATGACAAAGAAATTTAAAATTGTTGACAGTCCGCCGGGCACCACTTAAAATAATCCAGCATCGAATTTTACAAGGACAAAGGAGTGTTAATAATGAGTGCTGAGAAGAAACCAAGAGAACAACTGGCGAGCAGGTTAGGATTTATTCTGCTCTCAGCCGGTTGCGCAATCGGCTTGGGGAATGTATGGCGGTTTCCCTTTATTACGGGAGAATACGGCGGGGCGGCCTTTGTATTGATTTATCTGGTCTTCCTCTTAATCCTGGGGCTTCCAATTATGGTAATGGAGTTCTCCATCGGCCGTGCCGGACGGCTGAATATCGCCGGTTCTTTCAGAGCCCTGGAACCAAAGGGTTCAAAATGGCACATTTATGGGTATCTAGCCATCCTAGGTAACCTCATCCTGATGATGTTCTATACCACTGTCGCCGGTTGGATGCTGGCCTACTTTGTCTTCATGGTGAAAGGCGACCTTGCCGGTTTAGCTCCGGATCAGGTTGGCGCATTTTTCGGAGGCTTTCTCTCACAGCCCGGCAGTATGCTCTTCTGGATGTTTCTCGCCGTAATCCTGGGTTTCGGCATCTGTTCAATCGGTCTGCAGAAGGGAGTAGAGAGAGTAACCAAGTTCATGATGGGGGGCCTGGTTATTATTCTGGTAATCCTGGCTATCCGGTCGGTCACCCTGCCGGGCGCCGGCGAAGGACTCAGCTTTTACCTGAAGCCTGATTTCGGACGACTCATGGAATCGGGGCTCTGGGAGGCTGTATACGCGGCAATGGGTCAAGCCTTTTTTACCCTCAGTCTAGGTATCGGAAGTATGCTGATATTCGCAAGTTATATCGGCAAAGACAGGTCGCTGACCGGGGAATCCATCAATATCGTTGTTCTCGATACCGCCATTGCCCTGATGGCCGGTCTGATCATCTTCCCGGCGGTTTTCGCCTTCGGCCAGGATCCCGCCCAGGGACCCGGACTGATCTTCGTTGTGCTGCCGAATATTTTTAACAACATGGTAGGTGGTCGTTTGTGGGGCATACTCTTCTTCCTGTTCATGAGTTTTGCCGCTATGACTACGGTGGTGGCCGTATTCGAAAACCTGATGGCTTTTACCATGGACGAATGGGAATGGCCCCGCAAAAGAGCTGCGCTTACCAACGGTATTATCGTAGCAGTGCTCTCCATCCCCTGCGCCCTCGGTTTTAATGTGTGGAGTTCATTCCAGCCCCTGGGTGAAGGTACCGCGGTAATCGACCTTTGGGATTTCATTGTAAGTTCAAACCTGCTGCCCATCGGATCACTTCTGTTCGTATTCTTCACCTCTTATAAGTTTGCCTGGGGATGGGACAATTTCATTGAAGAGGCCAACACAGGCAAAGGTATGCGCTATCCTGTGTGGATAAAGCCCTACGTTCGATATGTTCTCCCGCTCATAATCCTCTTTGTCTTTGTGCAGGGTTATATCGACAAGTTCTTCAGCTAAAATTACGTTACTGTAACGGATACGGCAGTCATAACGGCTGCCGTATCTTTTACACCTCAAGCACCGAGCCGGTTTTGTTATGAAAGTAACGGGGGGTAGCCTCCCGCAACTGGGCCATAGCCGCCTCACCGGTACAGTGGGACACCCCAATCGGCCCGTGAACTTCCTTA
>JAIPFV010000077.1 GCA_021736475.1 Spirochaetia bacterium | reverse complement strand
TCTTTCAACAGCGATTCGAGCCTGCAGTGGTCGGAGGATGGAATTTTCTTTCATCAGCGCTGGGAGATGACCAATCTGTATTGTGAAAAAGATTTTGCAGCAGCTCGTTATCCTCTGCACATGGCGGATCCCGAGGGGGAGGTAACCACCTGGACACTGGTGAAAGCGGGCCTGTTGGTGCACATTCACCAGATACATACTACCAAGCCGGAACTTCGCTTTCGTCAGGGGGGCTACCCGCTGGGCTTTGATTCCGGCCTGCCGCTGCGAAGCAGCAGGGGAAACGGGGAAATTGCCCGTATCGACGACCGCTATACGCTGCTGGCGAACCTGAAAGGCTTTACCCGTCAGATAGCAGCCGCTCCGTTCCACGATCAGTTGAACGGAGTGAATACCCGTTACGTGCAGAGCATGTGTGCACGGCTGGAATACCAAAGTGCTGTCGCTGATAGTTTTCTGCTTGCAGCCGCCGTATATGCCAATCGTGGTAACGAAACCGACGAACAGCTGGTTTCATTGGTTCCATCCTTTCAGCAACAGGGTTCTTTTATTCGCTTAGTCTTTCACGATGGTGAAGAGGCGGTTTTGAATATAGGAGAGCCGAGTTCTCTCGACTTTCAGGTAGGCGGGCTTACAATTCAAGGCCGGCCTAGATTGCTGAGGGTGAAAAGCGGAGAGGTAACTGCAAGGGTTGAGTAGATCGGTATTTGCCTTATGGCGGTAGTATTATTAAATTTACTAGTATGAAAGAAACACAGTTATCTACAACCGACATACACACCAGTAGAGTAGGACTGGGCACCTGGGCCATCGGAGGCTGGATGTGGGGGGGAACCGATGAGGATCTTTCAATAGAGACTATTCGGCGCGCTTTGATTGAGGGAGTTGGGCTGATCGATACCGCTCCGATCTACGGATTTGGCGAATCGGAGCGGATAGTCGGGCAAGCCCTCAAAGGACTGGAGCGCAGCAGTTTCGAGCTGGCCACGAAGGTGGGCATTGAATGGCACGAGGGGAATCCGTATCGAAACGCTTCCCGCGATCGTATCCTCAAAGAAATTGAGGACTCCCTTACCAGGCTCGATACAGACTACATCGATGTGTATCAGGTTCATTGGCCCGACCCGAATGTGACAATCGAGGAAACCGCCGCAACCATGCGTGAGCTGTATGAACAACAACTTATTCGGGCGGTAGGGGTCAGCAATTTCAGTATCGATCAGATGAAGCAGTTTATGGAGCATGCTCCTCTACACACTTGTCAGCCCCCGTATAACCTCTTTGAGAGGGATATCGAGGGTGAGTTAAAGCCCTTTTGTAAGCAGAACGGAATTGCTCTGATTACCTACGGTGCTCTCTGCCGCGGTTTACTGACCGGAAAAATGACCATGGACACCACCTTCGAGGGAGATGATTTACGCAATGTCGACCCAAAATTTCAAGCTCCCCGCTATAGTCAGTACTTGAACGCAGTAAAAAGGCTGAAACAGGTGGCGGAAAAGTATCAAAAGACATTAGTGCAGCTTTCGGTAAACTGGATTTTACAGCAGGGAATTGAAGTAGCCCTATGGGGTGCACGCAAGCCTGAACAGCTTGCCGATATTGACGGTACCATGGATTGGGAGATTTCAGAGGAAGATATGCAGCAGATAGATCAAATACTGCAGGAAGAAATTGAAAATCCAATTGGTCCTGATTTTATGGCCCCTCCGGCCAGAGAGGCCTAAACCGGTTTTATTACACCTGTTCCCGTTTCAGGTGAAGCCATGGGAGTAACAGTATCGCTGCGATACAAAGACCTCCAAGCCCGATAAACGCGGTAGCAAAATGGCCATGCTCCCCGAGGAAACCCATTATGGTGGGGGTTGCACCGGCACCGAGTGCTGAGGCAAAGGGAATAATCAAAGAGAAGGCAACATTTCTTGTCTTTGCAGTAGTGATATTTGAAATACTGGTATTAAAGACGGGAAAGAAGGCTGCTACAATCATCGGCTGAAAGAATACTGCTATCAGTAAAGGAGTACCCTCCAATAGACCTAATAGCACGGCGAAACCGCCTGTTAAAGAGAGTATAACTCCCAGCAAAGTTTTTAAGCCGAATTTATCTGTGAGAAAACCGGCCCCAAGCACAAAAGCGATGGCACTAACTCTGGAAAAACCTACTACACTGTTTACTAACTTAGGACCCATGCCTTTTTCGGAAATAAGATAAGTCGGCAGGATAGAATAGACTCCTATTGCCGAGCTGGCGGACAGTACCAAAAAGAGCGCCATAATCCAGAAGGCCCGGTTGTTTAAAATGAGTTTGAGGTTCTTGAAATTAGGGGGCTCGCCATGGAAGGCTCCTCCGCTTCCCCATATTAGGTAGAGCAGCCCATTTAACCAGTTCGCAAGTCCTATTACAACCAATACCCATCTCCATCCCAGCAGGGGAGCCGCAAAACCCACTAGTAAAGGGGCTAAAATCAGTCCAAAATTGGGCCCTGTCTCATGCAGACTAATCGCCTTACCCCAGTGTTGCCGGCTGGCTAGGTTAGTAACCGATGCCAGGCCCGAAGGGGCATATAAACCGGCACTGAGCCCCAATATCCCCACAGACAGCTGAATTAGCAGAAAACTGCTGCTGAAGGCACATAACATCAGCGAGAAACCGAGCAGAAACTCATATAGTAATATCACCCCTCTATGCTGTAATCGACTGGAAATAAAACCGGAAAAAACCATGCTGCTGCTCATGCTCAGTGACATAATAAGGAACAGAGAACTCGAGCGCCCGTGGCTGACTCCAAACTCTTCTTCCAAAATTGGGAGAAGCGGGCTGAAAACACCCCGGGAGAGGAAGTTGTATAACACCATTAGCATCAAAATTAAAATGGGACCAATATGAAAATGTGAATCCGGCTTTTGTGAAGAGTTCATGCCACTATTAAACTATGAAACAGCACTGTCTTCAACCCGAGCAATTCAAAATCAGAGAAAGGGCTCTATTTTGCCTATATTTTTTCCGCCGGCTTGCCAACAAGCTAATTTTTGCGCATGCTCTAGAAGACATTCTGTGCTAAATTAAGAGAGGAGGTACACATTTGTTTGGCTCATCATTTCTTTGGGGTGCAATCGGACTTATGCTGATTGCATCGGAGATGCTAATTCCCGGGTTTACCATCTTTTTCTTTGGACTTGGAGCCTGGATAGTTGCGATTGCCGCCCTGGTGTTACCTCCACTCGAGAGCAGCTTTGCGTGGCAGGTAGTAAGCTGGGTCGTGGCTTCGGTAGTCTCCTTTATTCTGCTGCGGAAAAAGTTTAAGAAGCTGTTTAGAGGAACCCTGCTCAACCGCATGCCCCCGGAAGGGTTGGGTGAGCATGCTGAGGTCTTGGAGCCGATTTCCCCCGACCATCCGGGACGTGTTCGCTATCGAGGTACTACCTGGAAGGCGGTGAGTCTTACCGAATCATTTGAGACGGGAGAAGAGGTTTCGATAGTAGACGAGGACGGTATTACGCTTACAGTAAGCGAACCGTTTGATACATAAAGTTTTAGCAACTATAAGGAGCGTATATGAACGTTATTTTTGCCTATGTATTGGCTTTTCTGGTGATCCTCACCTTTTTTAAGCTCATCAGAATTGTTCCTGAGCAAGAGGCCTATGTAATCGAGAGGTTTGGCAAATACCAGACTACCCTTGGTTCGGGACTCCACTTGATAATTCCTGTGGTACAGCGGATTGCATATAAGCACATCATCAAAGAAGAGGTTTTTGATGTTGATCCGCAGGTGTGCATTACCAGTGACAACGTGCAGGTTACCGTCGACGGACTGCTGTATCTGCGGGTGATGGACCCGGTGAAAGCCAGCTATGGAATTGACAATTACCGTTATGCAACCGCTCAGCTGGCAAAAACGACCATGCGGTCTGAGATCGGTAAGCTGGAGTTGGACCGGACCTTCAGCGAACGAGACCAAATTAACGATGCAATTGTAAAAGCCCTGGATGAAGCCTCCGACCCGTGGGGCATTAAGGTTACCCGCTATGAGATCAAAGACATTAGTCCCACCGAAACTATTGAAAAAGCGATGGAGCAGCAGATGCGGGCTGAACGTGAGAAGCGGGCTGGTATTCTTGCCAGCGAGGGAGAGAAGAGTGCCCGCATCAACATTTCAAAGGGTGACCGGCAATCTTCGATCAATCTGAGTAAGGGGGAGCGACAAAAACGGATAAATGAGGCTGAAGGAAAAGCTCAGGCAATTGAAATTACCAGTGAAGCAACCGCCGGGGGGCTTACCGTGGTAGCAGAGGCACTTCAACTACCAAAAGGAAAATCTGCTATGGCTTTACGCCTGGCCGAACAGTATCTCGAGCAGTTTGGTTCCATTATCAACACCGCCGAGACTTCAGTGTTGCCGGATGACCTGGCAAGGTTAAAATCATTGATCGATACGGTTACCCCGTCCTTAGGAATAAGTAGCCGTGGTAATAAGGGAGGTCAGGCATGAATCCGTTTTTACCACTACTAATTTTACTTGGGCTGTTTCTGCTATTTGTAGTTTTTACTTTATTGAGAAGCATACGCATTGTACCGGCCAAATCGGCTTTGGTGGTCGAGCGGCTGGGTAAGTATACCCGGACTCTGGAGGCGGGAATCCATGTGTTGATTCCTTTTATAGAGAAGGTTCGCTATAAGCACAGTATGAAAGAGCAGGCCATTGATGTGCCGGCTCAGGATTGTTTTACCCAGGACAATGTAAAGGTCCGTGTCGATGGAGTGCTGTATATGAGGGTGGTTGAGCCGCGCCGTGCCAGTTACGGTATTACCAACTATGAATACGCGACTATTCAACTGGCCCAGACTACTATGCGCTCGGTAATAGGGCGTTTGGAGCTGGACCGCACCTTTGAAGAGCGTGAGTCCATTAATGCCCAGGTAGTCAAGGCCGTTGATGAAGCCTCGGATGCCTGGGGAGTAAAAGTTTCTCGATACGAGATACAGAATATCAATGTCCCCGAGGGAATTTTAGAAGCTATGGAAGTTCAAATGAAAGCGGAACGTGAAAAGCGGGCCGCCATTGCACGTAGTTTGGGTGAAATGGAGTCTAAGGTTAACTACTCCCAGGCTGAAATGGAAGAGGCGATTAATCGGTCGGAGGGGGATAAAGAAAAATCCATCAATGAGGCTGAGGGACGCGCCAGTGAAATTACCGCCCTTGCAAAATCGACCGCTGCGGGGCTCCGAAAGGTAGCGGCAGCAGTTGAAGTTTCCGGTGGCGAGGATGCCCTGTCTCTGCGTATCGCTGAGGGGTATATTAGCGAACTGAAAAGCCTGGCTCGGAAGGAGACCAAACTTATGGTACCCCTGGACCTTTCAGATATGAACGGAGTAATGCAAAAAATAGAACGGATGGTAAAACGAGGCGAGGGGGAAGCACCGAAAGCGGAAAATTAAATCATATATTACAGCCCCGAGCCGGCAATTGTTGCTGCCCCGAACAAAGGTAATTGCGTAGAAGTGTTCACACTAATATACTTATAGCCTATGAGTGTGACAGTATGGGTATTAATATTTGCGGTAAGTCTGGCGGTTTTAATAAAATCGTCAGACCTTTTTATTGTATCCGCGGAAGAGATCGGTACATTTTTTAAACTGCCTCCCTTTGTAATCGGGGTTTTGATAGTTGGCTTTGGCACCAGCCTTCCCGAACTGGTCTCTTCCTTGGTATCGGTGGCCAGCGGAACCTCTGAAATTGTCATCGGCAATGTACTTGGCTCGAATATTACCAATATCTTTTTGGTAGTTGGTATAGCAGGGGTCCTGGGAAAGGAATTCGTGGTTGATTACGATGTAATGAAATCCGATGTGCCTTTTCTAGCGGCATCTGCCTTGTTATTAGCGTTCATGGTGGTAGATCAGGAGTTTACCACTGCTGAAGCTGTGCTGTGTTTGGTCGCATTTGGATACTACCTCTATTACACTCTTCGCAACCCCAGGCAGATGCAGGAAATACTCGAGTTAGAGCAACACCCGGTGAAACCGCGTCTGCGGCACTGGTTTATTCTGCTTCTCGCACCCCTGGGCATCTACATTGGTGCCCAGTATACAATCGAGGCGGTGGTTACGCTTTCGCAAAGACTTTCGATTGCCCCCGAGGTAATAGCCTTGGGCGCAATTGCCCTAGGTACCAGTCTCCCGGAGCTGAGCGTTACTATAGCCGCAGCGCGGAAGGGCAAGCCGGAAATTACCATTGGGAATGTGCTCGGTTCAAATATTTTTAATACCCTTCTGGTTATGGGGGTTCCGGCTATGGTTGGAACCCTGCGAATACCCGATTCCATCATTACATTTTCGCTTCCCCTCTCTTTAGCGGCAACCCTGCTTTATATTATCATAGTCCTCGACCATAAAATTAACCGCCTTGAAGGGGGAATACTGCTTCTCTTTTATGGCTTTTTTATTTTACGTTTGTTGGGATTTGCCTAGAGGCTGAGCTGCGGCGGCTTTTGATCTTAGTAACACTGATTTCAGAGGCTAGGGTGGTGGGAAGGGCGCTTTTCAGTTAAGATGGTAAACGAAAAAGCAAGGAAAGGAACCCTATGGCAGCAACACTTTTTTGGTATGATATTGAAACCTTTGGACGGCATCCCCAACTTGACCGTTTAGCCCAGTTTGCCGGAATTCGAACAAACGGCGACTTTGAGCCGATAGGCGATCCGATTATTGAATATGTGCAAATTGCCCCCGACTATGTACCTAACCCCCAGGCAAGCCTGATAACAGGAATTACACCCCAGGAAACTCTAGAAAAGGGGCGGCCGGAGTATGAGGTTGCCGGGCGCATCTATACAGAATGGATGCAGCCGGGAACCTGTGTGGTGGGGTACAACAATATCCGCTTTGACGATGAGTTTATGCGGAACATATTTTACCGGAATTTGCTGGACCCGTATGTGCGCGAGTATGCCAACCGGAACAGCCGCTGGGACTTAATAAATGTGATGCGGGCTGCCAAGGACCTGCGGCCGGAGGGAATTGAATGGTCGAACCAGGAAGACGGCCGGCCGTCCTTTAAACTGGAAGATTTAAGTGCTGCGAATGGAATTGCTCATCAACACGCCCATGATGCCCTGAGCGATGTGGAAGCGACGATCGGTTTAGCAAAGCTGCTGCATGATACTCAGCCGCGCTTGTTTCAATTTCTGTTTCATCACCGCCGAAAAGAGGATGTGTCCAAACTGATAGATCTGCAGAGCCGGACCCCGATTTTGTATACCTCCGCCATGTTTACCCGGCCGGAGGGCTGCACTACGGCAGTTGCACCCCTGGCGGTGGATCCGAAAAACCGGAACTCAGTCATTACTTTTGATTTACGCTTTGATCCCCGGCCGCTGTTGGAACTGCCGGTTGATAAACTACGCGACCGGGTGTTCACGCCAAAGGAGGAGCTTGCCGATGAGCGGATTCCTTTAACCCCCCTACAGATCAATAAAGCCCCGGTAGTTGCACCTCTGAAAACACTTGATGAGGCTGCTGCCCGCCGACTTGGATTGGACCTTGAACTTATTCAGGAGCGGCAGCGTCTGCTGCAGTCTGCTCCCAATCTGACAGAGAAGGTGAGGGCGGTTTTTGATCATGAGGGCGGGCTGCCGGAAGCACCGGATGTTGATATGGCTATTTATACCGGCGGTTTTTTCATGGATGAAGACAAGGCCCTATTTTCTCAGCTCCATGAACAGGGGGTTGAAAACTGGCGCAACTTTTCCAGCCAATTTACGGACCAGCGGGCGGAAAAACTGCTGCATCGTATGATTGGGCGGAATTATCCCTCTCTTTTCAGTGATCGTGAACGTTTGAAATGGAAGAACTTCTGTGCCACCCGTCTGCTGTTTCCACCGGGTAATAAGATCGACGATTTCGGCACCTACGAGAAAAAGCTGGATACTCTTATCCGAAGCACTGAACTCGGCCCCCGGGAAAAGCTTATCATCCGCAACCTGGTGAATTACGGGAATCATCTGAAAGAGACGGTGCTGGCCTACAAATAAGCTCAGAGCTTGATAGGCAAAGAGGCGCCGGTGTGCAACACCGGCGCCTGTCGCACATACAGGAAGCCAGAGGGCTTAGTACAGTTCCTGATTCATATCTACAAAGTTATCAATGATCATAGTTTTTGCCTCGTCAATCAGCTCTTCCTGCTCTTCGTCATTTAGAGAAAGGGGTGCGGCAACGATTTTGTAAATTGGGGAAGTGCGTTTGATGGAACCGCCAATGAATTCAACGTTTTTCTCAACTTCCATGTCCTCTTTCAGCAGACAATTCTCGTCGGTGATGCTTTCGGGCACGTCCTTTCGCAGGCCGATACTCGTATAATCAATTTTCCTGCCTCCATCGCTCAACGGGCTGATGGCTAATAACGAGCCCGAGTAGGTAAGAGCCAGAGCTCCACGCTGGTCTTCGGTTTCGAAGAGGCCTACCTCGTCCATGCCCATCTCTGTCATTTTGTTCTCGAAGGTATTCAGTTTTTCCGCCCAGTTGTCGGCCAGCATTTGTATAGTATCGTCATCCTGACCCAGTCCAAATGATTTAGCTACATATTGAAGGTGCTTTAGAATGTTCTCCGGAATTTGTGGGTTCATTTCCATAATTTTATCCTCCCTATGCTGTAAACATAGCTCCTGGAGCTGGATAAGCGTATATGCCGTTTGGTATAATCGAATCATATGAATAAAAGCGAATGGTATTTACAGGGGCATTTTCCGGACAACTCGCCCTGGATAGTCCCCATCTACAAACGCAGTTTTAAAATCGGCCGGGATGCGGATAGTGACCTCATCCTCTCAACCGCCGGGGTATCACGACGGCACGCCCGCCTGCATATTGTAGGTAGTGAACTGTACATTGAAGATTCCGGTTCCAGAAACGGAACCTACCTCAACGGAAGCCGGATTGAAGAACGAGCTCCGGTGCACCATAACGATACTCTTCAGATTGGCGGATATGAGTTTACCTTTCGATACCGTCGCCAGGCTGATGCCGCCGATCAAACCCAGGTGGTATCACGGGAGGAAAAACAGGGGGATTTCGCTACAAAGTACGGCCTCTCGGAGCGTGAAGAGGAGGTTCTGTTTCTCCTGCTGAGGGGAAAGAGGATACAGGAAATTGGTGAGAAGCTCTTTATCAGCCCGGGAACCGCAAAACTCCATACCCAGAATATCTATAAAAAAACCGGCTGTCATAGCCGGATTGAACTGCTGTCTCTGTATCGGGGGCCTTTAGAATCAGAATAACCGGCTCAAGTGAATCGGCCGCCTATAAGATTACTGCTTTCCGGAACGTATGCTGAACTCCGGGGCGTTATAGCTAACCTCTACCGCGGCCCTCCACATTTTCGTAACCTCATGGTCGGATATATGCTTTCGGATTTCCAGTTTTAATCGTTCCTGGAGGAAAAGGGCTTTCTGGCTTTCTTTATACATCTGCCGTGCTTTCACAGAGAGGGTAGAATCGGCAAGTTCTTGTATTCGTAATTCAAGCCGCCCTTCGTAATCGGAGATGATTGCCCTGTATCGTTCCAGAATCTGTTCTGCATATTCAAGAATAAGCGGATCGAAGCCCCGAATCGATTTGGAATATGCAATCAGCGTTTCAAGCTCTGCGAAGGCATCTAGATAGTTCTGATCCTCCTTAAAATACCTCAGTATTTTTTGGGCCATATCGATAAGATCCTCGTTGTGCAGTCGGCTGATTATGCCTTTTCTGCGTGATTCAACTTGAAAGGGAGGCATGAACTTATAGAAACGTATGAGCAGCATAAGCAGCTTTTCAAAGATACTCTCCTTCCACGATCGGTTTTCAATTGCTTTCATTAGGCTCTGTAGATCTTTTTCAATTTTGACTCTATAGCTGTCCCTCTCCTCGAACAACACTTCGGACACGGCAACTTCGATACCCTTGAAACGAATATTACCGGAGTCGATAAAGTGTATAGGCGGGTCCCGAAGGTCCACTGAGGGAATGTGTTTAGTTTCCGTTAGATAGTTGTGATAGGTAGTTCTGCGAACAAGAATACGCGAACGGTTTTCAGAGAGCTCGTTCGCCCGCGATTGGAGTCGTGCGGCCGTATTCACCACACCCCCCGAGAGGTCTCCGTCGAGGGTTATGATGAAGGGGGTAAATTTGTTTCCCCCGGCTATACCGGCGGAGATATGCATGTCCGGTAAAAAACTCTTGAGCTTGCTATGATTTCCCTTTTTTTTGGCAAAGACGTCAATAATATCCAGGCTAAGTTCGATAACATCTCTGGCTTTGGTGCCCACCAGAATTATCTCATCTCCGTGCTGTCGCTGCAGTACCACATCCCGTATGCGGGCCAGCTTCATTAGTTCTACCTGGATAAGTTCATCCAGGGCTTTTAACATGGAAAGGTTGTTTTTGTGGGTATCGCAGAAAGCGGTATATCCGTGCAAATCAAGGATGCCCACATAAATATTTGCTATAGTTAAGTTCCTTTTAAGGTCGCCACAGTGGGGAAAGTCCTCGTTGGGCAGTACGGTTTCCTTCCACACCTTGGGGTAGACAATTCTATCCACGTCCCGGAAAAACCCCCAGTAGAGTTTGCGGATAAGTATAAATAGGCTCTCGAATACCGGTCGGGTCTTTGCATTGATGGGGATATTCCGGGCGAATGAGAGTAGGGAGGAGAAATCTGATATGTGATTATGCATGATCGCCTCGGACAGAAACTGATACAGTTCGGCCTTTGGCGTATTATCGTTAAAATCCGATATCTCCTGCATGTTCCTTCCTACAAATTAAAATTTCCAGCGTATCCCCATTGTAGCATAGTGGAACATGCTAAAGGTATACACCGATCCTCCGCCGTCGGATCCGCCTTCCAGAATGCGGTAGCCCAGGCGCAGCTCCATATCCGGGCGGGGAGCATACACACCGGCTACCAGGAAATCTTCGGCCCGTCCTTGGGGCGCCGCCAGTCCGTCCCCCTCCAGCAGCAAGGAGAATTGCGGGCTGATAAACCATTGCGCCTTTAGGTGAATCAGGGGAACTACCCCGACATTGCTTCTCTTTTTACTCACGCCGCTGTCGTCTTCCTCTAACTTTATATAAGCATCCCTAATTTTACCGGTAAGGCCGGCGGCCAGCAGAAACTGCGGCTGCTGCACAAAAGTATAGGCGTAGGTAAAGCGGTAACTGTTGAACTTGAAGGTGCCCGTGAGGTTGTCACCGGCGGCAAAGGGCTCACCATAAAATTCGATGCTCTCTGAGGTCGTGCCGGTGCTCTCTACCAGCAGCGGGGCGTACAGCACAAAGGCGGAGTGACGTCCCATATCAGCCCCGGCCTGCAGGCGGTAGAACCACACCGGGTCGGGGGTCAGGTCGTCGGCCAGAGAGAACCGTGTGCCCGTGTCGGCGGGTATTTGCACGTCGTTGTATCCGGTGAAGGCGGCGCCGGTTTCCGCATCAATCCAGAAGGAAACCTGCGGGAGTGAAAATAGCGCCGCCGGTACGCAGAAGAATAAGACGGCCATACTAAAAATTGTCATGCGTATAAAAAGAAAGGACCTGTGTAGTTTCATATCAACCTCCATCTACAATCTTCGGTTAAAAAAGTCGGATGTGCAAGGCAGACAGGTGTGCTATTCTTATATCAAAGACTGGTAAGCGGAGGGAGGAGCTTAGGATGAGCGCATATGAAGTGAACCGGATAAGTATGGGGATGGTAAACGCATATTTAGTGAAGACCGAGAAGCAGCTGTTTTTAATCGATACCGGACTGGCCGGAAAGCAGAGCATCGCCCGCATAGAAGCCGCCTGCGGGCGAATGGGCAGGAGCGTCGGAGATATAGATATGATTTTGCTCACCCATACTCACCACGATCACGCCGGAGGAGCGGCGGAATGTAAGTCCAGGAGCGCCGCACCCATATTGCTGCACAAGGACGAAGCGGAGGTGCTGAGGTTTGGGATTTCCGGATTTCCCGCCGGGACCAATAGCCTGGTCCGCTTTATGGTGGCAGTTGCGAAGAAGCGACAAAAGGGCGGTACCCCATTTCCACCTGCCGAAGCAGATATAGTGATAGACAGTGATCTGGATCTGCACAACTATGGCTTTCCGGGCGTGGCGGTTCCAACCCCGAGTCATACTGCGGGCTCACTATCCCTGCTTACCGATTGGGGCGACTGCTTTTGTGGAGATATTCTGTTTAATATTTTTCCCGGGACGGTGTTTCCGCCGGTTGCCGACAATCCGGAAGCACTAACCTCGAAGTGGAGCCTTCTGCTAGAGCGCGGGGCTAAGCTTTTTTATCCCGGCCACGGCGGTCCGATTGAACGGCAGCGGGTAGAGCGGGAACTGCAGCGCCGAGCTTAGTTAATCCAGGGAGTAGGAGAGGCTGTTCTGGGGGCATGCGCTTACACACTCCAGGCAGCGGGAACAGCTGTAGGCACTGACTGGGGATTTTTTGCCGGGCTTGAAGTGGCTGTATTCACTGTTCAAGCTGGTGATGTAGCAGGTTTTGTCACACAAGCCGCAGTCGGTACAGCTGTCGAAGTCGCGTTGAATGCTGAACAGGCTCGAGCGGTTTAAGAAACCGCTTACCCAGGCAATGGGGCAGCCGAGTTTGTGGTACATGTACATCTGCTCGGCGCTGTTGCCTTTTCTCCGCAGCAGAAACTCGATAACAAAGCCAATTGGGCACATCCAGCGGCAAAATACCTTGCCGAAAACCAGGCCCAAGCCGGCCCCGGCTGCAAGTATATACAAAAGAGGCAGCTGCAGCAGGGTGAGGGCCCCGTAAATTGCCGCTGCGAAGACCCCTTGGACAACCCGCCTAGCGGATATAAGCTTATGAAGCGTTTTCTTACTCATAAGAATATATTATAATAAGTATATAAAAAATACAACATGTAACAGAAAATTATATGTGTAAAGCTTCACGGGGTGTAGCCCTTTTAATAGGCCAATTTGTGTTCCCATTCTACTATTAAGCGTTGCCGAACCATGGTAGTATTTGTGGGTAAATGCTTTGTGTAATGAATAGGAGAATGTATGGATAAAATAAAATGGATTGATAATACTCATCCCAATCACAATAAATTTGATAAGTGCCGAGAGCTTTTTCCCAAGGGGATCAGCAGACACAGCAGGGAATTTCATGATGAAATACCGGGGTTTGAGATATCCCCCCTAAAAAGTCTGAATCAGATGGCCAAATATGTCGGTGTAAAGGGGCTCTGGGTCAAGGACGAGTCTGTTCGTCTGGACTTAAACTCCTTCAAGGTGCTGGGCGGGTCTTATGCCATCTACCGGTTTCTGAAAAAGCGTTTGGGAGTTGAAAAAGACTTTACTTATGAAGAGCTGATTTCTCCGCAGGTAAAAGAGAAAACCGGGGACATCACTTTTGCAACTGCCACGGATGGAAACCATGGCCGAGGTGTTGCTTGGGCTGCGAGTAAGTTAGGGCATAAATCGGTGGTGTATGTACACAAGGCTACCTCTCAGCCTCGTATCGATGCTATCCGCAGTTACGGTGCCACGGTGAAAGTGGTGAATGGAAATTATGATGATGCGGTGAATCAGATTTCGATCGATGCGAAGGCAAATGGATGGGAGATTATCTCCGATACATCCTGGCCGGGTTATCAGGAGATTCCAACCTGGATTATGCAGGGGTACACAACTATTGTGTCTGAGATTCAGGAGCAATTTTCCGCTCAAGGAGTTTTGTGGCCTAGCCATGTGTTTGTGCAAGCTGGTGTGGGTGCCTTGGCGGCCTCAATACTGGGCCATTACCGCAGCTTGTTAGAAGAAAACTCGCCCACCTGTGTAGTGGTCGAGCCGGATAAAGCTGCCTGTTTGTACAGCAGTATTAAGACCGGTGATGGTCAGCCCCATAATTTTCCCGGCGATCTTGATACCATAATGGCCGGTCTTGCCTGCGGCGATCCCAGCCCTATAGCCTGGGATGTACTTACTGAAGCGGCGGATTGTTTTATTTCAGTTCCGGATTATCTGGCTGCTGAAGGGATGCGGATGTATGCTGTTCCGCTGAAGGGAGACCCCTTTGTTGTATCGGGCGAATCCGGAGCGGTTACCCTCTCTACCCTGAAGCATATTATGCATGATCCCGAGTTATCGGAACTAAAAGAAAAATTGCAGCTGGATGAAAAATCGAAGGTCTTACTGATAAACTCTGAAGGCAATACCGATCCAATTAATTTTCGGAAAGTTGTCTGGGAAGGTTCGAAACCTGTTCCCCACAGATAAGCTGTAGAAATGCTTATGTGCATTGCTAAAACACTTTAGATTGGGTACCATCACTGCATGAAAGAAAAGGAAAATACCCGGGAGCTTCCGGACTACAGTAAGGACGGGAGCGTTCACGTAACCGACGAAATAATAAATACGGCCACCCATATGGTGGGTGGTTTTTTTGCCCTGTTTGGCACCGCCTTGTTAATTGTCTCCGCCGCTGCAGAGGGGAAGGTATGGCATGTGGTTTCATTTGCGGTGTACGGGATCAGTCTTATTTCACTGTTTGTAGCCAGCAGTCTGCACCACGGGGTAAACTTGTCCAAGCGGCTGAACGATGTGTTTCGCCTGTTTGACTATATTGCCATTTACCTGCTGATTGCGGGAACCTATACACCGCTCTGCCTGGTGGTGCAGCGGAACAAATGGGGGTGGACCCTGTTTGGAGTGGTGTGGGCTCTGACGGTCATCGGAATTACCATTAAATCCATATACCCCGAGCTACCACGTTGGGTTTCAAATACCTTCTACATTGGAATTGGATGGGTCGGTGCAATTCTGATCGTACGTTCGATTCCGGTGATCGGCTGGGCTGGTTTTGCCCTGATTCTGGCCGGCGGAGTGGTGTATACCATCGGCGCAATGATCTTTTACTTTGAGAGGCCTAACCCGGTTCCGGGTAAGTTCGGTTTTCATGAGATCTGGCACCTGTTTGTGCTGACCGGAGCGGTGCTGCACTATCTGTTTATGTACTTTATTGTGCTGCCCCTTAATTAAGCAGCCCTTGCCTAAAAACCCGGAAGGGTATAGGTCCCGGAAGGACAGATGAGAAAAAGTCGAATTATAAAAGCTGAAAGCCCCCATTTTGTCCGTAATACCTTCGGTATCTCTTCGGTTGAGTTCTTTTGGGGCATGGGAATGCCGGTTCTGGTTGAATCGACCTTTCTGCAGCTGTTCCTCCGGAGTCTTGGGGCCTCCTATTTTCTGATTGGTCTTTTACCCGTCTTTTTAGGTGTCTCGATACCGCTTTTCTCCTTAGTATCCGCGTATGTCTCCTCCCGACTTCAGAGCAAGCGGTTGAGCGTGGTTCTGTACCATATGGCCGCCGCTCTCCCTGTAGCCCTGTTCGGGCTGTATCTGCTTCTATTTCATCCGGAAGAGGGGATACTACAGCTCTTTTTAATAGTCTACTCTCTGTTCTCAATCGGTATCGGCTTTACCCTGCCTGCCTGGCAGAGCTATCTGATGTCCCTTTTTACCCACAAGGATAGCATGCGGGCCCTTTCAACAATGTACATTGTCCAGAGTATTTCTAAGCTGATCGGCAGTTTTGTCATTTATCGGACAGTCGCCCGCTATGCCCTGTCCGTGCAGGGGGCGTCTCTGGTATTCATATTCGGAGGAGGAATTCTTCTTACGGGGGCTTTGCTGTTTTTTATTACAAAAGAGGAGTATGACCCAGGGGAGGCTTCGCTTCCCTTTTCCAGCCCGCTGCGGTTTTTCCGCAGTCTAAAGGGTATCATTGGTTCTCCCGATATTCGAACCTTTATTGGCAGCGACTTCAGTTACTTTGCTCTGGTAACGGTGCTCTCATTCTATGGCAACTATGCAAAAGACTTTGGCGGGGTGCCGGAAGAGCTCGTGGCGGGGGTTTTTGTTGCGGTGAGCTACAGTGGAGGAATTGTAGCCCAGGTGCTGTTCGGTTGGCTCAACTTAGGCAGTTTACGGAACAAGTTTGTCATTTCTAAGCTGCTGGCGCTTATCGGGGTTCTCGGCCTTATTCCGGGCGGATCAACACTGATTTTTTTATTATGTGCCGCTTTGTTGGGTGCTTCTCGATCGCTGCGTATGCTTATTTATGCGCCGGCGGTAAAAGCCTTCGCTCAAACCCGGGATACCACCCCACACTTTGCTCTTATCGCCTTGGTTGAGATGCCCCTTAGTACCGGCTTGCCCCTGCTCTCCGGGCTGTTTTTAGACCGTTTCAGCTTTATGGGGGC
>JAIPFV010000076.1 GCA_021736475.1 Spirochaetia bacterium | reverse complement strand
TGTTCGTCGAGGTGGGCGTAATAGGTACTCCATTTTTGGGCATCCGAAAACCTGCGCTGTACAGTCTCGGTCATTGGATGCTCGATTTCCACAAACCAGCCGTAACGGTTATTAAAGCCCACATCCACCACCGTTCCCTCAAAGGCGGCTACTACATCACCCGCCGGTTTACCCTCGCGAATAATTTCTCCGGCCTGGTTCACATACGAGATATTGCTGACATTGATAATATCAACGGCAAAGTGGGGGGTAACACCCCCGGTGCCTACCGGGTCTTCCCGGCTGCGAAGATACCCGTCGGTTATGCGGAAACCCTTGCCGTTGTTTCTCTCGTCATCAATTTTTACCGGGTAGAGCATCCCTTCAAAGGCCGGCTTGAAATTAGCGAGGGGGATTACCGCCTGGCGGTTGGTGGCCAAAAATATGCGGGCCTGATACTCCTCGGTGGGCAGTCGGCTCATTTCGTAAAACACCTCGCTGTAGGTAGTGGCCTGCTTTATATTTTCAGCAATCAGGTTATAGGCTTTTTTACGGGCCGGCAGGTAGCCGGCAAGCTCTTCGGCCATGCGCTTTACCGTTACATAGGAGTTTTGACGGTCGAATTTGAAGTTTTTGCGGTTCTCGTGCAGGTTATTGATAAGCGATAGAATCTCATCCTCGGTGCTGGAGATAAAATTCTGCACCTGATGGTCCATCTGTGAGCTGTATTCACGCAGCGAGGTGCTCATTGTTCTTTCTAAGCTCTCCACCCGCAGAATATGCACCCCGATAAGCAGCAGAATGCCCGCTGCCATGGCTGCCGAGGTATAGGCGACTGAATGCCGGGCAAAGGAGCGGGTGAAACGGGAAAAAATGCCAGTGCGCTGCAGTTCGCTGTCCCTGGGAACCTCGATTGAGAGATGCGAGGGGGCTGCAGCGGCGGTCTCGACAAAGTACGGGCCGCTGCGCGCGCGGAGGGTCATCAAAATTTCAAGCCTGCGCTCAAAATCGTCCATCTGCGGACGAATGGCATTGTAAGCCACTGCCTTGTTGAAGTGTTCCAGGGCAGCTACAAACCAGTGCGACTCCTTGCGGAAGGTCCATGAGCGATACACAATTTGTCCCCGCACCTCTGAAGAGAATATCTCCTGTACGAAATACTCCTCGTCGTGTACTTTGAGCACAGAGATAAAATAGGTGGCCGGGGTTATCCCGTTGATGGTGCAGCGAACGGGTTTGGTGGAAAATGCGTTCTCCCTGCCAAGCCACTCGGTAAATATCCGGATAAGCTTTTTTGTTTTCTCTTGTAAATCAATCGACATACTATCAATCCCTTCTATTTTTGGGCCTTTCCGGGGTTAGTTGAGCAGTAGGTAGTTCGAATCTATGCGTGTAATCAGTTCTGTTAGTGGAAAAGGCTTGCTGTAGTAATAACCCTGGATGTAATCACATCCTACGGCCTTAAGATACTCGACCTGTGCTTTTGTTTCAACTCCCTCAGCCACCACCTCCGGCAACTGAGCTAACACGTCTTTGTCCTGTTCAAGTACCTGCTTGTATTCCGTTTCGCTACTCATTACTATTTATAGTATTACAAATTTTTCCGGCAACGTCCAATATATAGATCGACAAAAAAGGTTTTTTGGATAAATTTGCCACAAAATAAGCGAGATAGTCGCAATAGAAGGTGCTGGAATGATACAAGCTGAACGCATACAAACCCTCAACAACGCCCCTCTAAACTCCGGGTCCTACGTACTGTATTGGATGCAGCAGAGCGCCCGGTCCCACTACAACCATGCCCTGGAGCTGGCTGTAGAGAAGGCAAACTCCCTGAAACTTCCCCTGCTGGTGCTGTTTGTGCTTACCGACAACTACCCCGAGGCGAATCTGCGGCACTACCGCTTTTTGCTGGAGGGGCTGGAGAATACCCGCCGGCGGTTGGCTGAACGTGGTATTCGGCTGCTGCTTCTGCAGGGCGAGCCCCTTGCCTGTGTGCCGGAAGTGGCCCGTCAGGCGGCGTTGTTGGTCTGCGATCGCGGCTATCTGCGCCACCAGCGTCAGTGGCGGGCGGAAATAGCCCGCCGGGCAGCCTGTCTCTGCCTGCAGGTTGAGTCGGATGTGGTTGTTCCGGTGGAAGCCGCCTACCCCAAGCAGGCCTATACCGCCGGCATTCTGCGCCCCAAACTACACGCGCGTCTGGAAGGCTTTCTGATCGAACTGGCGGAAACCCCCTTAGACCGGCCGAGTCTGGGTATTGAATTGGATGTTTCTACTTTTAAATGTAAGTTTGTTTCTCAGGACCGCGACTTGCGCAGCCTTGAAGGGGACCTTAAAGTGGATCAGACGGTGGGGCCGGTCGAGTGGATAGAAGGAGGCACCACCGCCGCCCTGCAAAGGCTGGAAGAGTTCTTGGCCGGCAAAATCGACCGGTTTCATCAGCTGCGCAACGACCCCTCCCGCAATTACCTCTCCCACCTGAGCCCTTACCTCCACTTCGGTCAAATATCGCCCCTGTACATTGCCCTGCAAGTGCGAGCTGCCGCCGGCGGGACAGGCGGTTCAACAGACAACAGAAAAGGTAGCGAAGCAGGCGGCGGCACAGCCGACGAAACGCCCGCCCTGGGCGAGGGTTCCGCCGCCTTTCTGGAAGAGCTAATAGTCCGCCGCGAGCTGGCCATGAACTTTGCCTATTACAACCCTAACTACGACAACTACGACTGTCTGCCGAACTGGGCTCAGACCACTCTTGCCGCCCATGAGGTGGACCGGCGGGATTACCTGTACAGCCTGCCCCAATTAGAAGCCGCCGAAACCCACGACCCCTACTGGAACGCCGCCCAGAAGGAAATGGGGGTGTACGGGAAAATGCACGGCTACATGCGCATGTACTGGGGCAAGAAGATTCTGGAGTGGTCCCCCACGCCCCGGAAGGCCTTTGAGCGGGCACTCTACTTAAACAACAAATATTCTTTAGACGGCCGGGATGCCAACGGCTATGCCGGGGTAGGCTGGTGTTTCGGCCTGCACGACCGCGCCTGGCCGGAGCGGCCGGTCTTCGGCAAAACCCGCTACATGAACGCCAACGGACTCAAGCGCAAGTTCAACATGGAAGGGTATGTGCAGAAGCTGTCTTGACTATTCGGGAATATAATCCCAGAAAGTCTTGACTATTCGGGAATGTGTATCCTAACGGTATTCAGATTCGCCGTATGCCCGACTGGCTGGCGCAGTTGCAACTCATCTAACTGGTGTGCGGGCTATTTTCCTGCTCCGCAGCCCACTCCGCCAGAATTTGCTGGTAGGCGGCAATCCGGGCTTCGTGCTCAACATCGCCTACAGCACCGCGGCCGGTCCAGTTGTTGCCTTCGTGCACATAAGCGGTCTCTAAGAGCTGTTTCAGGGAATCTATGGTAAAGTTCGGATCTATCTCGCGCAGGTGCTGAATCTGATGCAGTGCATCGGTAAATGCCTCGTTATACTTTTGATCTTGCCAGTCTTTTATAGACATACTTCTTCTCCGGAGGTGAATAATCGGCTTGTGGATTCTATATATGCTATTATAATAACTTTTGTAGTTTTTTGAAAGGATACGGTAAAATGAAAAACCTCTTCAGCATTGCACAAATAACCGATTTTCATGTGGGAAGAAGCATCACTTTTCCTTCAGGAAGGATAGATCTCTACGACGAACTTCTGCAAACCGCCGCTAAACTGCGCTCCATGGATCCGCAACCGGATATGGTAATGGTAACCGGCGATCTGGCCAATCATGGCGGGGATGCGGATTACCTGCGGGTGAAGAAAGTACTCGACAGTCTGGAGATACCTTATCACCTTGTGGTGGGCAACCACGACAGCCGGGCCAAGCTGCGGTCAATTTTCAGTGATCATCCCCTGCTGCACAGCCGCAGTGAGTATATACAGTATGTAATCGAGGATGCTCCGATACGGATTATTGTCCTGGATACCCTGGCTGTCGGCAGTCATCGGGGGCTTATAGATACAAAGAGGCTGGACTGGCTGGATGCACGCTTGGCTGAAGCCCCGCAAAAGCCGTCGATGATCTTTCTGCACCACCCGCCCTTTGAGACCGGTATGCCCTATCCCGATAGCCTGGGCCTCGACGGAAAGGAGGAGCTGGGAAAGATTGTGGCCAAGTACCGCAATATAGAGGCGATCGCTGCAGGGCATACTCATCGCGACTCGGTAATGAGGTGGAACGGCACGGTTGCCTACCTTACCTCCAGCTCGGCCTTCAGCTACAAGCTGGAGTTTCACGATGTTGATGATATCGACCCTCTGTATAATCCCCCCGCATTCCGGATATTTCGGTGGGATCCGGAGGTGGGGCTGGTATCACACCTGTGCTACACCCACAAGTATGAGTTTGGCTTTACCGAAGGCGTCCCGGAGGCACCGGAAAACTGAGGGGATCTTAATAATAAAGGTCCCCTCAAAAACCAATTATTTTTAAGGGGCGCGCTTGTTTTTGCGTCTCCCCACGTACAGATTGATCACCGCTACAATACTTGTAGCAAGTATCAGCAGAAAGGATATGGAGTTGATCACCGGGGTAGAGCCGTCACGAACCTGCAGGTAGAGGTTAATCGGCAGGGTTGCCTCTGAACTTACCAGGAAAATGGTCGTATTGAAGTTTTCAAAGGACATCAGAAAGGCAACGGCAAAGCCGCCGACTATTGACGGACGAAGATATTTCAGGGTGATGTGCCAGATTACCTCAAAGCGGTTTGCTCCAAGGTTATAGGCCGCCTCTTCCAGAGTGCGGTCAAATTTGCGCAGTCGGGCGATGATAACCAGGGTGACAATCGTGGTTATAAATGAAAATTGCCCTAGCACCACCAGCCAGAAACCGGGTCTGAGTATTCCAATATCTATCCCCATTTGGTTCTCAAAGAAAAGACCCACCGTGTTGGCAAACAGGAGTATCGAGATGCCGAGAATTACTCCGGGGATTACGATGGGGGCGATCATCAGAAAGTAGAAAAAGTTTTTGAACCTGAAGTTTTCCTGTTCGAACAGAAAGGCCGCCAATGTGCCGATGATGGTTGCCAGGGTGGAAACCGCAAAGGCGACTCGGAAGGAGACCCCGATGCTGCGCAGGTTAGACTTATCGTGAAAAATACCTATCTTCTCCGGCCCTTCTCCAAAGAACCAGTCCAGGGTAAAGCCCTTCCACGGAAGTGCGGGAAACATGGAATCGTTGAAGGCTAAAACCATAGTAACTATCAGCGGCGCAAACAGGAAGGTAAAATAGAGAATGATAAACCCGTTAAACGCTGCGGTGTATGCTTTTGAGCTTGGGAGTGTTCGAATCATTTGATTACCGACCTCCAATCCTGTTTGGTAAGTTTCAATGCCAGCCATATAATCACTGAGGACAGCAGCAGCAGCATAAATCCAAATGCCGCACCCTGGTTCCAGTTAAAATAGATAATCATCTGGTTGTATATCTGTTCGGTAAACCATAGGGAGTTCTTGCCCCCCATGAGGTTTGGGGTGAGGTAGCTGCCGAGTACCAGCATAAACACTATAATACTTCCGGACATGATTCCCGGCATGGAATAGGGAATTATGATAGTCCGCCAAATGGTAAGTTTTTTTGCTCCCAAGTCATGGGCCGCTTCAATCAACGCATCGTCCAAACTCTCCATCACTCCGATAAGCGGGACAATCATAAACAGCATGGTAGTGTAGACTAAACCCATAATCATCGTGATATCGTTATAGAGCATCTCCACGGGAACTTTCAGAATACCAACCGAAGTTAGGAAGTGGTTTAACACCCCGCTCTCGCGCAGCAGTATCATCCAGCCATAGACTCGGATAAGCTCGCTTACCCAAAAGGGTACGAGGATAATCACCATTAAAAAGCCGGTTATCTTAAAACTGGCTACCTTGGTGATGTAAAATGCAACGGGAAGAGCAATCAGTAAGACTATTAGGGTAACAAGAATAGAAAAAAGGGCGGTTCGTACAAAGGTGAGCCAGTAGATTGGCTCGGAGAAAAATGCCCAGTAGTTATCGAAGGTAACCCCGGATTCTCCGTAATAGTCGGTGCCTAGAAACGACATTCGAAGCAGCTCCAGCTGAGGAAGTACAATTAACAGAAACAGCCAGAGGAATACCGGAATAAAGAAAACGAAAAAGCTCCAACGTATTGTTCGTAGTTTAGACATCATCATAGATTTTTACATCCACCTTTCTAAAACAGACTGCCGTGGCCGGATTCCAGCCGATTTTTATTACGTCGCCATGCTTTAGATAGTCATATTGCTTGGTTTGGGGAAGGGCAACAATCAACTCCTCCGAGGTGGTTTCCGGTATTAGCAGTAGCCGGCTGTTTCCTCCGTCAAAAAGCACAGCCTTCACGGTACAGTTCATTACGTTGAATTTTTTATCCTCCGCAGGAGGGTTGATTACCACAGCTTCGGGGCGCAGAAACATATCGTATTCATCGCCCTGGTCTAGATCGTAGGCCCCCTCAAGCAGGTAATCACGGCCGTCGATGTAACGGGCATAAAACTCGCCACCCTCTTTTTTATGAACCTTCACTGCCAGCTTGTTATTGTTGCCCACAAACTGGGCTACAAAGGATGATTTAGGTGAGTGGTACAGGTTTTGAGGAGTGTCCAGTTGTTCGAATTGCCCCGAGTTCATAACCGCCACATGATCGCTCATGACCATCGCCTCGGACTGGTCGTGGGTGATATAGACAAAGGTTGTTCCCACTTCCACCTGGAGTTTTTTCAGTTCCACTTTCATGTGTTCCCGGAGTTTTGCATCCAGCGCCCCCAGGGGTTCGTCCAGCAGAAGCACACTCGGATCGAGCACCAGGCAGCGGGCGATGGCAATACGCTGCTTTTGGCCTCCTGATATTTGATCGATTTTCTTTTTCCCGAAACCCGGCAGGCCGACTCGTTCGAGCATATTGTTTACTTTTTGGTCTACCTCTTTGCCGGCAAGCCCTCTTCTTCGCAGGCCGAAAGCAATGTTCTCGTGTACATTCATCATTGGAAACAGGGCAAGATGTTGAAATACCAGGTTCACCGGACGCTTATTCGGTTCAACCCCGGTCATCTCCTCGCCCCGTATTTTTATACTGCCGGCGGAGGGTTCATAAAAACCGGCGATGTTTCTGAGCAGGGTGGTTTTCCCGCAGCCCGAGGGTCCGAGGATGGAGAAAAACTTTCCATCCTCCACTTGAAATGAGACGTCGCGGACGGCGGTAAAATCACCGAATTTTTTGGTTAGATTTTCTACGGATAATGTTATTTGCATGATATATAGTACCTATTATTGTTGTTTGCTGTACAAGAAAAACCGGCAGCCTTGGGCTGCCGGTGTATACGTGTAGCCGCTTGAACTAGTTCGCAGCTTTGATTTTGTCGAGTACTTTTCCTTCCATCTCTTCGAGTCCGGGTGGTACCGGCGGATACCAGTGAATTTCAGCCAGAACTTCAGGGGGTAAACCACGCTCGAAATTGGCCTTTGTGTCGGCATCAAGGAACTGTACTGCATCTTTAGAGGCGGTACCGTATTTCTCTGCATTTGTGAAAACTGCAGCGTTTTCAGGACGAAGAACAAAATTGATCCATTCATACGCACCGCTTACATTTTCCGATTTAGCGGGAATAGTAAAGGTGTCAACCCAGGCCAGGGCTCCACTCTCGGGTGCCAGGTAGTCGATGTTTTCGTTCTCTTCATGCAGCTTCCATCCGGCCTGTTCCCATGCCATTGCGGCCCATACCTCTTCGGCCCGCATAGCCTCTAAGAGTTGGTCGCCGTTAGCCCAGTAGCTGTGTACAACCGGTTTAGCTTCGATTAATTTTTTGCTGATATCATCCAGAAAGGCCTGATATCCGTCACGATCGTTGTAAAGTTCAAAAGGATCGTATCCATGGGCAAAACCCATAGCAATCAGAGTCGGGCGTTTAAGCCGGTAGGAGACACGGCCTTTGTATTTGGGGTCGAGCAGGTCGGTATAGTCCGTAACTCCCGGGGCTTTGGCTTTGTTTACTATCAGCCCGGAAGTGCCGTAGACATGGGGCACTCCGTAGGAATCTCCCTCTACCATGGTGTTCTTCTTTACCGCTTTCAGTAGAGATGGATCAATCTGGTCCTCATCTATCTGAGAATAATCGATGGGCTGGTACAGTTGATACTGTTCCACCACCGAAGATATACGGTCTTGTGAAGGCTGGGCAAGGTCGAAGCCTGCCCCGCGGGTTGCCCGCAGCTTAGAGATCATCTCTTCATTGTTGCTTAAAGTTACCTCTACCTGGATGCCGGTTTCTTCGGTAAACTTATCGATTAATACCTGAGGCGCATAGCCTGACCAGGTGATAATCCTGAGAACCTTGTTTCCCTCAGCCTCGGCTCCCTCCTGTTTTCCGCCGGCGAACAGAACTACTGAACAAGCCAGCAGCAGTACCAGCATTAACATGGCCACTTTTCTCATCATTGTCTCCTCCAAGATTGTTATGATTAAACTATATTGTAAGTCCGATTTGGTGGCAAAACAAGGGAAAGTTAACAAAACCTTAACAAAGTTTTAATCGAAAAGATCATTAACAATCTCAAAAAAACAATAACGTTAAAGAAATAGTTTGACAGGCAAAATGACGCTGCATATAATCTCAGTTTAGCGAAGGAGGCAAACAAGTGAAGTTTCTTATTATAGACGGGTATTCCGAAAAGAGCCGTGAAAATTTGCGTAAAGCGGGGATGGGCTTGGCCTGTGATTTGTATGCCCGCATGCTGCAGTCGTATCTGCCGGAGGCGGAGTACACAGTTTTTCATCCCAGCGATCAAGGTGCGGTGTTTCCAACCCGCTCCGAGCTGGAAGCCTTTGACGGTCTTATCTGGACCGGGGCGGATCTCAATATTAACCATCTGCATGTGCCTTCTATCGTTGCTCAAATCGATCTCGCAAAGGATGCCTATGAGGTTGGAGTGCCCAGCTGCGGCAGCTGCTGGGGAATACAGATAGCGGCGGTGGCCGCCGGAGGCACGGTGGAGCCGAACCCCAGGGGCCGGGAGATGGGAATCGGCCGTAAAATCGTTCTCACAGAAGCGGGAAAATCGCATCCCATGATGGAAGGAAAGCCTATGGTGTTCGACGGTTTCGAGAGCCACTACGACATGGTAGTAAAGCTTCCTCAGGGGGCCACGGTACTGGCGGTAAACGAGTTTACCCCGGTGCAGGCGATGGCGGTGACCCATAAGCGGGGAACCTTCTGGGGTACCCAGTACCATCCCGAATATGATCTGCACGAGATGGCCAGTTTGATTGTTGCCCGTGAGGAAGTGCTGACGGAGCATGGATTTTTTGCCGACCACGAGGAGATGCAGAGGATGGTCGAGCAGATGGAACAGCTTCACCGACGGCCGGATAGCAAAAACCTCAGGTGGCAGCTTGGTGTCGAAGATGATCTGCTCTCCGAAGATATTCGGCGTCGGGATTTTGCCAACTGGATTAACAATCTCGTTATACCCCACGCAAAACAAACAAAGCAAAATAAAAAGGAAGTAGAGCATGAGTAGCATATCGCGGTTTTCATTTCCCACAGACATACTGTACGGAAATGGTGCAGTTGCCGAAATCCCCGCCTGCATCGACGAGCTGCAGGTTAAAAAGCCACTTGTAATTACCGATCCGTCCCTGGAACGTACGGAGGCGTTTAAAAAGCTAAAAACAGTGCTGGAAGAGGCTTCAGTCGAGCATGTTGTCTTTTCCGAGGTTCACGCCAACCCCCTGGATACGGATGTGCAGGCGGCCCTCGAGGCGTATACCCGGGGCTCCTGCGATTCAATTATCGGTATCGGCGGCGGCAGCCCCCTGGACACGGCCAAAGCGCTTGCCGTGCTGGCGGGCAACGGCGGCAGCCTGGCTGACTACGATGCTCAGAAAGGCGGGGGAGTGCGAATTACCTCCTCCTTGCCTCCTATTATCGGAGTGCCTACTACCGCCGGAACCGGCTCCGAGGTCGGCAAGTGTGCCGTAATTACCTCGTCCACGGAGCACCGTAAATTTATGGTCTGCCATCCCGATATGGTTCCCAGCCGGGCAATTTTAGATCCGGAGCTGACCGTCTCTCTTCCTGCCCATCTGACGGCCGCTACCGGAATGGATGCACTTACCCACAATATCGAATCCCTGACCGCCCCGGTGTTTCACCCCCTGTGTGATGCCATTGCGGTAAAGGGAATTGAATATGCAATTGGCTACTTAGAGCGGGCGGTTCAACATCCGGACGATCTGGAGGCACGTGGACATATGCTACTGGCCGCCACCATGGGGGCGATTGCCTTTCAGAAGGACCTGGGTGCCTCCCACTCCCTCTCACACTCTCTCTCAGCGGTGTGCGGGCTGCAGCACGGGCTGGCCAATGCAATCTGTCTGCCCGTAGTAATGAAGTTCAACTTAGATGTGGCAAAAAACGAGTATGCCCTTATTCCCCCGTATTTCGGTATCGACACCTTCGATATGAGTGCCGAACAGGCCGCTGCAATTGCCATCGCCCAGATTAGACAGTTGAACAGCAGGATCGGCATTCCGGCTTCCCTGAAAGAGGTTGGGGTGAAGGCCGATCAATTCGATGAGATAACCGAGAAAGCCTTCCTGGACCCGTGCCACAGTACCAATGTAAAAGCCTGCAGCAAGAGCGACCTACGGGAACTCTTGGAAACAGCCTGGCGGGGAGAGTAACGATGAGCGGTTTAATTCTGCATGTGGACTTGAGTAAGGGTTCAGCGGTTACTAAGGAGTACTCCGACGGCTTCTTCCGGACCTTCCTAGGCGGAGGGGCCATTGGCACCTATTTTCTACTGAAGGAGACTGGGGCAGAGACTGATCCCCTCAGTCCCCAGAATGTGCTTACCATCGCCCCCGGTTTGCCCACCGGCGCCGCGGTGAGCGGGGTCAGCCGCTGTAGTGTTACCGCCCTCTCGCCGGAGACCGGAGCAGTCGGCGATTCCCAGGCCGGCGGTAGCTTCGGCCCCTTTCTAAGGCGAGCCGGCATCGATGCGGTGGTAATTACCGGCAGCGCTCCTGTGCTCAGTTACCTCTTTATCCATGACGGGGCTGCGGAGATTATCGAAAAGCCGGACCTAGCGGACAGGAGTGTGCTGGAGTGTTTCGATGCCCTCACCGCTGAGCATAGCGAAGGCAAGGTGAGTATTTTGCAGTGCGGACCGGCCGGCGAGAAAAAGGTGCGCTTTGCCTCCCTGGCCAGCGACCTGCACAACGTTTACGGGCGGACAGGTATGGGAGCGGTCTTCGGCAGTAAGAACCTTCGGGCGGTGGTGGCCAGTCCCACCGGTAAAATCGAGTTTGCCGACCCGGAGGCTTTGAAAGAATTGGCTAAGAAAGGGGTTAAACGGATAAACGAGGATGGGGCCGGGGAGACTCTGAAAAAGTACGGAACCCCCGGAATTGTCGGAGGCAATGCAATGGTCGGCAACCTGTCTACCCACAATTATTCCGCCGGCTTTCACGAAAAGTACGCCCAGCTCGACGGTTCCCACTTCGTGGACCGCATCGGCTCTAAGGGTACCACTTGTTTTGCCTGTGCCATCGGCTGCCGAAAAACTGTAAAAACCGAAACCCCCTACCGGGTTTCCGACCGCCTCGGAGGACCGGAGTTCGAAACCCTGGGGGTGCTTGGCTCTAACCTGGATATCTTCGACCCCGTGGCTGTTGCCCGGGCAAATGAACTCTGTAACAACTACGGACTTGATACTATCACTATGGGAGGTATCGCCTCCTTCCTCTGCGAAGCAGTGGAGAAGGGGGATATAGATGGCGAGCAGTTGGGCATAGAGAACTTCGGTTTTGGTAAGCCCGAGGGGATTTTCACCCTTATAGAGCAGACAGGCCGGGGTCAGGGACTCGGAGAGGTTCTTGCGAAGGGCTTCTCCGGGGCAGTGGAGCATTTCGGTAAAGCAACCCGGCCCTATGCGGTGCAGGTAAAGAACCACGGCTTTGCCGTACACATGCCCCAGGTAAAACCGAGCATGGCTCTGCTGTATGCGGTCAGCCCCATCGGGGCGGATCATATGTCCAGCGAGCACGATTGGATTTCCACCGATACCAGCGAGGCCGCCCGGGGGCTCGGCTTGTATAACCCCGGTGAAGTTGAGTCCTACGGTCCGGAAAAGGTGCGCGGAGTTACCTACTCGCAGTTGTACTATGGACTCTTGGACTCTCTGGGGCTCTGTATGTTCGTGTGGGGGCCCGGCGGGGTGTATGACTATACCGAACTGGAGGATCTTCTGCGGGCGACCTCCGGGTATCAGATGACTTTCTGGGAGCTGATGAAGGCTGCCGAACGTCGGATTACCATGATGCGGCTGCTGAACCTCCGCCGGGGCTTTACCGCCGCCGACGACCAGCTGCCGGCTAAAATGTTCACCCCCCTCAAAGGCGGGGCCTCCGACGGCAAAGCGGTGGATAAACAGAAATTCGAGGCGATGAGAGCCAATTACTATCTGCTGATGGGCTGGGATGAAAAGGGAGTCCCGACCAAAGGCAAGCTCTACGATTTAGACTTGCTGTGGGCGGCCGGCGATGAGTGAGTCCGCCGGCCGGATAGATGCCGAGCAGCTGCGGCAGGGCATTCTCAAAGGCTCGATCGATACGGTAATTGTCGCCTTTCCCGATCAGTTCGGGCAGCTGATGGGAAAGCGCATTACCGGCGAGTACTATCTGGAAAACAGCACTGTAGAGAGCTGCAGCTATCTGTTGACCACGGATATCGAAATGCAGCCCCAGGACGGTTATGCCGTGGGCAGTTGGGAACAGGGCTACGGCGATTTTAGAATCGCCGCCGACCCGGCCTGTATCACTATTCCCGCCTGGAGCCCTGCCACCGCTCTGATTATCGGAGACCTGATCGACCGGCAGGGGCAGGAAGTAGCCCAGAGTCCCCGGGCGGTATTCAAAGCCCAACTTGAACGTGCCCGCGATTTATCCTCCCACGACCGGAGCCCGCAGAAGGGTTTTGTTCCCATGGCCGCCTCGGAGCTCGAGTTTTACCTGTTCAACAACAGCTACAAAGCGGTGCGCAACTCCGGCTATGCCGGGGTGCACCCCGCCTCCTCGTATCCGGTGGACTACCATATCCTGGGCACCGGGTATGATGAAGAGCTCATTGGGGAGATCCGCAGGAAGGTCTCCGCTTCCGGAATTCCCGTTGAGTCGAGCAAGGGCGAGACAGGGCTGGGCCAGTACGAGATAGCCCTGCGTTATGCCGAGGCCCTGGAGGCTGCGGACAGGCATATAATCTATAAGTGGGGCGCCAAAACCATTGCCGCCTCCTTCGACAGATCGATCAGCTTTATGGCCAAGTATTCCGACCAGGATGCCGGCTCGAGCTGCCATGTTCACCTTAGTTTGTGGGGGGCAAAAGCCTCGCCCGAAGCCCCGGCCAGTACGGAAATCGCGAATCTGTCCAACCTTTTCTGGGATGAAAAAACCGGGGCCGGCAGTCAGCTGTTCAGGTACTTCCTGGGTGGTCTGCACGCCCTTGCGCCGGAGCTGTTCCTCTTTTTTGCCCCCACCATCAACTCCTACAAGCGTTACACCTCGGCCTCCTTTGCGCCGGTGAACAGTGCCTGGGACTACGATAACCGGACCACCGGTTTCCGGGTAGTCGGCGGCGGCAGCTCCTTTCGTATCGAAAACCGCCTGCCCGGGGCCGATGCCAACCCCTACCTTGCATATGCGGCCACCCTGGCAGCCGGCCTCTACGGTATAGAGCATAAAATCGAGTGTCCCGAGCCCTTCAGCGGGAACGCATACTCCACACACGCATTTACCCCCCTTCCCGCAAATCTGGCCCAGGCCGCCGAGAACCTCTCCAACTCCGTTGCCGCCCGCAGTATTTTCGGCGATCAGGTGGTCGAGCATTACGTCCACCAGGCGAGGCTTGAGGCCAAAGAGTACGCCCGGGTGGTAGGTGAGTGGGAGCTGAAGCGCTACTTCGAGAGAATTTGAAGGATTTAACGAATTTACGGCTTTACAACTGGGCACACCGTCATTTTTTTTGTATTTTTGTTAGGTTCACGCAAAAAACGCGCAGAACAAGCGCCATTTAAGCATTAGAAGCGCCATTTAAAACGGCATAGCAGTAGAAAAACAGTGGAGCGTACATGGATCAGAATACTCATAACAGGTCGGTTTCGCAGATACCGACCGAATTAAATCAGAAGCGCATTTTCTTTCTGTGGGTTCCCCTGGCAGCTATGTGGGTTTTTATGGCCATCGAGCAGCCGGGTATCAACGCCATAATCGCCCGCCTGGCCAATGCCAAATTGAACCTGGCCGCCTACGGAGTAACCCTCTCGATATCGCTGATTATCGAAAGTCCCATTATTCAGATGCTCTCCGCCGCCACCGCCCTTACCGACGGCAGGACCAACTACCGCAAACTGCTGCGCTTTATGCACTTTATGGCCGCCGGACTCACCGCCGTCCACCTGATCCTGGCCCTCACTCCCCTCTACACCCTTCTGCTGCGGCAGGTGCTGGGGATTCCCGAAGAGATTATCGGCCTGGCCCAAAGCTCGTTTCTGATCATGATTCCCTGGGCCGGCACAATCGGCTACCGCCGGCTGTATCAGGGAATCCTTATCCGCTACGGGCGGACCAAGGAGATCAGCTACACCATGGTAATCCGCCTGGCAGTGACCATGGGCACCCTGTTCCTCGGTCACGCCCTCACCGACCTGGCCGGGGCCAACCTGGGAGCGGTGGCCTTAATTGCCGGAGTCACCGCCGGCATGAGCGCTGCCTATATGTTCGCCCGGCCGGTGCTGCAGAGCCTGGAGGATGAGGCGCCGGAGAAGCGCTTCTCCTGGACCTACCTGCTCACCTTCTACTACCCCCTGCTACTGACCAGCGTGATTACCTTCTTAGCCCGGCCTATACTCAACTACGGCATCGCCCGGGCCGCCCTGCCTCTGGAGTCACTGGCTGTGTGGCCGGTGGTGCTAAGCGTGATGTTCCTGTTCCGATCCCTGGCCCTCTCTTTTCAGGAGGTAGCGGTGGCGCTGCTGAAGGAGGCCGGCCATGTGGCCCCGCTGCGCCGCTTTGCCCGGCGCCTGTCCCTCGGCACGGGGCTGCTGTTCTTTCTGTTTGTCTTTGCCCCCACCGGCCGGTTGTGGTTTAAGCACGTGGCCGGTCTGGAGGCGGAGCTGCTGAGCTTGACCACCGTTCCCGCCCTCATCGTCACACTGGTGCCGGTGCTGGGGGCCTTCCTGTCCTGGTATCGGGGGCTGCTGATCTATTCGGGAAAAACCAAGTACATCGCCCAGGCGGTCTTTCTCAACACCGCCACCCTCACGGTCATGGTAATTCTGCTGCCCAAGATAGTCGGACTGTCCGGGGTTATCATCGCCGCCCTGGCCTTTACCCTGTCCCAGTTTTTTGAAATCGCCTATCTGGTGTACCGCGCCCGCCGCCTCGATCTGGGCTAAAGCAGCGGGCAGCCCTCTGGCTCCGGTTCACCGGAACTTCCACAGCTCTTGTCACACTGCTCTTGTCTTCTCCCTTCAAAAGCATTTATACTCAGAGCAGTGAAGAATTCTTATACAAAATCCGAGGAGTAAGCCATGATTGAACTGCCCATTTCCGGGAGTAAAGAAAAATATACGGTCAATCCCAGCAAGATAATTGCCCTGGGTCTGAATTACGACGAGCACGTGAAGGAGAGCGTGTTTTTGAACACCAAAAACCTGGCCCTGGAGCGGCCTACCGAGCCGGTGCTGTTTCCCAAAACCCCCAACGTGCTTATCGGCCCCGGCGAGTCTATCGTCATCCCCGCCTATCTGAAGGACTACAACTTCGAGGACCTGCGCAACGACTACGAGGCGGAGCTGTGCATCATCATCAAAGACACCTGCAAAAACGTCCCCGAAGCCGAGGCCTTCGACCACATCTACGGCTACACCTGCATGAACGACGTCAGCCAGCGCAACTTTCAAACCACCGACAAATCGGGCTGGTTCCGGGGCAAATCCCTGGACACCTTCGGCCCGGTCGGCCCCCAGGTGGTACTCCAGCAGGACATCGGCGACGTCCAGAAACTCGACATCGCCTGCCGCCTCAACGGCGAGACCGTCCAGGAGGCCAACACCGAGCAAATGATCTTTCCCGTGCCCGAGATCATCGCCTTTGTCTCCCGCCACTTCACCCTCCAGCCCGGCGACCTGATCGCTACAGGCACCCCCAAAGGGGTTGGGAGGATTCATCATGGGGATGTGGTGGAAATTGAAATTGAAAAAATAGGGACACTCCACAACCCGGTCGTGCAAGAGCAATAGGCGCCCGCGTGTACAGGGGCAGCGGCCCGCCCACGGGCCCGGCTTTCCGCCCCCGCG
>JAIPFV010000075.1 GCA_021736475.1 Spirochaetia bacterium | reverse complement strand
ATTTGTCAAGAAAAAACTGACAAACTACTTTACAGGTAACCCATTAAGCATGCCCATCGGCAGTGTGCCTTCCGAGAATATGCTCTTGTATTCTGTAAAAAAGCTATTAGAATTGCTGTAAGACTTGGGTAGGAGTAGGACATGAAGATCATCGTTGGCCACAGCAACATGGACCTCGACTGCATGGGTTCCATCGTGCTGGCAAAATATCTCTTTCCGGATCACAAACCGGTGAAAAGCCGTCTGGTACATCCGGTAGCTAAAAAGCTGCAGAACCTGTATCAGAATCAACTTAATTTTCTTAACCCGAAAGAGCTAAAGGGTGAACACATTGAAAGAATGGTAATACTTGATACCCGCACCTACAGTCGGGTAAAGGAGTATTTCGAGTTCATCCACAATGATGATATTGAATATGAAATCTACGATCATCATCCCAACGACGAGGTAAGCTTTCCGAATGCGCAACTCCACGCTCTGCCCTGTGGCTCCAATACCACCCAACTGGGACAGGAGATCATGCGGAGGGGTATACAGATTACACCGGAAGATGCAACTATTGCCCTTACCGGCATTTATGCTGATACCGGTAATTTCACTCACGAGAATGTGGTTCAAAAAGATTTTGAAGTATCCGGATTTCTAATAGAGGCCGGCGCATCTTTAAAGCTGGTAAAGACCTTTCTGACACCTCTGGCGGGTAAATATCAAATTACCCTGTTTCACGAGCTTCTTAATCGGCTTGAGTACCGAACAATTCACGGCCATCAGGTCATCACCAGTTACTGGGAAATAGAAACTGAGTCGGAAGGGATTGGCGCCGTAGTGGAAAAAGTGTTTGAAGTAGAGAACCAGGATGTCTATTTTGGGATCTTCCATTTCACCCACAAGAAAAAGACACTCATTATCGCCCGCAACCAAAAAGACAATATTCATCTGAATGAAATTTTAAAGGACTTCGGCGGCGGAGGTCATGAAAAAGCTGCTTCGGCTACCGTCAAGAACGAGCTGGGAAAAGCAGTATACGATAAGCTTCTTGAGTACCTCGACAAAATTCTGGCCCCGGCGGTTACTGCGGTCGAAATAATGAGCCGGCCGGTCAAAGTAATGGATGCTTCGGCAAGCCTACTGGAAGCCTCTAAATACATGGAAGAGGTGAGTCATACCGGCCTACCGGTAGTCGATACCGACCATCACCTGGTAGGTTTCCTGACCCTGCGGGATATCATGAAGGGCCGCCGTGCGAATCAGATGCACGCACCTGTAAAGGCTTACATGAACAAACAGCTTATAACCGCTCAACCGGAGGTCACCATTCGACAGGTTGAAGAACTCCTGTTCGGCAATAACATCGGCCACCTGCCTATAGTAAGCGAAGGTCAGATAGTGGGAATACTCACACGCGCCGACTATCTTAATTTTCGACAGACCGAGAGTAAAAAGCGTCAGGCGGTTCTGCAGGATATAGGATTTAATGTACCCGAACCGGTTAAATCTTACTATTAAGACATATTCCGATAAATTACGTCAAACTCAGAGTGCACCCTTTCAAAAGCCTCCATTACATCCGGTCCAAACCGCTCCTCGCCGGCGGTTCCACTGCGATCGTCACTACGTATAAGGCCTGCCGTCTCTGCATGACCTTTGGCAGGCTTGTACTGCCGGCGTGAACGCAGGGCGTCATAATTGTCGGCCAAGGAGACAATCCGCGCGACTAGAGGAATTTCCTCACCCCGGGCAGGCCTGAAGGGAGTATAGTAGTCGATCTCTTTGCTGGTTAGCTCCGCCAGGCTGCCATCGGACTGGATGATGTTCGGATATCCCTCTCCATTCCATTGCTGATGATGATGGAGTGCAATTTCAAAGGCCATCGACAAACGCGGCTCCGGAGCGGAGCAGCAGCCCATCATTCTTTCAATGATCTGTGCACCAAAGATGGTATGCATCTGCATCTCCCGTCGCTCTTCAACGGTAAAAGTTCGCTGAAGTTTAATCAGGTGGGGTATGGCAACTTTACCGATGTCGTGCATAGCAGCCACCTGACCAATTTGATGCTGCTCTTGGGGTGTAAGGCCCAACTCTTTAGCCAGGAGCTCGGAGTAGTGATTTACCCGCAGAATATGCTCTCCGGTAATTTCATCGCTGTATTCGGCTGCGGCACATAAACCGGTTACCGACTGCATGAATTTTCTTTCATTTTGGTTGGCCAGCCCAATAAGGGAACTTACTGAACGGGCGCTATTGGCCAACACTTCCATGGCAAGTACATCCCCTGAACCAATTGACCGATCCAGATTGAAGGCGATGATGGACACTTCAGCCTCATGGTAATTAATAAAGTTACGGATGGGAGCACCGATGAAACCCACCACCTGCGGATCAAAGGGATACTGTTGTTGAAATTCCGCCTCGCTCTGTTCAATACTCTTTTCGGCATATGTAATGCGCCCCTCCCTCCGCGAGAGCCAGATAGGGGCCTCTGACTCGGGAAACACCACTACTTTCTCCGAACTAACCAACTCCCCGCCTTGTAATTTGTACACATTGCCCGAGAGGTTCTGTTCTTCTGAGAACTTGGCAATAAACACCGCAGAATAGCCGAGTTCCAAGATAAGGGCTGATAGCTTTTGAAAACTTGTATCCTGCTCAATGAGTGAGGGCAATTCAATTATAATTTGATTACTGAACTCGCGTATCTTCGCCAGCTTGTTATCTAGTTCACGCCGCTGGGTGATATCTTCAAACCAGACCAACAGGCACTCATCCTTCGGATCCTGCCCAACCTTCACTTTATACCAGCGGTCAAACTTAGGGGAGTAACTCTCCACCTCAATATCTCCGGAAAGTCGAGTTTGAGTAGCTGAATTTATCCGGTTATGGGCTTCAAAATCGATAATCTGTTCAATATGGGTAATACCACGTTTTTTGAACTCCTCTTTGGTACGACCGGTAGATAGCAGAACTCGCCCTTGCCGATCCATCACAAAAGCAGGATCGCTCCGGCGGGCAGGGAGGGAAAGGAGCATCTGAGAAAAGCGGTTCTGATACTTTACATACGCTTTCGAAAGGGCTTGCACAAAAACAGGTACAAGATAGGGTACCGGAGAGGAGAGGATAGAGGCCCCCTGCAGCAGATGTATCAGCACGCCGATGCCGGCGGCAATAATATAGTTGGCAGGCAGCATAAATTCTTTGGCCAAGAAAGCCGGATAGCTGCCGAAACGGTCAGGGCTGCGATTGATCAAATTCACTCCATATAGCCCTTTTGGGGAAAGAGGTTGTACTGCTTCAGAAGTTCGGATAGTGTCTCCAGCATATCTGCAGGTATCCGATTTCCTGAGTGGGTCAGAGGTGCCGGGGCCTTTTGGTACCCTGCAGCATAGGCCATTATATGATCCACCGCCTTGTTTGAATTTGCAAAGGGATTGCCGAAGGGAAGGGTTGCAACCGTTGAAAAGGCGGCTTCTACCACGGTGGATAAGGTGTCAGATAAACTGCGGGCCTCTTCCGTTGCTTTAGCGGCCTCGGCCGAAGAGGCTCCACCTGCCCCCTGGCTTGCTGTCAATGAGCTTAATTCAATTATTGAGGAGAGTTGTGGGGCAAAGCAGTTGGCGGTACTCAGCAAAAAGCCGTGATATGGCCCTCCAAAGCCCTGCAGCCACCGCGCATAATTTCCCTCCGCCCCCCGCACCAGGAACAGGTCGTCCGGCATCCGGCCGGATAAAGCCACCTTATCCTCGCCACTGGTATCTTTGAAAAGATAAAAATTAGGATACTTTTTGGCCAGTTCAACCGCAGTCGACGGGTCAATCTCGTTTTCAGTCACCTGAGGCAGCTGATAGAGAGAGGTCGGAACTCCCTGCTCCAGCACTTCCGATAAATCGCTGTGTATCTCCTGCTGGGACAGACTGCTCCCGTGGGGAGCAGTAACCGTTACCCCGGTATAGGCGGGTGTGGAATCTATCGTATAACGCTTACTAATAGCCGCCACCGATTCGGCCGCTTTTCCGCGTCCGGTCTCAAGAACGCCAATCAACAAGTGACCGTTTACCTCTTCCGCCATAGGCAGCAGCAGCTCAACCAGCTCAAATCGCTCCTCTGAACTCATCTCCCACCCGTCACCGGTAGAACCCGGGGCGAGGTAAGCCTGAACATACGGGGCGATATGTTCAATATGGGCAGCGGTTCGCTCGGAACTGAATTTGCCCGGATCAGCATAATGAGTTATTAAAGGGCACCATAATGTGGGAATGCCCTGTGGAAACACACGTGAAAAATAATCTTTTCTTCGCATTCTTCGCCTCCGCCGGAAATGTTATCTAGTTTCGCATGCCGCACAGCGGCAATCGCAACGACGAAAATAGCCGGATACGGCTATTTTCTTAATAGAAGTATAGTGGAACCAAATGCAAGAGCAAACAGGTTCATACCGGAATTTTGAGGTTCACAGTTCTAATAAAGTTTTTTATAATAGGGACATGCAATATCGACCATTTGGAAAACTGGACTGGCAGGCCTCGGCCCTTGGATTCGGGGCTATGCGCATGCCGACTGTGGATAATGACCCGGCTCACATTGATGAAGAGCCTGCGCGCGAGATGATGCGGACCGCCATAGATCAAGGGGTCAACTATGTGGATACCGCTTTTCCCTACCACCGTGAGGTGGGAGAATCGTTTGTGGGAAGAGCCCTGCAGGACGGATACCGTCAAAAGGTGAAGCTTGCCACCAAACTTCCTATTTGGAAGGTAGAGCAGCAGTCGGATTTTTTCCGTTTTCTCAATATCCAACTGCAGCGACTGGATACCGAGCATATCGATTTTTACCTCATCCATGCATTGGATGCAGAGCGCTGGGAGAAGACAAAGCGTCTTAGAATAATGGAAGCAGCCGAAAGGGCTCAAGCTGAGGAGCTCATCGGGCACATCGGATTTTCCTTCCACGATGAATATTCGGTTTTTGAGCAAATTCTACATGAATACGGGGGCTGGGAATTTTGCCAGATTCAATACAATTTTATGGATACGGAGTATCAAGCCGGGCGCAGGGGGCTGCGTGAGGCCTCTGCACGCGGGCTGGCCGTAATTGTAATGGAACCCTTAAAGGGCGGGCAAATTGCCGCCGAACCTCCCCAGAAGGTAAAGCCGGTATTGAAACAGCTGGGTGCCGAAAGACGCACCAACGGTCATGTGGATCTAGCGTTAAAGTGGGTGTGGGACCATCCGGAGGTGTCCCTGGTTCTCAGCGGTATGAGCAGCATGGAACAGGTCCAGCAAAACCTGGCAAGTGCGAATGAATCCGCAGCCCTTACCTTCTCCACGGAAACCCACATTCTGTTTGAGCAGATGCGTGAAATGTACGACTCACTGCGTAAAGTAAACTGTACCGGCTGCGGTTATTGTACGCCCTGCCCCAGCGGTGTAAATATCCCCCGGGTCCTACGTTTGTACAATGATCTGTACATGTATGACGATCAGCAGCAGCCGCGGAGGGTATACAACTACGTACTTGATGCCGAAGAGAGGGCTGACCAGTGTACCGAGTGCGGGGTCTGCGAGGAGGCCTGTCCCCAGCATATTTCAATCATTGAGTCGCTGAAGGCCGCACATGCGCTGCTCAGCGATACTAATCCGGCAGAGGGAAGCCGGTAAAATGTGTAAAAGGGAATATTGACTATGAAGAAAGATTGTTCACAAGAGAAAAACGCTCAGAACTGCAACTGTACGTATCCCTGTAGCCGAAAAGGCCTGTGCTGCGAGTGCATCACCTACCACCGCCGCATGGCCCAGCTTCCGGCCTGTTATTTTCCCGACGATATCGAAGCAGGCTACGACCGCTCGGTCGAGAACTTTCTGCGGGTGCTGCAGGAACGGGGCCCTGCCTTCCTTCGGGCGTAAAGGGGCCAAAACGGGTTTCCCCTCGAATCAACAGGGGAGAGAGAATCGACCTGGACAGAATATTTGTAATAAGAACCCTTATTATCAGCAGGAGCCTGTAATGCCGGAATTACCGGAAGTCCAAACAGTTGTCAATGACCTTCGGTCCGCCGGGATCGAGGGAGATACTATTCATTCGGCAGCTATTACCTGGGAAAATACCGTGAGGCCCCTCTCGGCTGCACAGTTTGTCAAAGAGGTGTGCGGACGGCGGATAGAGTCAATCCGCCGCCGGGGTAAATACATTGTGTTCAGCCTGGACCGCGGGGCTTATCTGCTGACTCATCTTAGGATGACCGGACAATATGAGCTGTGTGCGCCAAAACAGGAAACCGACCCGCATGTTAGAGTGGAATTTAAATTAGATAGTGATCGGCAGCTGCGCTTTCACGATACCCGTAAATTTGGCCGTATTATTTTTACCCGTCGCCCCGGGGAAGTATTGGACAAGCTTGGGCCGGACCCTTTTGATCCGAACCTTACCCCAGTCAAATTTGCCTCAGCAGTGCATAAGCACGCACGTCAAATCAAAGCTCTCCTGCTCGACCAGAGCTTTCTGGCCGGCCTGGGGAATATCTACTGCGACGAGGCGCTATTTGCCGCGGGAGTTCATCCCCTGGAAAACAGCCGCCTTATTGAACCCTATAAAGCCGAAGAGCTGCTGCTTCAAATACGCACTGTTTTGCGGCAGGGGATTAGTAACCGGGGAACCTCCTTGGGGGAGGGTGAGACTAATTATGTGTCAGGAGGGAAAAGAGGAGAAAACCGGAAGGCCCTAAGGGTGTACGGATTGAAAGGCCGGCCCTGTCCCCGTTGTGGAACTGCTTTAGAAAAAATCTATGTAGCCCAGCGGGCTAGTTATTTCTGTCCCTGCTGTCAAACCCGTTCTCATCATGAATCAAGCTCAAAGTAAGTACGACGGTCTCGTATAAACTCCCTTAAATCCGTGGGAGTTACCCCGAAAATTTCAGAGAGATTCTCATTTTGATCAGCCCCCTTCCCTGTCTTTACCGCCCTATATATGAGCGACATCACCAGGACAAACCCAAGGGGCTCACCTTTTTTTAGCCGATAAAGCATAAACGGGAACATCCCCGGCTTTTCATAACTAATGGTTCTGCCGAGTTCCTCAGAAAGTATCCGTGCCACATCGTAATAAGAGTAATTCTCCTCTCCGGTAAGCTCATAGGCGATGCGATAATGCTGGGCATTTCCAATACAGCGGGCGGCGGCCCGGGCTATATCGTCTACGGCTATGAAATTGGTTTTACCCTCACCCGCCGGAACCAATAGCCGAGACTCATAGCGGATTTCCTCGCGATGGGCGGTTATAAGATTTTCCATAAAGAAACTCGGACGTAAAAAGGTATAGGGTATACCGCTTTTCTCTATATAATGCTCGATTTTATAATGAGGTGTATAAGGCCTACTCTCCACGCCCTGTAGTGAAAGAAAAAGGATATGCTGAATATTTTTGTGCCGGCACATATCAATAAAGGGAAAAATTTTCGACTTTACCTTTGTGATCGCAGGCGGACGCACCAGCACCACCGCTTCTATACCTTCCAGAGCAGCTTCGTATGTGCCGGCGTCATCGAAGTCGAAGCGGCGTACGTTAATTTCCGGGTCTTCAATCAGAAAATTAACCCGTTCAGGATTCCGAGCTCCCGCATAGATCTCTAAATCCGATCGACCTTTTAGAACCTTGTATACAGCATATCCAAAATTACCGGTAATTCCGGTGATTAGTAAATTCATATTGAACTTCCCCCACTCAGGAAGATCATATATTCACAGCTATAAAAAGATCAAGTAGGTCCAGCACATCTAATTAGTGCTACCCTAGCACTTACAACTTCCCAATATCTCTTCGGTAATAACGCCCTTCAAAATAGATATTCTCTAATGCGGTATATGCCTGACGGCAGGCTGAGGTTAAGTCTCTATCCACTCCGGTAACCGACAACACCCGTCCTCCACTGGTATAAAGGCGCCCAGCCCCACTCTCTTCATCCCTCTCTTGAGCGCCGGCGATAAAAATTGAAGCGGCTATCGGAAGGTCTATCTGAATCGGTATTCCGCTTCTATATTCTCCAGGATATCCCCCGGAAGCAACCACCACACTACAAGCCGACCCATCATAACATCTCAATGGATCTTCATGGAGCTGCCCCAGGGCAAGATCATACAGAAGTGGAGCTAAGTCTTCCTCTAACATAGGAATGATAGCCTGTGTCTCAGGATCACCGAAGCGAACATTATACTCAAGCAGATACACATCTTCTTTGGACATCATTAAGCCAAAATAGAGAACTCCACGGTAATCAATATTTTCACTTTTCAGACCCCTAATAGTTGGATTTAGAATCGATTCTTCGAATTTTTTACGATACATATCAGTGTAAAACGGATTAGGAGAGATGGCCCCCATTCCGCCGGTATTTAATCCGGTATCATTTTCACCAATACGCTTATAATCCATAGCGGAAATAAGCGGCAGTACCTGCGTTCCATCTACCAGTACAATAACTGAAACTTCACGACCCTGGATAAATTTCTCAATCAGCACGGTATGACCGCTCTCTCCAAGCACCTCATCTACAAATAAAGCGTGAAGCTGCGCGCGGGCCTCAGCCTTCGTTTTATGAATCGTAACCCCCTTGCCGGCGGCCAATCCATCCGCCTTTACTACAACCGGGTATTTTATGGTCTCTATATACTGAAGAGCCTCTTGAAACTCGCTTTTGTGAAAGCGGCGATAGTCGGCTGTCTTAACCCCGTACCGTATCATAAAGTCCTTGGCAAAGGCTTTGCTTCCCTCTAAGGCTGCAGCAGACTTGCCGGGACCAACCGTCGGTATACCGGCCTCTCGCAGTATATCGGCCATACCCATAACCAGAGGTCCCTCAGGGCCAATCACGGCAAGATCTATCTGATTATCAACCGCCAACTGCACCTGCTCTTGAAGGGAGGCAAGTGGATAGTTTTTACACTTTGGAGTACCGGCGGTACCCCCGTTCCCGGGTGTACAGAAAATCTTTTCTACACGACGGCTTTGTGCAAGCTTCCAGCACAGCGCATGTTCACGCCCCCCTCCGCCGACAACCATTACCTTCATGAACAGCCTCCTTCCATGAATTCACCCAAAGAAGCGGCTGCCTTTGTAAGTGCAGCTGCCAGGGCGGGACCTTCAATTTGCCGTACTTTATGCTGCAGGCTCGCGGGAGTTTCATCCGGCGAAAGGGAAACTTTGCGCTGCAGAATTATGGGGCCGCTGTCGATACCCCGGGTTACCCAGTGAACCGTGCAGCCGCTCTCCTGCTCTTGGGCAGCCACTACTGCACGATGCACATGCATACCATACATACCCTTCCCCCCGAACTTAGGCAACAAAGCCGGATGTATATTCAAGATTCGCCCCTCGTATGCTTTTAGTATACTCCCATCTAGAATAGATAAAAAGCCCGCTAATACGATCATATCCGCTCGGGGTCGAAGAAGATCAAGAAGCCGGTCGGAAATAGACTCTAAATTTCTTGATCGATCTATAAGGAAGGTCGGAACCTTCTCCGCCCAGTTACTCTTCAATCCGGGGGCATACGGTCTATCGGCCACTACACAGCTTATCTCCATCTGAGTCTCAGGTGTCTCCGATGCCTTCTGTGTCTGCCGGGCTGCCTCTAACAGCGGAGGAACGAGACTCCCCTTTCCGGATATACACACTGCTACTCGAAGCATATCCCCTCCTGCCGCCTGATCCTGCCGATTACACCGGCGGTGATGCCTTCGGCCTCCACGCTTCGGACCACCCTCTCGCTCTGCTCAGGCGCCGCTGCAAGCACAAAGCCGATACCCATATTAAAGGTATGGTACATCTCCTCCGGATCAACCCCCAGCTGTTCAAGAAAGGCAAAGACCGGAGGCACATCCCAGCTGCCTCGGCGAATACAGGCTCCGAGGGGAACCGGAGAGGAGCCCCACATTCGCGGAACATTCTCGTACAAGCCTCCCCCGGTAATATGCGCCATACCGTGCAGCAATCCAGCCTGAACCAAGGGCAGCACTGCTCCCGTATAAATACGGGTAGGAGTAAGCAGTTCCTCGATAAGCGGGCGGCCGTGAAAATCCATCTCTAAATCAATTTCATGGGCGCTGATCAGCGCCCTTACCAGGGAAAAACCGTTACTGTGCAGTCCCGACGAGGATAGCCCGATCAGTAAATCCCCCTCTCGTACCCGTGAACCATCCACCAGCTCAGCACGTTCGACAACTCCAACCGAAAAACCGGCAATATCAAAATCACCGCGACGATAGGTGCCGGGCATCTGGGCACTCTCACCTCCGACTAAAGCACAGCCGGCCTGCCGGCAGCCGTCGGCCACACCCTCCACGACCTCGGAGAGCTTCTCGGCGGGGATATCCGCATAAGCCAGATAATCCAGGAAAAAGAGGGGCTGTGCACCGTGACATAGAATATCATTCACGCACATGGCCACGCAATCGATGCCTACATTTTTAAAGCCCTGCGCCTTTAACGCCAGATGCAGTTTCGTGCCGACCCCGTCGGTTCCGGAGACTAACACTGGGTTCCGGTAATTTCCCAGCTGATACAGAGCTCCAAAGCCGCCGAGTCCTGCAAGCACTCCCCCCTTTGAATCCTCGCTATTGAGGGTATAGGTGGAGGAAGCGTGCCCTCGAATTTTCTCGACCAAATCGCGTCCCTTCTGCGCATCCACTCCGGCATCACTGTATTCCATTATGTCCCGCCTCCAATCCATTCAATGATCTATAGGGGGAACCAATCGGGGCGCCCACCGGATACACCCCTGCAAAGCAGCCGGTACAGAATGCATCCTGACCGCCAAGTGCTGCAGCAAGCCCTTCCCCGGATAAAAAGGCAAGCGAATCGGCTTCAATGTGCCGGCGTACCCGCTCCTCATCCCGGTGGCTGGAGATCAGCTCCTCACGATAGGGTGTATCGATACCGAAGTAGCAGGGATAGGCCACCGGAGGAGAGGCAATCCGCACATGCACCTCCGCCGCACCGACCTCCCTGAGGCGGGCTATAAGCATGTGCATAGTGGTACCGCGTACAATCGAGTCGTCTATCAATACCACCCGCTTTCCCCGGACTGCGCCGGTAAGCGGGTTTAGTTTGACCCGGACAGTCCGTCGCCGGTCATCGGTGGAGGGTTGGATAAAGGAGCGGCCGGCATAGCGATTTTTTATCAGTGCAATACCGTAGGGAATTCCCGATTCCTCGGAAAACCCTATCGCCGCGGGAATTCCCGAATCCGGGACCGCCGCCACAAAGTCGGCCGTTACCGGCGCCTCCCGGGCCAGCAGTTTTCCCGACTTCCGCCGCATTTCGTAGACCGATTTTCCATCGACCACCGAATCGGGCCGGGCAAAGTAGATGTACTCGAAGGAGCAGGTCTGGGTGCGGGTTCTCTCGCTGCCCCGCAGAGAGTGCAGCCCTTCGGGGTTTATCACCACAATTTCCCCCGGAGCAACATCCCGCAGAAACTCAGCACCCACCGCGTCTAAGGCGCAGCTCTCGGAGGCCAGCAGGTATCCGTCTTCCAGGGTTCCAATACAGAGGGGGCGAATGCCGTTTCGGTCCCGGGCGCCTATCATGGTGTCACTTGTCATCACGATCAAGGCGAAGGAGCCTTGAATGGCCTGGGTGGCATCCCATACAGCCTCAGCCACTCCCTTTTTTACAGCAGAGCGGGCAACCAGGTTCAGAATGACCTCTGAATCACTCTCGGTGCGAAACAGGTTGCCCGACTCCTCCAACAACTCACGTATAATGTCGGCGTTCGTCAGGTTGCCGTTGTGTACTACCGAAAGGGGCCCCTGTTTGCTGTGTCCGGTTAAGGGCTGGGCGTTCACTAAAATGCTGTTGCCGGCGGTGGAGTAACGGGTATGGCCAATTCCAATATTCCCGTCCAGCACCTCCAGTTTTGCGGCGGAGAAGACCTCCGAAACCAAGCCCATCCCCTTCTCTAATGTGAAGTTTAAAGCCGAAGAGGCCTTTACTTCTGGAACGGCTGAAGTGGAAGCTCCCGCATCAGGTGCCGCCCCGTTCGTTGCAATTCCGGCGCTCTCCTGACCCCGGTGCTGCAGGGCCAGGAGTCCATAGTAGAGGAGGCGGCCCATTAATGGCCGCTCCGGACCGACCCCCTCCTGCTCAGTTTCAGCGCTTGCGGGCGGGAACCAGGCTCCGCAGACTCCGCACTCCTCATGGAGCTTGTCATCCTGCAGGGACATGTCATTCCGCATAGGAAGCCCTCTCCAGGCGTCCGAGAATCTCATGATAGGCATCTTCCACTTTGCCCAGATCACGGCGAAAGCGGTCTTTATCCAACTTTTCGCCGGTTACGGCATCCCAGAAGCGGCAGGTGTCCGGGGATATTTCATCGGCCAACACTATTTTTTCTGAAAGCGGTTCTTCAGAGTCAGCGACCCAGCCGAACTCGAGCTTAAAGTCTATCAGCCGAATCCCCTGGGCAAGGAAAAAGGGGGTCAGTAGCCCGTTAATCTGTTTGGCGTAGCTGTATATAAGCTCGAGGTCCTCCCAGGAGGCCAGCCCGAGGGCTACCGCATGGTAATCGTTCATAGGCGGATCGCCCAGGTCGTCGTTTTTATAGGTAAGCTCGTAGACCGGCTCGCTTAGCTCGGTTCCCTCGGCAACCCCGAAGCGCTTGGCCATGCTGCCGGCGGTTACGTTGCGGATAATCACCTCAAGGGGGATGATCCTGGTTTTCCGGCAGAGCTGGTCCCGGGGGCCGGTTTTTTCAATAAAATGGGTTTTCACCCCCCTCCGCTCCAGCAGCTGAAAGATCATCGCCGAAATAGAGTTGTTCATCTCTCCCTTTCCGCTGATACTGCCCTTCTTCTCGCCGTTAAAGGCCGTCGCATCGTCTTTGTAGTGCATCAGCACCTGCCGGTCATCCTCCACGGCAAACAGTTGTTTGGCCTTGCCCTCGTATAACATCTCTCCCAACTTCTCTTGCTGGTTCATTTCTTCCCGGTTCATTCAAATACCTCCCGATTTTGTGGTTCTTTTAGTAGTGCCGCCGCCCGTTCCCGACGCAGCCGCTGCAGCTTTTCTTCTAACTCTCCGGCGTCCTCCCGGGCAGCCTGGGCCTGCCGGTCCAACTGTCCGGCCAACTGTCCGGCCGCCAGAATCTGTGCCGCCAGCAGCCCGGCGTTGTAACTGTTGTTCACCCCGACCGTAGCCACGGGCACTCCCTTCGGCATCTGCACTATCGACAACAGGGCATCCAGGCCGTCAAAGGCAGCTCTGATCGGCACACCGATCACCGGCTTCACCGTATGCGAGGCAATCACCCCCGGCAGATGTGCCGCCAGCCCCGCTCCCGCGATAAACACCCCGGTCCCGCCCTGCACCTGTCCCTCGACATAAGCTTTCAGCTCGTCGGGCATCCGGTGGGCCGACAAAATCCGCGCCTCCCACTCCACCCCGCAGGTATCCAGCGCATCGGCAGCCCCCTTCATAACCCGGGCATCCGAGGAACTTCCCAACACAATCGTCACATGCATCCTTCACCTCTCATAAAAAGTACTCTACCCCGGCCCGGAATAGCCCCTGGTCCTTCCGCCCGGGAACATTAATCGCCACCCCCTCGCCGATTCGCTCGGAATGGCCCATTTTCCCCAGCACCCGCCCGTCGGGACTGCTGATGCCCTCAATTGCCGCCATCGAGCCGTTGGGGTTGTCCGGAAACTCCAGGGTCGGCGTACCATCGGCATCACAGTATTGAAAGGCTACCTGTCCCCGGTTCATCAATTTTTCAATTTCTTCTTTTGGGGAAAAGTAGCGTCCCTCCCCATGGCTGACCGGCAGGGTATATACATCCCCCACCGAGAGGGCCATTAGCCAGGGTGAGAGCTTGGAAAGGGTTACCGTTTTCACCTGACGGGATACATGGCGGCCCACCGAGTTCGGCGCCAGCGTAGGCATCTGCGTCGAGGGGCGGCGGTACTCACCATAGGGCAGCAGCCCTGTGCGCAGCAGCGCCTGAAAGCCGTTGCAGATACCCAGAACCAGACCGTCCCGCCGCTCCAGCAGCTCCGTCACCGCCTCCATTACCGCGGGGCTGCGCAGGACCGCCGCAATGTACTTCCCCGCCCCGGCCGGCTCGTCCCCGGCGCTAAAGCCCCCGGGGAGCATCAGAATCTGGGCCTGCCGAATCTGCCGGGCCAGCTGCTCGATGGACTCCTCCACCTGGGCCAGCTCCTTGTTCCGAAACAGGAGCACCTCAGTCTGCGCCCCGGCGGACTGAAACCGGGCCGCTGACTCATCCTCGCAGTTGGTCCCTGGAAAAACCGGCAGCAGCACCCGGGGCATCCCGATCCGTCCTCCAGTCCTGTGCTGAAGGCCGGACCTGGGCCGGGAGCGCTCCTTCGAAGCGTGGAGGCCACCACGCTTCGTACAAGTCGACCACTCTACCGGCCCCTCCCCCGGCTCCGCCTGCATGGGAAATACCCCGGCCAGGGGCTCCTGCCAGGCCCGCAGAAGTTCATCCAGGGGGTAACCGTCCAGCACGGGCTCCTCCGTCGTCCGGCCGATCCGCCGCAGGTAAACCCCTTCGGGGGGCTGCGGGAGGGGGCGGGAGGACTTGCGTTCCAGTACAAAGGAGCCGTAACGGGACTCCCGGGACAACTCGCCGTCAAACCGGGCGCCGATAAAATTACCAAAGGCCATCTCGCTTACCGCCGCCGCTGTCCCGCCCTGGCGAATACTACGGCAGGCTGCCACAAAGTCCTCGCGAATCAGGCGGTGCAGATACTCCAGACCGCGGCGCAGCGCCGGCAGTACAACTATCTGCTCGGCCCCCGGCCGGCTGTCTATATTAACCTGCAGCAGCAGCAGCTCGCGGCCGGGGGCCTTGAACTCCGGAGATATCACATTTCCCAGCTCTCCGGCGGCCACGGCAAAGGCAGCCAGGGTAGGAGGAACGCTGAGCTCTTCGAAACTACCGGACATACTGTCCTTCCCGCCCACCGCAGGGGTACCCAGCTCGATCTGGGCCCGGTAGGCTCCCAGCAGGGCGGCAAAGGGCTTGCCCCATCTGTACGGATCCTGTCCCAGGCGCTCAAAATACTCCTGAAGCGACAGGCGTACCCGTGACGGGTCGGCGCCGGCGGGGCTTATCCGGCACAGTGCCTCCACCACCGCATTGATGCCCCCCAGGTAGGGACTGCGGGCGGCGGTATCGGGATTATAGCCGGCCGCCATAAAACTTACCGTCGAGGTTGCTCCTCCGGGTACGGGCAGCTTCGCGACCATCGCTTCGGCGGGGGTCAGGCCGCGGGCGCCTCCGAAGGGCAGCAGTACGCTCCGTGCCCCGATGGTCGAGTCGAACTGCTCTACCAAACCCTGCTGGCCGGCACAGTTGAGGTCGCGGAACAGCTCTATCCAGCCCCGCTTGCCGGTGGCAGGCGCGTTTGCGGGCGCTGCGGGAGGAGACGAGTCCGAGGGCGGCGAAATACGCACTTCCGCATGCCGCGGCGCGCCGTTTTTGTCCAGAAACTCGCGGCTGAGGTCAACTATCGCCTCGCCTTGCCAGAACATCCGCAGCCGGCCATGGCTGCCTACCACGGCAACCTCCGTCGCAGTGAGGTTCTCCCGGGCAGCCACCTCAATCAGCCGGTCCCGGTGAGCTGGGTCGGCCACTATCGCCATCCGCTCCTGAGACTCGGAAATGGCTAGCTCGGTGCCGTCCAGACCGGCATATTTTTTCGGCACCCTGTCCAGATCGATATCCAGGCCTTCGGCCAGCTCGCCCACCGCCACCGCTATCCCGCCGGCACCAAAGTCGTTGCTCCGTTTGATGCAGCCGGCCACCTCCGGCCGCCGGAAGTAGCGCTGCAGGGCCCGCTCCTCCGGGGGGTTGCCCTTCTGCACCTCCGCGGCAGCCTCCCGCACCGACTCGCTGGTGTGCCCTTTGGATGAGCCGGTAGCCCCGCCGATACCGTCGCGTCCGGTGGCCCCCCCAACCAGCAGCACGATATCGCCGGGCTGGGGCCGCTCCCGCCGGACCTGCGCCAGGGGCACGGCTCCGATTACCGCCCCCACCTCCATCCGCTTGGCCACGAAGCCGGGATGATAACACTCCCGCACATAACCGGTGGCAAGGCCCACCTGGTTGCCGTAGGAGCTGTAGCCCCGGGCCGCCTCGCTGGTGATAATACGCTGGGGCAGTTTGCCCCGCCGGGTTTCGGAAAGGGGCCGGCGCGGATCGCCGCTGCCGCTCAGGCGCATCGCCTGATACACATAAGCTCGGCCCGAGAGGGGGTCGCGAATAGCCCCTCCCAGACAGGTGGCCGCTCCCCCGTAGGGCTCGATTTCGGTGGGGTGGTTATGAGTCTCGTTCTTGAACATCAGCAGCCAGTCGGCATCTCCGGCGGGCGTATCGACC